>DASZAN010000146.1:0-11062 GCA_035945115.1 Allostellaceae bacterium
CCGCCTCGCGCGCGACTTCGAGCGCTACGCGCGAACCGCCGCCGCCTTCGTCCGCCTCGCCATGATCCGCATCATGCTCCGACGCTTGACCAGGTCAGCTTATTGCTCCTGAATCCCAACTTCTTGGATCGGCTCTTAGACCGAGCCCGGGCGTACTGGCGCATATTCTCTTTCCATTCCTCGTAGCCTTCTGGTTCGCGCTGTATTGTTGCATTTGCTGGCTCGTCGTGATCGTTGTGAGAGCGGCGGTGGCACGTCGGCTCGCTCCCGCAAATCTCGCGATGTTGCTGGCATCGTTGGTGGCATCTCTGATCGGGCTGTATTTGGAGTTCTTTTGGACCGGAAATATGGGATGATTTCGGATCGCCCCTGCAAGTTCGCCGGCCGTGTGCACGGTGAAGTATGCTGAAAGGATGCGACGTTCATCCGCGGCAGGCGACCCAGTGCTATTGCACGCGGAATGCTGGAAGGCGGCTGCCATGGCTCACGAAGACGACGTCGCGCGCATCCACCGTTGGTTCGAGCGCCTGGCTGGTCATGTGCGGGCAGTCGATTTCGCCGGCGCGCAGCCGATCTTCGCGCCCGATATGATCGCCTTCGGCACCTTCACCGATTTCATGGTGGGACGCGAGAAGGTGGAAGGCGAGCAGTGGCGCAATGTCTGGCCCCATATCGACGATTTCCGCTGGCGCCCCGACATTCGCGCCATTGTTTCCCCCGACCGGCTGACGGCGATCGGCATGGCCATTTTCGATTCGACCGGCTACGCCGCCGACGGCAGTTCCTATTCGCGCCCGGGCCGCGCCACCGTCGTTTTCGGCCGGGCCGGCATCGGCGAGGATTGGCTAGCGCTCCACACGCACATGTCGCTCTTTCGCGACGTGCCGACGCGCTCTTTCAAGGGGAAGAAGGAAGGCCGCGCCTAACTCGGCCGCGGAAACGGCACCACCTCCGGGCCTTCGCGCGGCACGCGGCGACGCACCGCCTCCAAGAATTCATGGGCGTGGAGCGGCTTCAAGAGGTAGTCGTAGTGCGCGAGCGCGCCCGGCTCGAGACTGAGGCCGTGGCCGGTGAAGACCAGCGCCCGCACGCCCCGCGCCCTCGCCTTGTCGGCCACCCTAAGGCCGCTGCCGTCCGGCAAGTTCACGTCGGTTATCACGAGATCAAAAGGCCGCTGATCGAGCAAAGCGAGCGCGTTCGCCATGCTTTCAACGGCAACGACATCATATGTCGCCTCGGTCTTGAGAATGTGCTCGAGCAGCGGGCGCACGTCGAAATCGTCTTCCACGAGCAGGATACGGGCCACGGCGCTTATCTCCTCTAGCAGCGCCTTGTTGGCGAACGCTCCAGTCAGCCAAAAGTGCCGAGTGGGGACAACCCACCAATTCGGGTGACAACGATCGAGCGACACCTCTCCTTACCGAGCTCCTTTTGCTTGTCCGATCGGCGGCGCGGGATATGGCGGAGCCGAGACGTGCATCAGCTGGTTTCGCCCGAGCCGCGCCGAGTTGCCGAGAGCCGCGACGGCCGCATTGATCTGGGTCAAAGACGATCGATTTTGCTGGGCCGACAGTCGAAACAAGACCGACGAGAGGAGATCGCCATGACCGACAAGACATCCTCCGCCCCGCGCTCCTCGACCCCATCGCTGGCGCGCCTCATCGCGCTGGCACGCTTGAGCGAGCGCTTGGGCCACCGCGACCCCCGCCGCGTCCTCTTGGAGCGGATCTTGCGACAATCGCTGCTCTTCTCGCGCATGGCGGACCGGCTCAGCCTCGCCGCGCCCACCGGTCCGCTGATGCGCGCGATCTATCGTGAAGCGGAGCTCGGCTGTCTCGAATGCCGCGCCACCAACCGCTGCCGGCGATGGCTCGACGGCAAAGCACCCGAGGACGACTATCAGGAATTCTGCCCCAATGAAGGGTTGTTCTCGGTGCTGCCGCGGCAAAATAGCGTGACGCGCCCCTACCCGCCGGAGTGAAGCTGCCGCGCCGACAATATCCTTGCGGCGCGGGGTCAATCGATGTGAAGCTCTTGTCTCGGGAACGCGGGACTGGCCCGAATGACTGGAGCCGAGCAACCCACCTTCTTCTGCGTCGACTCGGATCTCCGCTTCGATCATCCGCGGCTCAATGAACTCGTTCGCTACTGGGAAAGCAAGCGGCGCGACGGCCGCCTCCCGGCGCGTGTGGACATCGATCCGGCAGAGCTGAAGCCGTTTCTGGGCAACATTTTCATGCTCGACGTCGTCGGCGAGCCGAAGCGGTTCCGCTATCGTCTTATCGGCACAGAGATCGTCGAGTACGTCGGCCGCGACAGCACCGGCAAGTTTCAGGAAGAGGCGTACGCGCCCGAGCAGGCGGCCGAGAACAACGCCATGTACCGGTGGATTTGCGAAAACAAGAAGCCGCTGCGGAATTTCGGCGTGATCAATTGGGTCGGCCGCGAGTTCTTCAAGTACGAGATTGTCAACCTGCCGCTGGCAAGCGATGGCGACACCGTCGATATTATCTTGGGCTGTATGCTTGTCGCGAGAGCGGGCACCCTGGCACCGCCGAAGGGGCGCGCCTCCCCGGCGTAATGCGACATTCGACCAACGCCAAAGCGAACTCGCGCGATGCGTCGGCTGTGCCGCTCGTTGCGGCGTGACGCGATTGATGCTTTGATGCTCTCCTTCACGCGCGAAGACGTGGCACGACGCGAAAGAGGGAGGACACCATGGCATGGGCGTTTGCCGGGACGTGGTTGAAGCAGGGCGCGAGCCCTCTGAGAGCCGCCGCCATCGTCATCGCGCTTGCCGTACCCGCGGCGGCGCAATCGGCGAACCTCGCGACCGACAGCTATCGCATTCCCGCCGCCGATCCCGGCATCGAGCTTTATCTCCGCAACAAGCATCCCGCGGGCGTCGAGAGCTTCCCGGCGGAAAAAATCCTGCTCTTCGTCCATGGCGCAACATATCCGGCCGAGACCGCGTTCGACCTACCGCTCGGTGGGCGCTCGATGATGGAGATGATCGCCGAGCGCGGCTGGGATGTGTGGCTCGTCGATATGCGCGGCTACGGCGGCTCGACCCGGCCGCCAGAGATGGATCAGCCGGCCGATCAGGCAAAGCCCTTTGCCGACACGCCGACCGCGGTCAAAGATGTGAGCGCCGCCGTCGAGCACATCCTCAAGAAGCGCGGCGCCGCCAAGCTCAACCTCATGGGTTGGTCGTGGGGTACGGCGATCATGGGCATGTACACGGGGGAGCATAACGACAAGGTGAACCGGCTCGTGCTCTACGCGCCGCTCTGGCTCTTCAAGAGCGCGCCACTCATCGGCGGCGACGGCCCGCTCGGTGCCTACCGCACGGTGACGAAGGATTCCGCGAAGGCGCGCTGGCTCAAGGACGTGCCCGAGGACAAGAAAGCCGACCTCATCCCCGCCGGCTGGTTCGAGCAATGGGCGGACGCCACCTGGGCCAGCGATGCCGGCGGCGCGAAGCAGAACCCGCCGGTGCTGCGCGCCCCCAACGGCGTGCTTCAGGACCTCCGGACATACTGGACCGCCGACAAGCCGCAACATGATCCGGGCGAGATCAAGGTGCCGACCATGCTGATCCACGCCGAATGGGACGCGGATTTGCCGAGCTATCAGGCGCAAGCCTATTTCGCGAAGCTCACGCATGCGCCTTACAAGCGCTTCGTCGAGCTCGGCGAAGGGACGCACACCGTCATGATGGAGAAGAACCGCATGCAGTTCTTCCACGAGCTCATGGCGTTCCTCGACGAGAGCAACGCGCTGGCGCTGAAGTAGCCTTCCAGCATCCTCATCGGGGCGGGAGGTCAACAGCGCAAAGCCGCACGTCCTTGCCCTGGAACTCGATGGTGCCGACGAAGCGCTCGCCGATCTTCTCGGCGACCCGGATCGACGCAACATTCTCCGGATGGATGAGGCTGATGAGCCGCGTCAGATGCAATGTGTCGGCTGCGTAGTGGACCACGGCGGTCGCAGCCTCGGTGGCGAAGCCTTGGCGCCAACGATCCGGCGCAATGCCCCAGGCGATCTCGATCCCCGGCGAGCCCTCCGGATTGAGGAGCCCGCTCCAGCCGATGAAGGCACCCGACGCTTTTTCCTCGAGGGCGAAGAATCCATAGCCGCGCAGCGCCCAGTGACCGAGCATGCCAGCAATCGCGCGCCGCGGCGCGGTCCGCCGTCTTGCCGTCGCCCAGAAACCGCATGTAGCGGGGATCCCCAACCATCGTCGCGAGCGCGTCCACATCGCGCTCCTCAACCCGGCGCAAGCGGAGCCGCGCGGTCTCGAGCATGGGGATTTCGCTGAGGTCGAGCATAGGCAGTTTCACTGGCGCGATCGGCTAAGCGCGGTCACTCTTTCTCGTCGGAATCGTAAAGGTCGACGTGGGTCATCCAGCCGAACAAGACTGCCTTGAACGTCCCGCCAGCCGCGACGCATTCCGCTGCGGTCGCGATCGATCCCTGCGGCCCGAAGCGCGGATCGGGTGCGCCCCTCTGGCGTGTCGGCGTCGCGTAGGCGAGGCAGAAATTCGTGTGCAGGTGCCAGGGCGCGACGCTGACCGGGAAGCGCCGATCCAACTCGGCTTCGCCAACGACCCGCGGTGCCGTGAACATGACGCCGATGAGCCGATAGCCGCCACGCTCTTTCTCATAGAGCAGGGAGGTCGGTCGCGTCGGATCGAACGCTTGCAGGCTGGCGCGCGCGTTCTCGCGATTGCTGAAATGGTAGCGCTTTAGGTTCAAGTTCGGGAAGCGGATCTCGTACCCGTCCTGCAACGCCACGCGGTAGTCCTGATACTTAGCGAGCGCTTGTCGTGTCCGCGCGCGGATTTCGTCGGCTCTCGCCATATCGGCTGCCGTGGGCTGGCGCCGTGCGGTGACCTGGAGGTGCGGTCCCGGCACCAGGAACTTGCATGACATGGATTTGGTGGTGCCCCGAGCCTCGGCGACGTCGAAACTGTTGACTACCCCCTCGGCCGCGACGTCGAGATCGTCATCGACGGTGCACGCACCGGCCCGCGGCGCTGGCGCCCCCACCAGCACGAACACCGCCAGCGAGAGCCGCAACGAGGTTCGTGACCACAAGCGACAATGACCCGAGATGCCTGCCATTGACCCGCACTCCTGCCGGCCGACAGTCGCGCCCCATCGTGCCTCGGCTCGTCGTCGCCGGCAAGCGCCGAGCCGGGCACGTGGGACGAGCGGCAAAATATTGGTTAGACTGTGTTCCGCGAGGCGCCTCAGCGGCGAGCACCTTGATGGCGACGGAAACGGCGACACCGCCGACAGAACCGGTCGAGCGCAAGCTGGCGACGATCCTCTCGGCTGACGTCGCCGAATACAGCCGGCTGATGGCCGAGGACGAAGAGCAGACCTTGCGCACCTTTCGTGCGCACCGCGGCATTATCGATTCCCTGATCGCGGCGCATCGCGGGCGTATCTTCAACACCGCCGGCGACGCGGTCCTGGCAGAGTTCGCGAGCGCAGTCGAGGCGGTCCGCTGCGCCACCGAGGTGCAGGCGGCGCTCCGCACCCGCAACGAGCAACTTCCGCCGCCGCGCCAAGTGAAGTTTCGCCTCGGCATCAATCTCGGCGATGTCATGGTGCAGGGAGACGATCTCCTCGGCGACGGCGTCAACGTCGCGGCGCGGCTCCAAGCAGCGGCGGAGCCCGGCGGCATCTGCATTTCCGGCAGCGTCTACGATCAAATCCGCAACAAGCTCTCGCTTTCCTTCAAGTCGCTGGGCGAGCAGAGCTTCAAGAACATTCCGCAGCCGGTCCGCACCTTCACGATCACGGAGAGCGCCGATCAAGGCGCGCTCCCCTCGCGCCGCTTTCCGCCGCTCCACGCGCCGGCTCTGCCGTGGCTCGCGGCGGCGGCGCTCGCAGTGCTCGCGATCAGCGCGGGGTATTGGCTCTATGCGCGGATGGCACCGGGCGTCATGCAGGACGGACTTTATGCCGGCGCCGTCTGCTATGGGCCGAGCCGCAACGATCCCGCTCGCTGCTATCGCGCGCAGGGGATCCTGAGCGACGGCAAGCTCACCGGACGCTGGCCGGGCCGCGAGCCCGTTGCCACTGTGTTTCTCTCCGGTGAGGTGTCGAAGGCCGGCTCGGTCAAGATCGAGATGCACGGCGAAACCGCTGACGGCACGCGCATGCCCACCATCAATCTCGTCGGCACGCTGCGCGATGGCCTGATCGACGCCGCCGGTAATTTCGAAGGTTTCGGGCGGACCGCGACACTCAAGTGGCAACGCCAATAGCGCGAGAAGGCGCGAGCCCATGCCCCTGCTCTTCTCCTATGGCACGCTCCAGGAAAGCACCGTGCAGCTCGAGCTCTTCGGCCGGTTGCTCGAGGGCGAGCCGGACGAGCTCGTGGGCTTCGCGCGATCGACGAAGGTGATCGACGATGCCGCCTTCGTCGCGAAGAGCGGAAAGGCGGAGCATGCCGTCGTGATTCTCACCGGCAACAGAGAGCACCGCGTGCGCGGCACGGTGTTCGACCTCTCCGATGCCGAGCTCGGCGTCGCCGACCGCTACGAGCCCGCGGGCTACGAGCGGATCAAAACGACGCTCTTTTCCGGACGAGAGGCGTGGGTCTACGCCGGTATGCGCTCTTCCTGAGGGAGCGGCGGCACGCGATTTGATGCAAGGACCGGAGTGCGCGGGCGGCGACCACGCACCATCATTTTGCCAATGACCGACCGCATCAGCATCGGAGCCAGCCCGATGAGCAAGGCAGCCCCCCTCAAGGAAAATTTCGCCGATCTGCTTGCGAGCGAAGAAGCGTGCTGGCGCGCCGTGCTGAGGCGCGACGCGCGGCTCGACGGTCTCCTCTACTATGGCGTCGCCTCTACCCGCATTTATTGCCGTCCAGTCTGCCGCGCGCGCCGGCCAAAAGTGGAGAATGTCGCCTTTTTCCGTTCCTGCGATGAGGCGGAGCGTGCAGGATACCGCCCGTGCAAGCTCTGCCATCCTCAGCGCGCGGCGCGGCCGCACGTGGACGGGACGCTTGCCGTCCGCCCCACCGCGGTGCTCTTCCTCGATATCCGCGGCTATAGCGCGCTGGCGGCGCAGCTTCGCCCGGACGAGACCTTCGCGCTTCTCGATGATTTCCACGCGCGCATGCGCGCCATCGTCGAGGCCCATGGCGGCGCCGTGCACAAGCATCTGGGCGATGGCTTCATGGCGATCTTCGGCGCGGGCCAATCGGCGCCCGACGACGCGCGCCGCGCGCTTGCCGGCGCGCTCGCGCTCGCGGACGCGATCGAGCAATGGAGCGACGAGCGCCGCGACCACGGCGCCTCGCCAATCGCTATCGGCATCGGCCTCCACTACGGCATGGCCGCCTTCGGTCCAGCCGGCGGCGAGCAAGCGATCATCGGCGACACCGTCAACGTCGCCAGCCGCCTCGAACGCCTGACCCGCCGCCTCGACACCACGCTCGCGGTGAGCGACGAGACTTTGAGCGCAATCTCGAAGCGCGAGAGCGACGCCCTGCGGGCGAGGCTCCGCTCGGTTGGCACCGTGCGGCTTCCGGGCTGTGGGCCGCGGCGGGTGTGGGTCGCGCAGCAATCGACGGCTCACGCCGCCAGGCCGCGAACGACACAGAGCGCCGTGTAGCTGCAGGTGTCGGACCGATCCTGATTGGCGATGAAGGTGTCGACGAGGCGGTCGGCTGCGTCCTCGCCGCTCAAGATTTGCGAGATGTAGGAGCGCACCGCCGCGAGCCGCTCCACCCAGTTCCGCCGCCGCTCGGCATCGATCGCGCCGATGACGTCGAAGGGACGCATCGGCAAAAGCGAAGATGATCATGGTGCTCCCCTCGCCGCGGTATTCTACGCCAGTGCACGGGGCTTGCGGCGATGGCCGAAAAACAGCGGTTGGCGCGTGCTTTATCAGGCGAATGTCCGCACAGGCGCTTGTAATCCGCCCGCCACCTCCCCACTTGCCTTAGCACTCACGCAATTCGAGTGCCAATCAAGGGAGGAGGCTTTCAATGAAATTCCGCCCGTTGCACGACCGCGTGGTGGTCCGCCGCTTGGAGCAGGAAGAGAAGACTGCCGGCGGCATCATCATCCCGGACACCGCCAAGGAAAAACCGCAGGAAGGCGAGGTCGTCGCCGTCGGACCCGGCGCGCGCGACGAACACGGCAAGCTTCAACCGCTCGACCTCAAGGCCGGCGACCACGTGCTCTTCGGCAAGTGGTCCGGTACGGAGGTCAAGATCGACGGCGAAGAGCTCATGATTATGAAGGAGAGCGACGTGATGGGCGTCATCGAGGGCAAGCCCTCGAAGGCCAAGAAGGTCGCCTGAGGGAGATTAAGACAATGGCAGCAAAAGAAGTTAGGTTTCAGACCGATGCACGCGACAGGATGTTGCGCGGCATCGATATCCTCGCCCACGCGGTGCGGGTGACGCTCGGCCCCAAGGGCCGCAATGTCGTGCTCGACAAATCGTTCGGCGCACCCCGCATCACCAAGGACGGCGTCACCGTCGCCAAGGAGATCGAGCTTGCCGACAAGTTCGAGAACATGGGCGCCCAGATGATCCGCGAGGTGGCGACCAGGACCAGCGATCAGGCGGGTGATGGTACGACCACCGCGACAGTGCTTGCCCATGCCATCGTCCGCGAGGGCGTCAAGGCCGTGGCCGCCGGGCTCAATCCCATGGATTTGAAGCGCGGCATCGAAAGCGCCGTGGCGGCGGTGGTCGAGGACCTGAAGAAACGCTCGAAGAAGGTCTCGACCAACGAAGAGATCGCCCAGGTCGGCACGATCTCCGCCAACGGCGATCGGGAAGTCGGCGAGATGCTCTCGAAAGCGATGCAGAAGGTTGGCAATGAGGGCGTCATCACGGTCGAAGAAGCCAAGAGCATGGAGACCGAGCTCGAGGTGGTCGAAGGCATGCAGTTCGACCGCGGCTACATCTCGCCATACTTCGTCACCAACGCCGAGAAGATGGTCTGCGAGCTCGACGATCCCCTGATCCTCATCCACGAAAAGAAGCTCTCGAACCTTCAGCCCTTGCTACCGCTTCTCGAGGCCGTGGTTCAGAGCGGCAAACCGCTTCTGATCATCGCTGAGGAAGTCGAGGGCGAGGCGCTTGCCACGCTCGTCGTCAACAAGCTGCGCGGCGGCTTGAAGGTGGCGGCGGTGAAGGCGCCGGGCTTCGGCGATCGCCGCAAGGCGATGCTCGAGGATATCGCCATCCTGACGGCGGGCCAGCTGATAAGCGAAGATCTCGGCATCAAGCTCGAGAACGTCACGCTCAACATGCTGGGCAAGGCCAAGAAGGCGCGCATCGAGAAGGAGAACACCACCGTCATCGACGGCGCCGGCAAGAAGGCGGACATCCAGGGCCGGATCGGTCAGATCAAGGCGCAGATCGAAGAAACCACGTCGGACTACGATCGCGAGAAACTGCAGGAGCGCCTGGCGAAACTCGCCGGCGGCGTCGCGATCATTCGCGTCGGCGGCTCTACTGAGGTCGAGGTGAAGGAGCGCAAGGATCGCGTCGACGACGCGATGCACGCGACCCGCGCCGCGGTCGAGGAGGGTATCGTCGCCGGTGGCGGCGTGGCGTTGCTCTACGCCAGCAAAGTCCTCGCCAAGCTCAAGCCGGCTAATGACGACCAGAAGGTGGGCATCGACATCGTGCGCCGTGCGCTGCAGACGCCGGTGCGGCAAATCGCGGAGAACTCGGGCGTCGACGGCTCGATCGTGATCGGCAAGCTGCAAGACAAGAGTGACGCCAACTACGGCTTCGACGCACAGACGGGCGAGTATGTCGACATGCTCAAGGCCGGCATCATCGACCCGACCAAGGTGGTGCGTCTGGCGCTCCAGGATGCGGCGTCGGTGGCGGGATTGCTGGTCACCACCGAAGCGATGGTGGCGGAAAAGCCCGAGCCTAAAACGGCTCCGGCGATGCCGCCGGGCGGCGGCATGGGCGGCATGGACTTCTGAACGTCCGGCCTTCCAAGAGGACCGCTTCGGCGGTCCTCTTTTTTTGCACCACCCGACGACGACGGGCGCCCCTTCTCACCGGCTGTCGCTGGAACGTGGGCCGACGTCGCCATCCGGCGTCATGCCCTTCAGGAATTTGAAGAGGTCGCTGCCCGTCGAAAGGACAAGCGTCGTGTTCTCGGCGATGATGGACTTGTAGGACTGCATGGTCCGCGTGAATTCATAGAACGCCACCGCCTCAGGACTCTGGTTGTAGGCCTTGGCGTAGATCTCGGTGGCTTTCGCGTCCGCCACGCCGCGGATCTCCTCGACCTGCCGGTAGGCTTCGGACTGGATCTTGTTCAGGTCGCGCACCCGATTGCCACGGATTCTGGCGGCCTCGCCGTTGCCTTCCGACAGGAAGCGTTCTGCGATCTGCCGCCGTTCGCTGATCATTCGATCGTAGATCTTCGGGCGAACGCTTTCATTGTAGTTGATGCGCTTGAAGCGGATATCGAGCAATCCGATACCGAACACGCGAACCTTCTCAGCAGCCTCGGCAAAGATCTCCTGCTCGACCAGCTTGCGGCCCTTCTGGATCGGCACCAGTGAGCCCACATCCAACGGCTGTCCCGCGTTGGTCTGGAGCGTGTCGCGCAGCGGCACGCGATCCTTGGTGGTGCGGATGATCTCGATCAGCTCATGCTTGGCGACGGCGTTGCGCGTCTCGCTGCCGAGAACATCGTCCAGGCGGGACTGAGCGCTGCGTTCATCGTGGAGCCGGAGAAAATACTGGAGAGGATCCACAATCCGCCAGCGGGCGAAGAGGTCGACCGAAATGTAGAGCTTGTCCTTCGTCGGCATGTCCGTCGGATTGCCGTCCCACTCGAGAACGCGCTTGTCGATAAAGTTGACATCCTGGATGAAGGGCACCTTGAGCTTCAGACCGGCGGTGGTCACGGGAGCGCCGACAGGCTCGCCGAACTGGGTGATGATGGCTTGCTCGACTTCGCTCACCGTATAAATCGAACTCGTCAAGACATACGTCCCGATGCCCAAGATCGCCAAGATCGCGACGAGCTTGATCCCGCTCATG
>DASZAN010000147.1:0-30307 GCA_035945115.1 Allostellaceae bacterium
CACCCAGACCGGCGGATCGCATTGCCCCTGCCAAGGCCAGAGGCTGGAAGCATGGTTGGCACACTTGGCTGGCTCTCAATGAGACCGAGTTGACCTGGACGGGCCTGCTTATCGGGCTCATCTTGTTCGCCAGCCTGTTCGATACGCTGTAAGCGGGTTATGCGCGTGGCGGTGAAGCGCACGGCACCGCGCCGAGCGGGATGGGAAGCAGCTCAACTACACCAGCTTCGGATCGGAGGCGAAAATGAAACAGAAGCTCAAATCAAGCACCCGAATCCGCTCGAACAAACGAAAGGCTAGGCTGAAGGCCAAGCGTCGCCGTCAGCGTGCGAGGGCACAATAATCAGGCGATCAAGGGCGAGATGGAACGAGAACGCCGCGGGCGCCGCGATACCGGGGGTGATCATCAGACGACGCAATTTGAACCTAATGCTCGCCGGAGGGCTGCTGCTCGCGTGGCCGCGTTCCGTGGCTGCACAGCGGCCGTCCGTCATCGGTTTTCTTAGCAGCGCCTGGCCCGAGTCTTATGCTCCTCTCGTTGCCGCCTTCTGCCGAGGCCTCGGCGACACCGGTCGTGTCGGAGGTGAGGACGTAGCGATCGAATACCGCTGGGCGCGGGGGCAGTACGACCGCCTGCCGGCGCTGGCGGCCGACCTTGTCTTTTGTCAAGCGGCTGTGATCATCGCCAGCGGCGGCGATGTCACGGCGCTTGCCGCAAAGGCACTGACCTCAACGATTCCAATTGTCTTCGCCGATGCGGTAGATCCCGTCTCATTTGGACTGGTCGCGAGTCTTGAACGCCCCCAACGCAACATCACTGGGGTGAGGGTGTTCGCCATCGACCTCGAGATAGAGCGACTAAATCTGCTGCACCAATTAGTACCTGACGCCGCTGTCGTTGCGATGCTCGTCAACCCCGAGAACCCAATCCTTGAATCCGACTTGAGAGCTTTGGGTGCGGCAGCACAGGCGAAAGGATCGACGCTTCTTACCATCAAAGCCGCCGGCGCGCGCGACTTCGAGACGGCCTTCGCACGCATTGTTCAGCTGCGAGCAGGTGTGCTCCTCGTCGCGGGAGACGCTCTTTTCAACAGCCAGCGCGATCTGCTCACAGCTTTGGCGGCGCGCCATGCCGTGCCAGCGCTCTATGCTTGGCGCGAGTTTGCGGTGGCGGGTGGTCTAATGAGTTATGGACCAAGTCTTGGGGATGCGTATCACCAAGCCGGCACTTATGCCGGCAAGATTCTGGACGGTGCCAAACCCGCCGATATGCCGGTCGCGCAATCCGCTAAAGTCGAGTTAGTGGTGAACGTCAAGGCCGCCATAACTCTGGGTCTCAAGATACCAGCATCGGTTCTCGCGCGCGCCGAGGAGGTGATTGACTGACGCTAGTGTCGTGATCGAGAAAATCGTTAGGAAGGCCTTTGGCCTGCAGCCTCATCGAGTTGAGGCTTCAAACTCTCGACCGATCCGCTCTTTGTCGAAAAAGGTGCGCGTATTGTGGGGCTGTACGTAGCTCCGCTCGAGCGAGCCTTGGTGCTCCGCGTTGATGAAAAAGAGCCAGATTCAGGCGCTCGACCGAACCCAGCAATGGCGGTAGACCACGCGCTCTGCTAATGTCGTTGGCTCCTGCGACCTCGTGCGAGGGATGATGGCAGGAAACAAGGAAAAAATGGCCAGACAACGCCGGCGCATGCGGATCGGCGTGGCTGCGCTGCCGCCGCGCAGGCGACGCTCAGCTTCGCGCGAGCGTGGTGACTTCCCGGTCGTTGGCATCGGAGCTTCCGCCGGCGGCCTCGACGCCTTCCAAAAATTCCTCGACGCGCTGCCGGCCGACAACGGTATGGCCTTCATCTTGGTCCAGCATCTCGATCCGACGCACCAGAGCATGATGGTCGAGTTGCTGGCTGGACATACGGCGATGACGGTGCGGCATGCCGCCGATGGGATGGTGCTCGAACGCGGCTGTGTCTATGTCATTCCGCCCGGTGTCTACCTTTCGATCCGGGATGGCGCGCTCCGTCTCTCCAAGCCTCGGGAGCGCCACGGCGCGCGCATGCCTCTCGATTTCCTCCTGCGCTCGATGTCGGCGGAGCTTGGCGAGCGCGCGATTTGCGTGATCCTGTCGGGTACCGGAGCGGATGGCAGCCTTGGATTGAAGGCGGTGAAGGAGAAGGGTGGCCTCGTCATCGCGCAGGATCCGAGCGAAGCCGGTTACGACGGCATGCCGCGGAACGCGATCGCGACGGGCGCGGTCGATCTCGTGCTGCCGGTGGCAAAGATCCCGGCGATCCTCGCCAAATACAGCTGGCAAATGTACCTCAATGGCGCGCGCGAGGGTGCCGCTACCGGCGAGGAAGCCGAGAACGGACTTACCGATATCATCGCTCTTCTGCGCGCGAAGACGCCGCATGACTTCGCCCTCTACAAGTCCGGCACGCTACAGCGCCGGATCGAGCGGCGCATGGCGATAGCCGCCGTCACCGACAGCGGTCGCTATCTCAAGCTACTCCGACACGACTCGCGAGAGCTCCAGGTTCTCGGCAAGGACCTGCTCATCAATGTCACCAGCTTCTTCCGCGATCCCGAGGTCTTCGAATTTCTCGCGAAGGAGATCGTTCCCGGGCTCGTGCGCATGCACAGCTCGGACCGCCCGCTCCGAATATGGGTCGCCGGGTGCAGCACGGGCGAGGAGACTTACTCCATCGCCATGCTCTTTCTTGAGGAAATCGCCGCTGCCGGGCGCAACCTCAAGCTCCAGGTCTTTGCCTCCGATGTCGATGAGGATGCGGTGGCCTTCGCTCGCAATGGCATCTATCCCGAGACGATCGAGGTGGACGTGCCGCCGCCGCTTCTCGCCCGCTTCTTCATCAAGGAGGACCACAGCTACCGCGTCGTGCCGGCGCTGCGCGAAGTCGCCGTCTTCACGGTCCAGGACGTGCTGGCCGACCCGCCGTTCTCGCGTCTCGACCTGGTCTGCTGCCGCAACCTCCTCATCTACCTGCGCCCCGAGGCGCAGGAGAAAGTGCTCCTGCTATTTCATTTCGCCCTGCGCGAAGGCGGCATCCTCTTTCTCGGCGGGTCCGAGACGGTAGGCAGGCTCAACGACCGGTTCGAGCCGATCTCCAAGACGCAGCGTATCTACCGGCATGTCGGCCGGGTTCGGCCCGGCGAGGTCGATTTCCCGGTCGCCGCCGTCGCCGGGGTGCGGCCGCTCGAGCCGTCGGGAGTGCAGAAGCGGGCGCCCCAGAGCCCGCGGCTTGTCGAGGTCGCGCAACGCGTGCTGCTCGGGACCTATGCGCCGGCTTCGGTCCTGATCAACCGCCGCAACGAATGTCTCTATTATTTGGGAGCGACGGATCGCTATCTGCGGGTGGTTTCCGGCGAGCCCAGCCGCGACCTGATGGCGATGGCACGCGACGGTCTGCGCAATAAGCTCAGAGCGGCGATCCACCGGGCGAGCGAGGAGCGCGCCCGCGCCATCGTCACCGGCGCGCAGGTTCGGTATGACGGCAACGCCGTGACGGTCAGCGTCGCCGTTCAGCCCGTTCAAAGCGACGGCGAGGAATTACTGCTGGTCAGCTTCCTCGAGGAACCCAAGCGGCCAACCAAGCGAGGCCGCTCCGTCAATCCGGCAGAGGATGTCTCACGGGTCGCCGAGCTCGAGCGTGAGCTCGACGCCACCCGCACGGAGCTTCAGGACACGACCCGCGATCTCGAGGCGGCCAACGAGGAGCAGAAGGCGATCAATGAAGAAGCCTTGTCCGTCAACGAGGAATTTCAGTCGACCAACGAGGAGCTGGTAACCTCGAAGGAAGAGTTGCAATCGCTCAATGAGGAGCTTACCGCGCTCAACAGCCAGCTCCAGGAGACGCTCGAGCGGCAGCGCAGCACGTCCAACGACCTCCAGAATATCCTCTACAGCTCAGACGTCGCGACGCTCTTCCTGGACAGCAACCTCAATATTCGCTTTTTCACGCCGGCGGCGAAATCGCTTTTCCGCGTCATCGCCACCGATATCGGCCGGCCGCTTGCGGACCTCATGCCTCTCGCCGGCGACACCGCTCTCCTCGCCGAAGCGCGGGCCGTCCTGACGGATCTTGTGCCGCTCCGTCACGAGATCGAAGGGGGCGATGGCACCTGGTACAATCGCCGCATCCTGCCCTACCGCACCCACGACAACCGGATCGAAGGCGTCGTCATCACCTTCGCCGACATCTCCGAGATCAAGCTGGCGGAGCGGCGGATCGAAGCCGCGCGCGCTTATTCCGACAGCATCATCAATACCGTCCGGCAACCGTTGGTCGTGTTCGACGAGGATCTGCGCATCGTCTCTGGCAACGACGCTTTCTACCGCACCTTCGCGCTCGCGCCCGAGCAGACGGTCAGTCGGCGCTTCGCTGCCGCCAGCAACCACCTCTCGGCGATAGCGGGACTGCGCACTTTCCTTAATCACGTCCGGACTGAGACCGCTCCCATCGCGGATTTCGAGGTCGAGGCAGAGCTCCCACTGCTCGGCAGCCGGGTCCTGCTCCTCAATGCGCGGAAAATCGATGACGGCCTCGCCGAACATGCGAAGATTCTGCTGGCGATCGACGATATAACCGAGCGAAAGCATGCTGCCGAGACGTTGCATGCCGCGAAGCGGCAGGCAGAGCAGGCCAATCTCGGCAAGTCGCGCTTTCTCGCCGCCGCGAGCCACGACTTGCGCCAGCCGCTCCAGACGCTCAGCCTGCTCCAGGGGATATTGGCGAAGAAGGTCACGGATCCGGACGCTTCGAAGCTCGTAGGTCGGCTCGAGGAGACCTTGGGCGCCATGTCCGGCATGCTCGATACGCTCCTCGATATCAACCAGCTCGAGGCCGGGATCGTGCGCCCCAGCCTCGTCACCTTCTCGCTCAAGGACCTGCTCGAGCGGCTGAGGACCGAGTTCGCCTATCACGCGGCAGCGCGCGGCCTCGGATGGCACGTGGTCCCGTGCCGGCTTTTCGTGCGCAGCGATCCGCGCCTGCTCGAGCAGCTGATACGAAACCTGCTCTCCAATGCCGTGAAATATACCGAGCGCGGTCGGGTACTGCTCGGTTGCCGCAGGCACGGCGACAAGCTGAGCATCGAGGTATGGGACACAGGGCCCGGCATCCCCGAAGGGCAGCTCAAAGCGATCTTCGAAGAATTTCACCAGCTCGAAAATGCTACCCGCGAGCGCAGCCGCGGCCTGGGCCTTGGCCTCGCCATCGTGCAACGCCTGGCGGATCTGTTGGGCCATCCGGTCGATGTGAGGTCTCGTCCGGGCAAGGGCTCGGTCTTCACCGTCGAGGTACCGCTCGGGCGCGAAGACGCAGCCTCTCCGCCGCCCCAAGACCGGCCGGCGAAAGAGAACGACCTTCGCCGGCGGGGCACGGTCCTCGTGGTCGAGGACGACCAAAGCGTGCGCGAGATGCTGGAGGTCCTGCTCATCGACGAAGGCTACGGCACTTTGACTGCCGCGGACGGCAGGAGGGCGCTGGGGTTGATCGCATCCGACTCGCTGCACCCGGACCTCGTAATCGCCGACTACAATCTGCCGAATCGGGTGAACGGGCTTCAGCTCGTCGCGAGGCTGCGGGAAATCCTGCATCACGAGATCCCGGTGATCATTCTCACGGGCGACATCTCGACGGACACGTTGCGGGCGATCGCGCGTCACGGCTGCGCCCACCTCCACAAGCCGGTGAAGCTCAAAGAGCTGATGAGCCTCATCCAGCATCTTTTCTCGGAGCGTAGGCCGGCCGCGACACCGCAGCCCCAACTTTCGCCTGAGGTGGGCAACGGCGAGGAAGGCCCCGTCATCTTCGTGGTTGACGATGACAGAGCCGTACGCCAGTCGCTGAACGATCTGCTAAGGGAAAATGGCCGGCGAGTGGAGCTCTACGCGAGCGCAGAGGCTTTTCTCGATGCGTATCGCCTCGGTGCCGACGGATGCCTGCTGGTCGACGCTGTGATGCCCGGCATGAGCGGGTTTGCGCTGCTGCAACGCTTGAAGGACAAGGGCTGCCGGCTGCCGGCGATCATGATCACCGGCAATGGCGACGTGCATATGGCGGTACGGGCGATGCGGGCAGGGGCGGTGGATTTCATCGAGAAACCGGTCGGCAGCGACGAGCTGCTCACCAGCATCGATCGCGCGCTGGAGCAAATGCGCGATTCCGCCAAGCGGTCGACGTGGCGCGAGGCGGCAGCAGCGCGCCTCGCCGGTCTCACGGCGCGCCAGCGCCAGATCCTGGATCTGGTGCTCTCGGGGCAGCCCAGCAAGAACATTGCCGCCGACCTCGGCATCAGCCGACGAACCGTAGAAAACCATCGCAACGCGATCATGCACAAGACCGGCTCGAAGTCGCTGCCGGCGCTGGTGCGCCTGGCGCTCGCCTCGGCCTAGCGCCCGTCCCATGTCGAAGAAATTCAAGATCGGCGATCACGTGGTCTGGAACTCGGAAGCCGGCTATGTCCGCGGCAGGATCATCAAGGTGCACACCAGGGACGTTGACTATAAAGGCCATACGCGTCACGCCAGCGACAATGACCCGCAATATGAGATCAAGAGCGACAAGACCGACCACATCGCGATGCACAAAGGCTCGGCGCTGAAAAAGGTAAGCGACTGAGGCGGCTCACGGTATTCGCAGCAGTTTCTCAGGCCAGCGCAGCCGTGTAGGCGACGATCAATCGATTTGCGCGGGCCTGCCGAGCCTGGTCACCGAGGTCCAGCTTGGCGCGTCGCTCGCGGGAAAGCTGTCCTGAGAGCCGACATCGATTTCATCAGAAATTACCGCCACGACCGCTCTGGACCGATGGTCCGAGGTTGCTGCCCGCTTCCGGATTCGCGCTGCATCCGCCTCAAAATCGGAGATCCACAGCCGCAGTTGCTCGATAACTCGCCGATCAGTGGCGAGCTTGAGCAGGCCACGGCATTGTTCGGCCTTCGCACGGAAGTACGCTGTGGGCATGAAATGCTCCTCGAGGGGTGCCGCCCTCTCCGTAAACAAACCGCCGCTCTGCCTGAGCGTTCCGCTTTGATGCAAATGGCGCTCCCTGGGAGAAAGCAAACCAACCCACTTGATCTGAGTATTTATACTTAGAGCATTCTCGAGTCGGCAGGAATCGTGATCGGGCGTCGCGGCGCTCACGCGCTTCGCTCAACGGTGCGCTCTGAGTAGTTTCCGATCCTATCGCTCGCGCTGGCCGCTCCCAACCTATCTCATACTTCCGCACCCGTTCAGCAACCTCATCAGCGCTCAGGGAGCGTGTCATGACAGCATGGGAAAACTTAGCATCCAAGTGGACCGCCGCAAAACCTGCAGCGATCGCTCTGGCGATCGGCTTGGTCGCGGGACCGTTGATCTCCAACTCTATCGGCTGGCAGGTAACAAGCAGCACGGCGCGCGCCGAGGTCCACGCCGGAATTGTCGAGCAGCAGGCGATGTTCTGCGAGGCGCGCGCGCTGGCTGACGTGCCAACGGCCGCCACGCTCGACTGGACCGCACGATACGAGCTCGCGGGAAAGTGGGCGGTGATGCCTGGAAGCGCTCCCGCCGACTCCGATGTTACGAGTGCTTGCGCCAGGAAGCTCGCAGCCTGACACCACGTTGGTTCGCCCTGTCGGCACATGCGCAAGGGCTCCGAAGCCCCGATGACGCTCGGTCGAGAATTCAAAGCAAGGGCTGTCGAAGCGAGCGCGCGATGGGCGCGAGCGTGCGGAACAGAGCGCAGGGCAGTAGCAGAACGCAAGTGTGCTGACAGGGACCAGGACCCGAAGGTACGCCGCGCCGTGCCGGCGAACGGGGAGTGGCCGACTTCCGAGCGGGCACGATGGTTGCCGGCGCAAGCCCTTGCGATCGGCATCATTTATGGCGCAGACGTAAGCCGTACCGACCTCCCATCAGGGGGACCGCCGCCTGCCGAGTAGCGCAAACGCGCGGACGCCGGTCACCTGGTGGTGGCGGCATTGAGCGCGGTTGTGATCGCTCTGACGAGATCCGCTTCACGAAACGGCTTCCGGACGACCACGGCGCTCGGCCTGAGGGCTTGAACCGTCCAAGGGTCCCCGCTGACGAAGAGATGCGCCACCGGTCCCGCGCGGAGTATTTCTTCGACCGCAGAAACACCGCTTCCTCGCGCCAAAGCCGCGTCGACGATCATCAGGTCCGGCCTGTGTCGGGCGGCCGCCGTTACCGCGTGGGCCTCAGTGGCCGCCGTGGCACAGACATCGTGGCCCATTCCTGCGAGCAGCTCCGAAAGCAGGGTGGCGATCAAGGCGTCGTCCTCGACGATGAGGACCCGAAGCGCTTTCATCGGTCTATATGCGCACGCCCACAGCTCGACCGCCATTGCTATTCTTGCAGCTCTTGCAGCGTTGCTGGCTGCTCGGATCGTCGCGTGGGGAACTATCCACTCAAAGAAATGCTCGCAAAATCCAGAAAAGCATATTTCTTTCATTGTATTTGAGGGCACGCCACCCCATGTGACGAAGCAGCATTGGTGCTCCTGACGTCACAGTGCCAAATCCTGAAAATTCGGTCCGAGGAGACCGGCCATGAAGTTGCGTCCGTTGCAGGACCGCGTTCTGGTGCGCCGTGTCGCGCACCAGGCGAAGAGCTCCGGCGGAGTGATCATTCCTGACACCGCGCAAGAAAAGCCGATGGAAGGCGAAGTCGTCGCCGTTTGCCCCGGTGCGCTTGATGAGGATGGCACGCTGCACCCGCTCGACGTCAAGGCCGGCGACCGCGTGCTCTTCGGCAAGTGGTCGGGCAGCGAGATCAAGCTCGACGGCGAGGAGCTCATGATCATGAAGGAATCCGACATCATGGGCGTGATCGAGCCGGCCGCCGCGAAGAAGAAAGCCGCCTAACACAAGGAACCCAGAACATGGCTGCCAAGGAAGTCAAATTTAGCGGCGATGCGCGCGAGCGCATGCTGCGCGGCGTCGAGATTCTCGCTAACGCAGTGAAGGTGACGCTCGGCCCCAAAGGGCGCAACGTCGTCCTCGCCAAATCATATGGCGCCCCGCGCATCACCAAGGATGGTGTGACGGTCGCCAAGGAAATCGAGCTCGCCGATCGGTTCGAGAATATGGGCGCGCAGATGGTCCGCGAGGTCGCCTCCCGGACCAGCGATCTTGCTGGCGACGGCACAACGACAGCGACGGTGCTGGCCCAGGCGATCGTGCGCGAGGGCGCGAAGGCGGTTGCCGCCGGCATGAATCCGATGGATCTGAAGCGCGGCATCGACATGGCCGTGGAGGCGGTGGTCGCCGACATCAAGAGGGTCTCGAAAAAGGTCTCGACCAACGCCGAGATCGCTCAGGTCGGGACAATCTCGGCCAATGACGACCGCGAGATCGGCGAGATGATCGCGAAAGCGATGCAGAAGGTGGGAAATGAAGGCGTGATCACGGTTGAGGAGGCGAAGTCCTTAGAGACTGAGCTCGACATCGTCGAAGGCATGCAGTTCGACCGCGGCTATATCTCGGCCTACTTCATCACCAATGCAGAGAAGATGATTGCCGAGCTTGACGACCCTTACATCCTCCTGCACGAAAAGAAGCTTCCGGGTGTGCAGGCAATTCTCCCCCTGCTCGAGGCCGTGGTGCAGAGCGGCAAGCCGCTGCTTATCGTCGCTGAGGACATCGACGGCGAGGGGCTGGCGACGCTCGTTGTCAACAAGCTCCGCGGCGGCCTCAAGGTGGCGGGGGTGAAAGCACCGGGTTTCGGCGATCGCCGCAAGGCGATGCTCGAGGACATCGCCATCCTCACGGGCGGCCAGGTCGTCAGCGACGACCTCGGCATCAAGTTCGAGAGCATTACGCTCGATATGCTGGGCAGGGCCAAGAAGGTGCGCATCGAGAAGGAGAACACCACAGTCATCGACGGCGCGGGGCAGAAGAAGGTCATCCAAGGCCGGATCGCGCAGCTCAAGGCGCAGATCGAGGAGACCACCTCCGACTACGATCGCGAGAAACTGCAGGAGCGGCTGGCGAAGCTGGCGGGCGGCGTCGCGATCATCCGCGTCGGCGGCGCAACCGAGGTCGAGGTGAGGGAGCGCAAGGATCGCGTCGAAGACGCGATGCATGCAACCCGCGCGGCCGTCGAGGAAGGCGTCGTCGCCGGCGGCGGCGTCACACTCCTCTATGCAAGCAAGGCGCTCGGCCGGCTGAAACCCGAGAACGACGACCAGAAGGTCGGTATCGACATCGTGCGCCGCGCGTTGCAGGCCCCGGCGAGGCAGATTTTCGCGAACGCGGGGGCGGATGCCTCGGTCGTCGTCGGCAAGCTCCTGGACAAGGGAGATGCCAGTCATGGCTTCGACGCGCAGACCGGCAATTATGTCGACATGGTGAAGGCAGGGATCATCGACCCGACCAAGGTCGTGCGTTTGGCGCTGCAGGGCGCGGCCTCCATCGCCGGTCTGCTCATCACGACCGAGGCGATGGTCGCCGAGAGGCCAGACAAGAGTACGCCGTCGCTGCCGAGCGGCATGGAGGGCACGGACTTCTAGATTCCGAGCTTGGCGACGGAGGATCGCCGATTGGCGGGGCGGCGATTCTTGCTCAACCGGCCGGCAGTGAGCCAACTGGTCAAGCCGCGAAGAAGGGGCAGCCGAGCCATGACAAACGAACCGGTAGAGCTCGACGAGCACCGCGGCATGAATGCCCAGAAGGACACCGAGATTCGCCGGCGGCTCCAGGAGGTCCGCCTCGATCAGGCCGCCTTGCGAGAGCGCCAGGCTGAACTCGAGAAGTTTCTCATCGCCGCTCCGTCCCAAACCTGGGCCGAGGCAGCGGCGAAGGCGCGGTATCTCATTGAGCTCTTTGCCGGCACCGCGGAGGCTCAGGATGCGCGGCGCCAACGGCTCATAGCGATTGTTCTCGATGACATGACCAGGCTATGCAATGACTGAAATCGGCAGGGCGCCGATCTCGTCGCCATGGACGCGCTCGAAGCGATCCCGAGCCAAACCCGAACGCGTCGTGATTGATGGACAGAGGACAACCGCATCCGCGAGCAGAATTTAATCACAGGAGAAGGGCTAATGGATCCGCCTTTGTCGAGTTGGAAATACGAATCCGGTTTCTTGACGATCTTTCACGCAGGAAAGAGCTACGAGCTCGGGTATTTCAAATTGCATGATGACGCTCGCAACGCGGCCTTGGCTTTTCGCCGGGCGCGGCGGTCGACAATGAGCCGGCCGAGGCGCGTTGTTCGCGGCCTGCGCGGCTCGAGAACGCCGCATCTTCTCCCAGGAGGTCCACATGTCGGCCCAAGTTGAGCGCCAAACCACGTTTGCCGTGAGTGGTGGGATATTCGGAGTGGGCAACCTCGCGACGCGGCTAAACGCACTCGTGGCTAGCCACCAAATCGCCGAATGGCATATAGGCCATTGGGTAGACTGGCGACACACCGCGATTCGGATCAACTTCGCCACCGACGCGGATGCCGCGCTCGCCGAGGCGACCTGCGCTGAGGCCTAATCAATCAAACTGAGCGCGTCCAGATATGCGCTATCACTGCGAAATAATGCGTAAGGCATCCTGCTAACACACAGCAGTGCCAAATTGGCGCCGTCCAGCGGCTGGTGTTCCGTGCGTACACCATCGCTCCCGCGGTATAGGCGATCCCACCGACGATCAGCAGTAGAAGGGGTGCCGGGGCGATCACCCTGATCGACTCGCCGAGCGAGACGACGACCAACCAGCCGATCCCGACATACATGCCAACGAAGACGCGGTCGTAAGCGCCGAGCAGCAGCAGCTTCAACACAACGCCCAGCGATGCGAGCGCCCATACCCAAACGAGAAGGCTCAACCCAAAGGGTCCGCGCAAATCGTCACGGGCAAAAGGTGTGTAGGTTCCGGCAATCAGTAGAAAAATGGCAGCATGATCGAGATATCGCAGGATCCTACGCCACCGCGCCCGCGCCACCGTGTGGTAGAGGAAGGAGCAAAGCGCGCATGCGACAAGGGTCGTGCCATAGACAACAACAGCGATCGCTTGTCGCCGGTCGGCACTCCCGATCGCGCTGTGCAGGAGCATCGTCATCGCCGCGATGCTGAAGACAAGCGTCGCGGCAAGAACGGAATCATCGACGCGGACCGGTGCGTCAGCAGCCTTCGAGAATCTCAGAGTTATCACGCTTTAGCCTGCCCGCGTCTGATGGGAGGGGAGGTAGTCAAAGGTCGTGACTGTCGGCGCTTTACCGCCCGTGCTATCTGGCGGATGGATCGCATGAGAGCTTGACCCTGGTCGAGCAGGCCCGGCAAGGGGGCATGGGTCCTTAGGCAAATAGGGTAATAGACTGCTTTGTGTGATTCTGGCCAAATTCCTCCCCCGATTTGAACCTGCATACGCGAGCCCGCTTAGGGCCGCTATTGGCACATCTGCGAAGTGACTGATCGATCGCTAAGAGTCCGCAAACCGGGGACAAGCGGACATAAGTCGACGAAACTCGTTCTTCCGAGTTGTGCCAGGAGCGGAAGTGGACCGCCCTACTCAATCACCTCGTCGGCGCGCGCGAGGAGCGTTGGCGGGATTTCGAGGCCGAGCGCCTTAGCGGTCTTGACGTTGACGACCAGCTCGAATTTGGTTGGCTGCTCGACCGGGATGTCGGCGGGCTTTGTCCCGGGCAGGATCTTGTCGACAAGCTCAGCGGCCTGGCGCGATCGCTGCGATATCAATTGCTACTGGATGCAGTCGCTCGGACTTTCCAAAAGCGCCGGCCCTCGATGAATTGCCAAAATAGAAGCGCGGGAATGCCGATGAGCAGATCGCGACCGCGTTTCAAGAGCGACAGCGCCAAGGCGACGTCGGGCGTCAACCGAACCCCGCACCCAGCACCACATAGGCGGCCTCCTGAACGCCGATCGCATTCGGCACAAAAAAGGCGGCGCTGCGGATCGCGTAAACCAAGCTCTCGATGACCAGGATCGATCCGAAGCTGAGTGGGGTGCCCATGAGCTGCAGCGCCAACCACACCTGAGTGGCAACGCCGATCCAGGCGACAAAATGCGCCAGAAAGCACCCCCAAGCCCCGGCGCGACGCGCATAGGCTTTTTGAATCTCTGCCTGCAGCGCGCCCGCGGTCGCCGCGACACTGTCCAACCAATCGCGCGCGAGCCGTGCACTGAGGTGATCAAGGAGATGGGCGCCGCTGCGCTGTGCCACTACAAATGCAGCGACCACTGCGATAGCGACGCCCAGTCCTATGAAGCCGGGCACGACGAATTGCGTGCCCGGTCGCAGCTGCAGCAGCAAGGCAAGTCCAAGAGCCGTGTATGCCAGCTGCGAGCCGAGCTCAAGCGTGACATCGACGACCGTCGTTGCCGCGGCAACCACAGCGCTGACCCCATGCAGTGTGATGGCGCGTGCGCCTAACACGAAACCGACCACCTGGGATAGCGGCAGGACATCCGATCCAGCATCGCGCATCACCCGGCCCCAGATGAAAGTCCCGGGACCGGCTGTAGCCTGGCGGCCACCCGCCACAGCCCACCAGCCGAGCCCCATCGCGGCGCTCGCGATCAGGTGCATCGCCGAAATCGCCACCAATCCAAGCCCACCGACGGCCCGCAGCGCGGCGCCCACCTCTGACAGGCCAAAATGGACCACCAGCGCCATCGCAAGCGCCAGGCCGGCCAAAACGCTAATGACAGCGCTGGCTTCATACGCGCGCCGCCTCGTGGCGCCGAGTGATGCAGGCTCTCGTGGCAAATGAGCGCTCCGATCTACACCACTAGGATCAACGATCCGAAAACGGGCTAGCTCCGACCGGCTGAACCGGTTGCCAAGCGCGGCAGTGGCAGCGTCGTTCTTCGAGCGGCCTCCCCCGAGCTATGCGATTGTGTGCGCGGCTATCGCAATCGGTCTGGCCATTGATAGCGGCAGTGAAGCAGGGGTGGCAAATGACGATTCTCCTCCAAAGGTATTTGCGTGTCTCGGCGCATCAAAGCCGACCGTGGGGCTATTTCGGTTTGGGGCGTCGCACGTCCCTCGCCGGCTTTCCAAGCCGGGGCACGGAGGCATCGAAGGCTGCGTCTTCAGCAACGTAAGTCGAGGCTCACGCGGATCGCGGCAATCCATCCCGACAACCTTACAAGCCCCTCAGATTCCCGGGCTAAGCTCGCCAACGAGAACCAAACGGTAGGGAAAATGCCGGCGAATCCGTGACCGCATAAATCGCGCTTCGAAGGTTAGCCCGTCCAATTCGGCGGGCGTGAAGCCTTGCAAGACAGTGTCCCGGAAGTGTCGGCGGATGAGATGATTGCCGGTGAGGGGCGCGAGCACGCCGATGGCGAGACAGGGAAACCAATGACGTTCTATATCGGCGACCAACACAGCGCGTTTGGCTATGCTCGCGAAGGTCATGAGGAGCCGCTTGGCATCACCCAGGGGGAAATAATGCAGCATCATCGACGAGACGACGAAATCGAAGCTGCCGGGGCGGAAAGGAAGAGCGAACGCGTCGCCGCGGACGTGGTGGACCTCGGTGAGTCCGCGCGAGAGGACGGTGGCCCGCGCCACCGCCTCGACATGACGATCGAGGGCAACGATGCGGAGCGGGCGGCCTACCTTGCGCCCCCACAACGCCAGCGCACGCGCGATGTCGCCGCCGCCGCTGCCGACGTCAAGGATCCGGAGTTCGCCTTGAGGGAGAGACGCAGCGAGCCTTCTCAGATTGAGAACGATGATTTGCGTGCCACGACAGAAGCGATTGGCAACGGCCAACTCATCAAGCGAACGCCTTGCGGATTGGGCAGTGGCTCCCAAATCCCGCACAGTTTCAAGGCGCGGCGGAGTAGTCCAAGCCGGCATGAAGGCGTCGAGAAATTCGCTAAGTGGCTGCGGCTCGCCTATGAAACATGAAACGAACCCGTCTGTCAGTACGGAAAAGCGCTCGCCCGAGGTCCAGATCGTACTCAATCCGCGCGCCGGGCGGGGTCACGGGCTTGCCCTTGTCGAACCGCTCACCTGCGAGCTTAAAAGGCGGGGCTATAGCCCCTCGGTGTTGGTAACCGAGGATCCCGGCCATGCACGTCGCTGGGCACAAGAGTGTCGCCAGCCACCCGATTACCTGATTTCCCTGGCAGGAGACGATACGCTCGACGATCTCGCCGAGGCCGTGATCCGGCACCGCATCCCGATCATCGCGCCGCCGGTGGGCTTCGGCAATGTCTGCGCCCAAGCGTTCGGCCACCGAGCTGAAGTCTCCGCGATTCTCAATCTACTGGAAGCGGGTCGATGCATCTACGTTGATGCTGGGCTTCGTCAAAGCGCCGACGGCGCGGAGAGTTTCTTCCTCGATGTCTTCATTCATGGCTTTATTGAAACGATAAAATCGATGGGTGAAGACGGGATCGATCGCGTTAGCCATACGCGGCGCATCGCTGGGTATTTGCTGGCGGTAGCGAAATGGTTGTCGTCTGGGCAAGCACCGTCCACTATGGAGGTCGAGGGTCGACGGCGAGACCGTTTCAGAGCGGGTCGCTCTTACTGTGGTGGCTAACCTACCGGTCTTCCCCGGCAGGCTCCTCTTCACCCCTGACGCAGACCCTTGCGATGGGCTATTCGACCTTTGTGTGGTCTTGGGTGATACGAAGCGGGCTCTTCTGGCCGCGCTATTCGGCCTATTCCTACGCGCGCCCTCTCGCGAGCAGCGCGTCATTCGGCGCAGGGGGCGAGTTGTCCGGATTCGGCCTACGGCAGGCGGGACGCAATCCTTCGGCGCCGTTAGTGGAGCGGAGACCCTGACCGTGTTGCCGCGGGCGGTCCCGGTGCTCGTACCGTCCACCGGAATACGCTGAGGTCAGAAGGACAAGCGATTTCTGCGCCGGCGCGCCGCCACGCGACGTGGCGGCCGAACCATGGAAGAGCTATCGCCGTGAGCTACTTCGCGCCGTCGCCTACCAATGACTCCACTTTTTGATCAAGTACGGCGACGAGGCCATCAATCCCCTTCTGCCGGACGATCGACGAAAATTCCGAACGGCGCGTCGCGAGCTCGCTGATGGTCCCCTCGAGGTAGACATCGACCACCCGCCAATCGTCACCGTTACGGCGCATCAGATACTTGATGACAACCGGCTTTCCGTCAGCCTTGACGATGCGACTGTCGACGATGACATTGGCAGCATTAGGTTCCTCGCCCGATACCTGAAGCTGCTCGCCGGAAAAGCTGTCGAAGCGGTCGGCGTATGTTGCCGTGACGTAACGCGAGAATACATTCGTCATCTCCTCCTGCTCCGCCGCTGAGGCGCTCGCCCAAGCGGGCCCCACGACAGCACGCGCCATATAGGGCAGGTCGAAGGTGCGTCCGATGACCGGCTTAAGCCTTTCATAGCGTCCCTTCGCGCCGAGAGAGGGGCCGTCTCTCATGGTACTCAGCAGGGCGTCGTAGAATCCACGGACCTTGTCGGCGGCGTCGCTCATCGCCGCGTGAGTGCCGACAGGTAGGGCGGCAAGAGCCAGAAGGACGAAGAGAAGCCGTGCAGTCCAGCGTTTCAAGTCACGACCCCCGCGATGGAAATTGACCATTTGAGCCTTACCCACGTAAATATTACGCTGGTACGCGCAACGAAGATATCGGCCCGGTGAGCGTGCCGATTGTCAGCGAACCTCTTATCAGAAGACAACGTCAACAATCAACGACGCAACAATCGCGACGCTTGAGGTGCCAGATCGGGTTTTTCCTGATCCAGCTCGACGACGCGATCTCATTGCGAGCTACGTAGGGCTCGAGCAAGCCGCTTCTCGACCAGCTCTTCTGTCGCGGACGGTGGCATCATTGCGAGCGCCACACCCGCACGCATCATCGTAGCGGCAGAAGGTGAGCGCCGTTGTCGTCGATCTCAAGCAGCGCGCGGAAGCCGTCGTATTTGAGCTCGAAAACCCAGTCGTCATGATCGAACGCGGCGGCTCGTCGCTTCAATGCGAGCGGCACCGCCTGGGCAGTGGAGTCATTCGCTGCCGCCGCGATTTCCGCGCATCCACTCAAGCACGATGCGAGACGATAGCTCGACGCGCGATGCGACACGTTCGTCTGGCCGGCCACCCGCCGCTCGGAACTTCCGCAGCACCTGGCGCAGGAACGCGCCCCAGCGACCCGATGGCCCTGTCAGGGTGGGCGGGAAAGACCCGAGCGCCGCCGCGAGTTGGCGCCCGGTCATCTCGGTGATGCGCACTTTCTCGCCTCCGCGTCCGAACGGATAGATCACGGGCGTGAGGTCATCAGTCTCGGTCGGCACGTTCATTCGCTGCCCGCCTTGAATTGTCCGCTGAGACAACGTTAGGTGCGACCATCACGATACCCCCCTGCCGGCCAATGCGCCTCCCGCCTTCGGCGATGCGGTGTCGGATTTCCTGTAGATGCTGCTCTAAAGCGGCGCGGTCCATCTGCTGAGCATAGCGAGCCACGGGCCATCGGATATCGGCAGTTCGCCCGATAACTACCCCTGCTCATTGGTGGCAGGGGGCGTTCGCGGTCGTGATCGGGCTAAGCCCCGATGGGGCGGCCGGGCTCTGTGCCAACCTCCCTGGGCACGGCCGCTTCAGAGACCCGCCTGCTCCTGCTGTTAGTCGGGGAAATATCTGGCGAGGAATAGTCGGTTACGAATGTCCGAAATTGGCACTTCTGCGAAGTGACACGGCTTTTTCAGTATGTCCGGTTTGCGCCGCGAACCGGACCTGGATCGAGCACGCTCCTACTTCGCAAAAGTGCCAATAAGCGACATCGCCTGCATCACCTGACCGCGCATAGCTCACCGTCCAGGTAGGCGTTCTGCGCGCTGATCCCTGGATAGCGCCTTTGCTGTCTGAGACTAGCAACGGCTCTATGGGGCAGGGTTCAAGGCCGATGCTGGCACTCCCCCACCGCCGCGCTTAGACTTCATGCACAAGCAAGCTCCATCACGCCCAGTGGCCGCGCGAGGCAAGATCGGCCAAGGACGACACCCTGTCGCTCGACTGCGCGGACGAGGTGATAGCATGAGACGGCGATATTTCTTGATTCTGCTCGGCGGAGCGGTGGCCGGGGCGCCCTTTGCAGCGGGTGCGGACCAGCCAGCGAAATTATTTCGGATCGGCATTCTTGCCAATCTTCCCATGACCGCCGGAGAGGGCGCGGTTCTTTGGGGGGCATTCATTCAGGGGCTGCGCGATCTGGGTTACGTGGAGGGTCGGAACATCACTATCGACTGGCGGGTTTCGGAGGGAAGGTACGAGCGGCTCCCGGACCTCGCGGCCGAGCTGGTCGCTCTCGGAGTTGACGTTATCGTTGTGCCCGGTTCAGAAGGAGTGTTAGCAGCAGAGCATGCCACTCGGACGATCCCGATCGTCATGGCGGACCATCCCGATCCAGTGGGGGCTGGTCTCGTGGCCAGCCTCCCACGGCCCGGTGGGAACATCACCGGACTCTCCCTCCTCTACCCCGAGATAGCCGGGAAACAGCTGCAACTGCTCAAGGAGATCGTCCCTGAGGTTTCGCGGGTGGCGGTCCTCTACAACCCGACCAATCAGGCAAACGGACGCATGCTCGAAGCTGCGCAGGCTGCGGCGCAGTCGGCGGCAATCAAGCTTCAATCCCTGGAAGCGCGAGCGCCTGACGACTTCGAGAAGGCATTTGCGGCGATGACCAGAGAGGGGGCCGGCGCTGTTCTGGTGCTCCGGGACGGGATGTTGCTGCTGCACCGACAACGGCTCTTGGACCTCGCAACGAAAAGCCGCCTGCCGGCGATGTACGGAGCGAAGGAAGAGGTGGTCGGTGGCGGCCTAGTAGCCTATGGACCATCTAGCCGTGATAGCTTTCGACATGCCGCGACCTATGTGGACAAGATCCTCAAAGGCGCCAAGCCGGCCGACCTGCCGATCGAGCAGCCGACCAAGTTCGAGCTGGTCATCAATCTCAAGACCGCGAAGGCGCTTGGCATCGCGATCCCGCAATCCATTCTCGCCAGCGCCGACGAGGTGATCGAGTAAGGCGGTTCACTTCCGCTCGGGGTCAATCGCGTCGATTTTGACAATGCCGCGGCGTGTCCGGTTAGCGGCCAATTTCGGAAATGTCGGTTCGGTGTCATCACGACCTAAGCGCTTTTTACGATCGAATTGGCCGCATCCGCTCAATCCACTTGGAGCAGCTCGGCCTTGAGGTACGCCCTCTCCGGAAGCCAGGGATGGACCGGGTGGTCGGCGGCGGCGCCGCTCGTTCTGAGGATGCGGGCCGCCGCGCCGGGCATCTTCGAGGCCGCGCCGCACGGCTTCCGAAAACGACGCGGGCTCGACATTGTGCGAGCATGACGCCATGAAGAGGAGCCCGCTCGGCGTGATGAACGCCGCGGCGAGGCGCGCGCTCGCCGCGCGCACGGTCGGCTCCCGTCGTCACGGGACCTGCAACAACTACTCGCCTTCGACGTCGCCGATGTCCGCAGCGTTCACGGTCATTGATCGGGTTGCCAGAGCGCCGGCGACGCTTTCGCACGCAGCACCAATCGAGCCTGAAGCGTACCTCGCGCGTCGTAGATGCCCGTTCATTACTCGGTCGCTCGGTCAGGCCAATCGTGGCGACCGTCGAGGGCCGGCGTCGCGATCGACGAAAGCGTCTGCTGGGCCGTCGTCTGCGCCCTCGCCGATCGCATGAGGCGGGCGGCTCAGGCGCGAGAGACGCGGCGTCGAGCCGGCTGACGAAAGGGGAGTAAACGGACATGATCGCAAGCGCAGTGAGGCACTTTAGTGAGGGCCTTGCGTTGGCGGCTTTGCGGATAGCGTATCCCGAATGGTTTCGCTCTCTTGAAGGCGCCGTTTCAGGATTTTTACTTGTTCCGCTGGAATCACAATCCCAAATCGCAGCTGCGGCATCCGAAGAGCGGGCGCCGGAGAAAGACCCCATTCGACGGTCAGCTCGCCCTCTGTTGTTAGGGCGAGTTTGAAGGGCGGTTCAGCGTCCCACCAGTTGGTCTTGATTGGAGGTACGTCAGCCATTCGCGGTCATCCCTTCCGTTAGCAGGGGTGCATCGCCGAGAGGCCGGGTCTTCCACACCCGGCCTCTCAATCCTTGCAGATGCCAGCGCGGTCGGCTGAGGAACGGCGCCAAACTCAAACGTGCCGCTGGGAAACGCTGCGCCATCGCGGTCGGCAATCACCCCGGGCTCGCGGGCGCTCCGGTAACTCCACGCCCATGCAGCTTCTAACACGGTGCGGCAGGCGCGGGCCGTAAGGCGCTGCGGCGAACTGCTCCATCGGAACGGCTAGGCTAAAGGGACGGACGCACTAAGGCGTGGGTTTTTGGTGGGTGGTGAGCCGTCGACGAGCGTCGGCAAGCTTCACCATCATCACCGACCACACGCTCTCACGCGCAACGTCCTCCAACTCGGTCACGAGCGCCCGCGCAAGGGGGACGTACTTATCATGGCCGGCGGCTAGGTACTCCAGCGTGGCCTGCTGTATCCGGTCGTCCGCCTCTAGGAACTTCGGTGACGATAGATGAGCCAGCAGCAATCTCAGGCCCGTGGCCACGTTGTAGAACCGCGACACTTCGCAAGCCCGAGCCGGGGAGAGCCGGCCAAGCTGACCGGCGAGCTTGTCGAACACGGGATGACCGGAGGGAGGCGCCATCATGCTAGACAACCCCCTTACGCGCTCGTTACGCGGAGCCGCAGCGAGTTTGCGGTAACCTTCGGTCAACGGCTGTTGCTCGAAGAACGAGATGTAGGCGCCGATCTCGCCTGCGAGCGCGCCGGCAATCCCTCTCCGCTCGTGCTGGCGGTTCCAGAGGTCGAAGAAGATTTTTCCGAGCAGCGCAATGGCTGCCGTGAAGAATGCAGCGGCTAACGCTTCCATCGACCACCCTTAACCGGAGCCGCACGGACGATGACGGCGTCTCGCCTTAGATGTCAACCGCATCGAAGATGTCTCTCGACCCGAGCCAGCGCGCGATGGTCGCCGCGAGGCTCGCGACGCTGCCGCGGGGAGGCCATCAGAAAAATCGGTAAATTTAGGAGATTATCCGGGACTTGGCAGACAGGCCCGAGTGTATACCCTATCGGTTACACACTCGCCGGGGGCGCGGCCATGGAAATTGGCTTCTGGGGTTACTGGGCAAAAGTGCTGCGGGTGGCGTGCAAGCCAGCAATCGACCTCGCTCAAGCCATTATTTTTGCAGCTATCATTGTCGTTGGCTTTCTCGCCTACGAGCTTCCGGGCCTGAAGATGATCCTGGAATGGCTCGGATGGTCGGAAGCGCTTAGTGGTTGGCAGGTTGCCGCCTTCATTCTCAGCGCCATTGTCGTCGTCAGGTTGGCCTTCGCACCGTATTGGATTTACAAGGAACAAGAATCTCAAATTGCGGCTCTACGTTCGGAGCGAGCGCGCCTATCAGAAAGCGGGCCCTTCCCTTTTCGTGATTCTCAATACAAAAACAGCACGAGTTGGAGGATAAACGTGCACAACGGCGGTCCGGCGACCGCCGATAATGTACGCGTGAAATTGTGTAGCATCACACCGCGCCCGAAAAGCTGGCATCCTGATTGTCCATACAATGTATTAGCCGTGGGAAGCGCGCCAGATGCGGGCGGGAGTCTCATAAATCCGAATGACAGCGAAAACTATGAACTTGTGCGCGGATGGAAGACCGAGAGCGGAGAATTGTTTTTTACGAATCTGGATACTAGAGCGGGACGCCCAATTCAGATCGAGAGAGGCGAGCGATGGACACTTTCATACGAGTTGAACGCAACGAATGCGGTTCATCCCCTTAAGTTTACTATGGGCGTATTCATCGAGGGCGATGATGTGAAGGTCGTTAGGGGGTAAAGCGATGACCTTAACATCCGCTAACTGCCGCGCCGAAAATGTCGTCGTTCTTCCGGTTGTTGTATCGGAAGTAGAATTCTGCGACGTAGAGCGGCAGATATTTCGGACTGACCTTGTGATAGGTGCCGATCACGCCGCGCTTCAGCAGCGACCAGAAGCCTTCGATGGTGTTGGTGTGGCCAAGAAGAAGAGCGACCAGTCGGTCAATGAGTGGTCGATGCGGTGCCTAGAGAAGTGTGCCGCCCCGATCGCCGCAGTCGCCGAGTGATAACTGTTTGATCGCGCTACAACCGGAAAGCCCCGCCCTCACCGGCGGGGCTTTTCTTTTGCGCCTATCGCGAGCCGCTCACGACCAAGACGTGAGAGGGCGACGATCGATCACTGGCGGAACGGCGTCCGCGGAGTGACAACCGGCAGGCGCTTACATCCGAACGGAGCGGTCTGCCACGAAGGTATGTGAAGCCTTCTTCCCCGAGGGATCGCGTAGCTCAAACTTCCCGACCCTGCCCTGGTTTCTAAGTTCGATCATGCGCCGGGCTCCTTCGGCCAGCCCTTCGTCCCAGTCGTCGAAAGACGCGACGATCGCTCCGTGCTCGTCGTGCAGGTGGTATTTTCCCATTGCGGTCACTCCCGTCCTAAAAGAGTGCGAGGCGCACCAGGGAACGACGAGACGCGCCTCGCTAGGTGAAGTGAGCCGCGGCATTCTCAGGCTCGCGCGCCGCGGCGATGGGAAGTCTGTTGCCCATCACTCCGATGGTCAACCGTCCCGCTTCTTGCGCGCCTCTACACTCAGCTTCTCCGCGATCCGCCGGAGCGCCTCGACCTCGGGCGAGAGCGGGTATCTGGGCTCCACCAGCGTGGCCTGGATGAAGAGGAGCAGCGCCCGGCGCTCCTCGTCGCTGAGGTCGAGCTTTACGGCTCCAGTCCCTATCCATCGCACGTCGGTCATCGGCTCAATCGCCGAAGCGGCTAATGTAGCTGACGCGCTGCTTACGGCAGCAGCCGATACCCGCCCGGCTCGGTCACCAGGATCTGCGCTTTCGCGGGATCGCGCTCGATCTTGTGCCGCAGGCGATAGACGTGGGTTTCGAGCGTGTGCGTGGTGACGCCGGTGTTGTAGCCCCAGACTTCGCTCAAGAGCGTGTCGCGGCCGACGACCTTGTCGCCGGCGCGACAGAGGTATTTGAGCATCGCCGTTTCTTTCTCGGTGAGCTGCACTTTCTTGCGGCCGCTTTCGTCGACGAGCATCTTCGCCGAGGGCCGGAAGGTGTAGGGGCCGATGGTGAAGACCGCGTCGTCGCTGAGCTCGTGCTGGCGGAGTTGGGCGCGCAAGCGCGCGAGCAGCACGTTCAGGCGAAAAGGCTTGGTGATGTAGTCGTTGGCGCCGCTGTCGAGTCCCAAGATGGCGTCCGCGTCAGTGTCGGCGCCGGTCAGCATGAGGATCGGCGCGCGCACGCCGCCCCGGCGCATCAGGCGGCAGAGCTCGCGCCCGTCCATATCGGGCAGGCCGACATCGAGGACGATCGCGTCGAAATGCTCGCGCTTCGCCACGTCGAGCGCCTCGGCGCCGGTCTCCGCCTGCGCCGCCGACAACGCCTCGTGCAATTGCAGCTGCTCCGCCAGCGAGTGGCGCAACGCCGCGTCGTCATCGACGATCAGGATTCGGCGACCACCGGTCATGCGGTCCTCCTCGAACACTCCGTTATAGCACGACGCCGCCGGGGGTGATGCTAGCGCCTGGGCGTTCTCGGCTCGCTCAGCCTCTCGGCGAGGGCGCGGAGCCGATCCCCCTCCTGCCTCACCTCGATCGGCTCATTACCGGGTGAGGAGTAGGCTCACTCGATATCCGGGTGAGCGGTGTAGCCGCCAAGATAATAGACCACCTTTGCGGATGCCTTCGCGTCACCTGCGATCACGTGCCCGACTTTTCGGCATCTGGCGACGGCAGCACGCTCGAACGCTTCATCGGCAGGCGCGAGATTTGGATCACCCGTTGCGGCCAACACGATCGGGCCACGCCAAACACGGTTCCCGCTTCCATCGTAAACCTCAACCTCGCGCCTGTGCTCGAACCCCATAGCACCGCTCCCTTGATGCCTCGACCATGCGAAGGATGACCACGCAAATCATGGGGAGCGAGAAAGCTACGTCAACTCTCCACCAGCGCGGCCTAGTTGAAGAGAGCAGCGCCCGGCGCTCCTCGTCGGTGAGATCAAGCCGCGTCATCGCGTTGGCCGAGTAGTGTCGAGCAGAACCTCGGCGCGCATCAGCCTTAGCCCAACTTTTCGAGCATCTTGGCGAACCGATCGCGATCGGCGAGATGCGACACTTGCAGTTGTTCGAACGTGGCCAGCAGCTCTCTGGCCAGCTCCGTGTCGTGACCATGGTCCTGTAGCTGCTGGATGATCTCTTGCTGTCGGCGAATGTGTCTCTCGCCTTGAGCAACGTGCTCCTTGGCTCGTTGCAAGTGCCCCAGGACAGTGGCGCGATCCATCGGGTGAGCATAGCACCCCCGGGGCGCGGGAACCTTGCTCGAGGCTGCGTTCGCGACATTGCCGCAGCTGCACGCCGGAGCGCTGATCGTCGGTCCCGACGGCTTCCTCATCAGCCGGCGCGATCAGATCGTGGCACAAGCGGCGCGCCAGAACCTCCCCACGCTCTCTGGGACCCGCGACTTCACTGCCGCCGGTGGGTTGATGAGCTACGGCCCAAGCCTCGTCGATCAATATCGTCAGGTCGGCGTCTATGCTGGCAAGATTCTCAGGGGCGCCAAGCCCGCCGACTTGCCGGTCTTGCAGCCGGCCAAATTCGAGTTCGTCATCAACCTCAGTGCCGCCAAGGCACTCGGCATCACCTTCCCACCGTCGCTCTTCGCCCGTGCCGACGAGGTGATCGAGTAGCGGGGCGATGTCGCCTATTGGCAGATAGTGTTGCAGAAAGGCGTTGAAGGTCGACGGCGACCGTGATTCCGTTTCCTGCGCGCGATTGGCGACGGGGGCGGACGATGATGGGGCGGCGCAACCAGAGTCAGGGACAACTTTTCTATGAGTTCCGCCTCGAAGAGGCGGTTCCCGACGATCATCTCGTTTTCCGCGGGTCGAGTTCCGTGTCGCCACACGCAAGCAGGAGAACCGGGGACGTATTGGACCTCGCGAATTTGACCAGGCTGGTATCGCCTGCGATGCTCCCCGGACTTGCACAAAGCGAAAGTGACCAGAGGGGTGGGGGAGAGACCCACGAGAGGATCGGCGTCCACGGGCTGGGCCGCCTCACACATTGCCGACGCTTGCCCTCCAAGAGCAAAGATCTCGACGTCATGAACCTCAAGCCGAGGCATCGCCTGTTCGACGGGAGGACCGCCATGCTGAAGTTCAATACGCTTCTAGCTGCCGAAGGTATCGATCCGAAATTCGTCCGGCTGGCGCGCCACCAAGACACACGTGTCCGTGGCCGCACCGTCTATCGGCTCTGGCGCGACGATCCGGCAGCCTTCGAGCTTTACCAGCGTATCCAGCGCCGCGACGTCTTCCCAGTCGGCCACATGATAGCGGGTTTCGTCGGAGCCCCCGATGGCGAGACATTGTTCGTGGGGCTCTATGCGGTGACGGATCGGGAGAAGGCTCCGCCAGGGACTCATGATCCCCTTAGCGGGAAAGACCGTTCGGGCTATCCTTTCTACACAATCGAGCGTGATGCTTGCCTGGCCGAATTTGTTGGTCGTCTTACGATCGACTGGGGCAAAGGTCGGAACTGGGTTCAGCGTGCAAGCCACCAGAACAAGCAGGTACTCGAGATCAGACGCGAACTCCACGACGAACCGTTCCCAGGCTTCCGGGAATTTCGGTGCGACATTGACGAGATCGAATCAGTGCCGACAGCTTGGCGGGAAGTCCTGAGGAGCGTGAAAGGCGTTTATCTCCTCGTGCGCAAAGAAACCGGCAAGCAGTATGTCGGGTCCGCGAAGGGCGACGACAGCCTATGGGGCAGGTTCATCGATTACGCTACGACGGGGCACGGCGGGAATAAAGAAATGAAGCTTCACCGCCACCGCAATTATCAGGCGACGGTGCTCAAGGTCGTAAATTCCGATCTCGGTATCGAGCTTGTCGAAGAGTCCTGGAAGAAGAAGCTCTTGAGCCGCGAGTTTGGCCTGAACGTCAAATCCGGCAGTGTGAAAAAGTTATCTGCCGCAGAAGCGATCGAAGTGGCCTCAGCCGAGCCCTTGTAGGTGAATTGGCCGAGCGGCGTCAGTGATGGCGCAGGCAGTCACCGCCGCTCCGCGTTGCGAACGTGCCCAAGGAAGAGTTCGGCGGGCCGCCGCGTGTAATGAGGCGGCTTGCGAATTTAAAACGAACGCTACCAATGGTTTTCTGCCCGAATGAGCGGTGTTCAACCATCTCGCCGCCGTCTGCGGAATGCACTAGCGAACAAACATCCGATTGACGGCGGGGCTTCGGCGCGATGCAATTGAGGCAACATGAGCCGCGTCGAGAGCTTTCCGCCGATCGTCTCGGAGAAGAGCAAGGTGCTAATTCTCGGCTCCATGCCTGGAGAAGCGTCACTGAAAGCTGGCCAGTATTACGCGCATCCGAGCAACGCATTCTGGCGCATCATGGGCGAACTGTTTGGATCGGGTCCATCACTGCCATACGCCGGGAGAGTGGAGCGCCTGAATTTTGCGGGCGTCGCCCTCTGGGACTCGCTTCAGGCGTGCATCAGGCCCGGCAGTCTCGACTCATCGATCTCGGAAGAAGTGGCAAATGACTTTCCGGCTTTCTTCGCGAAGTATCCGCATACTACGCACGTCTATTTCAACGGCGGCAAGGCAGAGACGGTGTTTCGCCGTCATGCCTTGCCGTCATTGCCGAATACGCAACGCGTCTTCACGCGCCTGCCATCAACCAGCCAGGCCCATGCCATCCCGTTTGACGCAAAGGTGCAACCTTGGTCCGTCATGCGGAAGGTCCTGTCAAACCCAAGACGGTGACCCAAAACCCCTTACCTGGACCAAGGACCCCAACAAAAACGTCGCCGCCGTCAAACGGGGGCACCAAGTGTTAGATTCGATCCACTAGGAGCAAGGATGATGGCCACAGCAATTCCGGCGTCCGGTGACAATCCGCTGCTGACTCTCGGCAACGACCTCACTGTCAACCGACTTGGGTTCGGTGCGATGCGCATCACTGGTCGAGGAGTATGGGGTGACCCGCCCGACCGTTCGGCGGCTATTGCCTTACTGCACCGCGTCGTCGAACGCGGCGTCAATTTCATCGACACGGCAGACTCTTATGGACCAGAAACCAGCGAGAGGATCATTGCCGAAGCGCTGCACCCATACCCGCCGGGTCTTGTCATAGCCACAAAAGGCGGCCTCATTCGACCTGGCCGTGACCGCTGGGAGCCCGATTGCCGACCTGCTCATCTCCGCGAGGCGTGCGAAGGTAGCCTGAAACGACTAAAGCTCGACCGCGTCGACCTCTATCAACTCCATACCGTTGACCCAGATGTCCCGCTGCAAGATTCGCTGGGAACGCTGGTCGAGCTGCAAAGAGAGGGGAAAATCCGTCACATCGGCGTTTCGAATGTCAACCTGCGCCAGCTTGAGCAGGCCCGCAAACTCGCGACGGTCGTCTCAGTCCAAAACCGCTACAACCTGACCGACCGGACTCATGATGGGATTGTGGATACATGTGCGCGGGACGGGTTGGCATTCCTGCCATGGTATCCACTTAGTGCAGGCGCTCTCGCGAACTCAGGAGGTAAGCTCGGTGTGATTGCGCGCCACCATCAAGCGACACCTTTGCAGATAGCACTCGCGTGGTTGTTGCGCCGCTCACCGATGATGCTGCCCATCCCTGGAACCTCTTCGATAGAGCATTTCGAAGACAATCTGGCTGCAAAAAACATCCGTTTGACGGAGGAAGATTACGCGTTGCTGACAAATTCGTAGTGCGCGCGCCCCGCTCTTGAAGGAGGGCCAGGAAGGGCTGAGCCAAATGACCTCGGCCACCACGACTTGGACGGACGGCATTGGCGAAGCGCGCGAGCATTTGCGCTGGGCCGCGCCTAGTAGCGGCGATCTGCCGCTTGCGCGTCTGTGTGGGCTCCTGGCGCATTCTGGGTGGATCCCATCCGACACGCAGGAGGACCCGTCCACGAAAAAATTCCCAGTTGCGCTCAGTCGCGAGCGATGCTGTCACCTTGTCTCGGCAGGGCGGGCTTTAGAGCGACGCATTTGTGTGCGAGAAGGAAGCGGATCAGGCGAGGGATCGCGCTACGAGAAATAGGCAGTAAAGGGGCGCTGCCGCAACTCACTGCATCCGCCGAAGTCATCGGTCGGGAAATGGATTTGGTTTCTCGCCTTCGCCGTCGTGGGCGGGCTGACGATCTTCGCCAACTTTATGTCGCAAGGGAGACTGTTGGCAGAGATCACGGGCGGAGACGGCTTTTGCTACGTCGAGGCCATCCATCACGGCCTGGATCCCGGCCGATAGAGAGGATCCTCACGCGCGCGATCGCGCGGCCGATCCGAGTCGCGCACTCGTTCCTTCGTTCGATGGTCGGCGAGTCGGGTGGAGTACGACAAAGAGCGGTCGTAACTCATCAAGATCCTCGATTCGACCATCGAAAAATCGTACTGCGAAAAGCGCAAAACTATAGGAAGCAACGATGCCGATGTTGCGCGTCACTCGATCGCCAATTTGACGGATCCGGGCCGTTGTCGCGACCAGCCGCTATCCTCTCCGCGACCGCGTCATGATCCGGCTGAGCGTTAAAGCGGGCATGCGCGCCGAGGAGATCGCCTGCCTCACCTGGGCCATGGTGACGGATGCCGAGGGCGCGATCGGCGATGCCATCCACCTCACCAACGATGCGAGCAAGGGTAAGCGCGGCGGCCGTACCATTCCGATGAATACGAATCTTCGCGAGGCGCTGATTGCACTCAAGGCGGATCGGGGCGAAAAGGCGGCGCCGCCCCGCCGTGTCATCCATAGCGACCGAGGTGATGGCTTAAGCGCAGCGGCGGTGCAGATGTGGTTTGCGCGTCTATACGGCAAGCTTGGTTTCGCCGGCGCCTCGAGCCACAGCGGACGGCGGACATTCATCACCCGCGCCGCCAGGAAGATCATCGAAGCGGGCGGCAGCCTCCGCGACGTGCAGGAGCTCGCCGGCCACGCCAGCCTCGCCACCACGCAACGGTATATCCAAGGCAGCACCGAGGCGAAGCAGAGTGTGGTGGGTGGTGGCCCTTATCTAGGGGACTAGGGCGGGCCGGTTTACGCGCCATTCGTAACTGTTTTAGGATAGGCGCCGCCCCACTGTGTGTGGACGTGCAGTCATGGTGACCGAACAGCTGTACCGCGATAGGGCGAAGGAAGCCCGTCAGGAAGCCGAGGCAGTTACAGACCCCGAGAAGCGCCGGCAGTTGCTGGAGATAGCTAAGGCATACGAGCACTTTGCCGATTTGCCCGGCAAGACCCCGTGGCATATCGAGAGGGTGGAGCGGAAGAAGTAGCGCCGTCCCTCGCTGTTAAGTTTGAAGCCGCTCCCTAATGTCTGTTATGTGGCGCATCGCGGACTCAAGTCGGATATCCCGCCACTTCCGAGAAGTGCCACAAGCGGAAGTCGTCAAACTCACGAGGCAGCTCATCGAGCAAAGCCTCCGCCTCCTTCAGCGAGTGCCGGGGTTTAAGCCGGGGATACTTGTCGCGACCGGCTACGCTGTCAGTGTTGTGGCGGACGGCCACCATCCCGCGCCCGATGAATTGGCCGCGGCACTCGACGCAGTCGACGCGAAAAGGTCTACCGAGGGACCGCGCGGCGAAGCATGACGACCCGAGCTGCCGAGAGTTTTGCCGCTCGCGCTAAAGCGCGGGGCTGCGGCCTTCGACAATCCCGATTTGCTGTCGAGCTCAAATACGATGGTTTCCGAGCCCTGATTGAGATCGACGACGTGTCGCGCGACTCCTATCCCGTAATAGGAACCCATTCCGACATCTTGACCCGCTCGCGGCGGCTCTGGCCAAGCGCGTGCGCGTCGCGTGCTCGGTCACGCCAACGATGATCGCGCCCACTACTGCGATCGCGGTCGCGATGATGATGAAGTCCGCCTCGGTCATGGGGCGCTCCGCGCTTCGATAAGCTGCGATTGCGTTCGCGAGGTGGTCGTCGGCCAAAAGGAATAGTAGAGCGTCGAGACCGCCGCGGTGCGTCCGGTGCCGTGTGGTCGCAAAAATCGATAGATGCTCTTCTTGGCGATGAGATTGCCGAGCGCTGTTTTCAGATCGTCGGTCGTCGCCACCTTTGCGTACCTCGTGGTCAGCGCACTCCAACTCATTCCGGCCCAGCCCGCTTCGCGGAGGACCTCGTCGAGCTCGGCTTCGAGATCCATATATGACATTCTCTGCCCTTAACGCCTAACGAGGAGAGCGGCGATCCCAGCCCACGGGAGGAGCGCGCCGCCGATCCATACAAGAGGC
>DASZAN010000148.1:0-8614 GCA_035945115.1 Allostellaceae bacterium
TGGCCTCGACCTTGAACTCCCGCTTCATGCGGTCGACGATGATCTCGAGATGGAGCTCGCCCATTCCCTTGATGATCGTCTGCCCGCTCTCATGGTCGACGGCGACGCGGAAGGACGGATCCTCGGTCGCAAGCCGCGCCAACGCCGTGCCCATTTTAACCTGATCGGCCTTCGTCTTCGGCTCGATAGCGATCTCGATCAGAGGCTCCAAATCGGTGCTCATACGCTTCCAACGCTGGATTTCGCACTATGCCGACAGCTCTTCCTCCACCACCATGCAGATCTCTTCGAGGGTGAAGGGTTTGGCGATGACGCGGTGGATGAGCGCTTCGAGATTGTGCGCGCGTTGGCGCTCATGGGCGAAGCCGGTCATCAGCAGGATGCGCATCTTGGGATGATCCTTGCTCGCCTTGAGCGCGAGCGCGATGCCGTCCAAGCCGGGCATGACGATGTCGGTGAGGAGGAGCTCGAAGCTCTCCTCGGCGAGCGCCGCGAGTGCCGCCGAGCCGTCCGGCACCGCCCGCACCTCGTGGCCGCGATGGCCCAGCGCGCGCGTGACGAACGCATTCACCGCCTTGTCGTCCTCAGCCACCAGGATTTTCGCCATGGCGCTACTTTTCCGCGCCGAGCGTGACGAGGACGATCTTCGCGGCTTCGCCCGGCTCGGCGACGCTGGTGCGGAAGGGAACGCTGGCGCCGGGGAGGAGCCGCTCGTCGGTCACGGCGAAGGACCACGAGGCGAGGTCGTGCTCGTTGGCATCGCGCAGCACCACCGTGAGCTTCGGCACGTCCTGCGCCACCCTGGAGACGTTCACCACCTCGCCCTGGATGACGAGCGTCGGCAACCCGTTCTCGATGTCGTGGCTGGTGGTGAGCTTTTGCAGGTTGAGCGCGCCCGGCGTCTGCGCCACGGGAATACCGAGCATCTGGTAGTAGCGAGCACCCTCCGGCCAGTAGGCCACCACCTCGTTGCGCGTGATCCAGAGCCCGGCGAGGATGAGGACGAGCAATCCCAGCACATAGGCCGCCCAGAGAAACATCGAGCCGCGCCGCCGGCGCGGCGCAACCATGGGGAGCTGGATCCGCTCGGAGGTACGGAGATTGGGCGCCGACTCGGCCGCGGGCGGGGGCTCAAGCGGCGGCAAATCGACGCGCTGGGGCGCGTCCTCGGGCGGCGTCTGGTGCCAAGTGTGGGCGCAATTGGCGCAGCGCACCACCCGGCCGGTCGCGCCCAGCGCGCGCGGATCGACCAGATAACGGGTAGAGCAGGCCGGACAGGTTAGGATCATCGAGCCGCAGCGCTTTTTTTCCTTATAAGGCCGCCGTGAGCCGGGTGGCAAGCTAAGGCCGCTCCGCCGCTTGCTGGACGGCGGCGCCTGCCTCGTGCCATCTTCGCGCCAGCGGCGCGATGCCGCCGCCGGTCGAGGGAGAGCGCGCTCCTTGATACGCTTCGAGAATGTCGGGATGCGGTATGGCGCGGGCCCGGAAGTGCTGCGCGACATCAACATGGAGCTCGCCCAGGGATCGTTCCACTTCCTCACCGGCCCGAGCGGCGCCGGCAAGACCACGCTCTTGAAGCTCATGTACTTGGCCGAGCGGCCCTCGCGCGGCCTCATCTCGCTCTTCGGCCGCGACATCGCGACGACGCCGCGGCGCGAACTGCCGGCGCTGCGTCGCCGGATCGGCGTCGTCTTTCAGGATTTTCGCCTGATCGACCATCTCTCGGCCTTCGACAATGTGGCCTTGCCGCTGCGCGTCGCCGGTCATCCCGAGGAGCAGATCCGCGAGCACGTGACCGAGCTCATGCGCTGGGTGGGGTTGGCGGAGAAGCTCAATGCGCGGCCGGCGACGCTCTCCGGCGGACAGCAGCAGCGTCTCGCCATCGCGCGCGCCGTCATCGGCCGGCCAAGCCTGCTCCTCGCCGACGAGCCCACCGGCAATGTCGACGAGGAGATGGCAGTGCGGCTGCTGCGGCTTTTCGAGGAGATGAACAAGCTCGGCACCACCCTCGTCATCGCCACGCACAGCGAAAGCCTGGTGGCGCGCTTCGGCCGGCCGCGGCTTCATCTCGAGCGCGGCGAGCTCCGGCTCGAGCGGCCGCGCGAGCTGCAGGTGGGATAGCGGCGCCGATGTTGCGGCAGCGTCTCGACATTCCCTTGAACCGCGACAGCTCCGTGCGCTTCTTGCCGTGGATCATCGGCCTCATGGTCTATCTCGCGGGATTGGCGCTGGCGGGAACGCTGGTGCTGAACGGCACGCTCGCCCGCTGGGACCGGAGCCTGAGCGGCACGCTCACTGTGCAGCTTCCCCCAGCCGAGGCCGGCAAAGGCGATGACGCGCTCGCCGCCGTGCTGCAGACGCTCCGCGACACGCCCGGCGTCAAGAACGCCGAGCCGCTCGGCGCCGAGGCAACGACGCGCCTCTTGGAGCCATGGCTCGGCAACGCGCTCTCGGCCGACGAGCTGCCGCTGCCGCGCCTCATCGATCTCCGCATCGACACCGACGCGCCGCCCGATCTTGCGGCGTTGCGCGCGCGCCTGGCCGCGGCGGCGCCGCAGGCAGTGCTCGACGACCATCGCCTCTGGCTCGACCGGCTCGCGAGCCTCGTCGTCTCGGTCGAGCTCACCGCGCTCGCGGTGGTCGTACTCATCGGCGCGGCGGCGGTGTTGACGGTGGTCTTCACCACGCGCGCCGGGCTTGCCGTCCATCACGGCGTCATCGAGGTCCTGCACCTCATCGGCGCGCGCGACAATTACATCGCCCGCCAATTCGAGCGCCAGGCGCTTGAATTGGGACTGCGCGGCGGCGTCATGGGCCTGGTGCTCACCATCGCGACGCTGGCGCTCATTGGTCATGCGGGCGACGCCACCGCGCTTTTGGGCGAGCGCGTGCGGCTCGTTCCCGTGCTCGAGCTTCGCTTCTGGCACTGGCTTTTCATCGCGCTGCTGCCGGCGGCGGCGGCCGGCATCGCCATGCTGACGGCGCGGTTCACCGTGCTGCGCGCGCTGGCGCGCATGCCATGAGCGAGGCGCGCTCCGAGGAGATGGGGCTCGCCCGCCCGATGCGGCGGAAGCTCGGCTGGACCGCCCTTCTGCTCCTCGCCGTTGCGGCATTCTGGCTCGGCGGCTTTCTCTGGTTCGCGCAGCAGATCCCGCAGGCGGTCGGCGATCTCGAGAGCGAGACTGACGCGATCGTCGTGCTGACGGGCGGCAGCCAGCGCGTCCAGAGCGGGCTCAGCCTGCTCGCCGCCGGCAAGGCGAAGAAGCTCTTCATCTCCGGCGTCTATCACGGCACCGATGTGGCGGCGCTGCTGCGCGTCTCGCATCAGTCGCCGGAGCATGTGGCGTGCTGCATCGTGCTTGGGCACGAGGCCGACAACACGCTCGGCAACGCGCTCGAGACGGCGCAATGGATGCGCCAGGAGGGCTTCCGCTCCTTGCGGCTGGTGACGGCGAGCTACCACATGCCGCGCAGCCTGCTCGAATTCTCGCGCGCCATGCCGGAGGTGCGCATCGTCGCCCATCCCGTCTTTCCCGAGCGCGACCACGCCGATCGCTGGTGGGCATCGGCCCGCCCCTTCGCCCACGTGCTCGCCGAGTACCACAAATATCTCCTGGCGCTCTCGGGCGTGCGCAGCATGCGCGAGGGCGAAGGCGGCGGATGATCCTTATCCGCTCGCTTGCCTTTCAGCTCTGCCTTTACGTCTTCACCGCCGTCGCCGCGATCCTTGGATTGCCGCTGCTGCTGCTCCCCTGGCGCTGCGCGATGATGTACGGCGCCACCTGGGCGGCCCTGGTGCTGAAGCTCCTCCAATGGTGCGTCGGATTGCGCCACGAGGTGCGCGGGCGCGAGCATCTGCCGGCGGGACCGGCGATCATCGCGATGAAGCATCAATCCGCCTGGGACACGTTTGCCGTGCCGGTGGTGTTCGGCGACGCCGCCATCGTCTTCAAGAAGGAGCTGATGCTGGTGCCCTTCTATGGCTGGTATGTGTGGAAGGCCGGCATGATCGCCATCGACCGCAAGGCCGGCGCCGCGGCGCTTCGGAGCCTCGTCGCCGGCGCGAGCCGCGCCGTGGGGCAGGGCCGCTCGATCGTCATCTTTCCCGAGGGGACGCGGACCGCGCCCGGCACGCATCGCCCCTACCAGCCGGGCGTCGCCGCGCTTTATCGCCAGCTCGGCTTGCCCGTGGTGCCAGTGGCGCTCAACAGCGGGCTCTTTTGGGGCCGGCGCCACTTCCTGAAGCGGCCGGGCCGCATCACCCTCGAGATCCTCCCGCCCATTCCGCCCGGCCGCGCCCGCCGCGCCTTCATGGCCGAGCTCGAGGAGCGGATCGAAAGGGCGACCGACCGTCTGGTTGGGGCTGAGGGGCCGGCCCCTCGCCGATCGGTGGATAAGTCTGGGGATATCTTGCGCAAAGCGGGAGCGGCCGGGGCGGCCGGGGGTAAAAGCGGGGACAACTTGATTTCCTGAGCTGTGGCAGCCATTTGCGGTCTCGCGCGGCTTGCGCTGTTTGTGCACAAAGAGGGAACATTTTCTGCTATAATCGGCGTTTTCCCAGCTTGCGGAGCCTTTCTCGATGCCCAGCGTCGCCTCGATCTCGCAGCAGATCTGGGACATGAAATACCGCCTCAAGGGGCCGGACGGGGTGGCGCTCGACCGCACCATCGAGGACAGCTGGCGCCGCGTCGCCAGCGCGCTCGCCGAGCCGGAGCAGGACCGCGGGCTGTGGACAGAGCGCTTCTACGAGGCGATGGAGGGGTTCAAGTTCCTGCCGGCGGGGCGCGTCGTCGCCGGCGCCGGCAGCGGGCGCAACGTCACCCTCTTCAACTGCTTCGTCATGGGCGCCATCCCCGACGACATGGCGGGGATCTTCACGCATCTGCGCGAGGCCGCGCTCACCATGCAGCAGGGGGGCGGCATCGGCTACGACTTCTCGACGCTCCGCCCCAAGGGAGCGCCGGTGAAAGGCGTGGGCGCCGACGCCTCGGGCCCGCTCTCTTTCATGGATGTGTGGGACGCGATGTGTAAGACCATCATGAGCGCCGGATACCGCCGCGGCGCGATGATGGCGACGCTCCGCTGCGACCATCCCGACATCGAGGCGTTCGTCGAAGCGAAGCGCGAGGCGGGGCGGCTTCGCATGTTCAACCTTTCCGTCCTCGTCACCGATGCCTTCATGCAGGCGGTGAAGGAGGACGCGCCCTGGGAGCTCAAATTCGCCGGCACCACCTATAAGGTGGTCCAGGCGCGCGCGCTCTGGGACCAGATCATGCGCTCGACTTATGCTTATGCCGAGCCCGGCGTGATCTTCATCGACCGCATCAATCGCCGCAACAACCTCCATTACGCCGAGACGATCAGCGCGACCAATCCGTGCGGAGAGCAGCCGCTGCCGCCTTATGGCGCCTGCCTCTTGGGCTCGATCAATCTCGCCGCCTTGGTGCGCGAGCCTTTCACGCCGCGGGCCGCCCTCGATCTCGATGCGCTCGCGAAGATCGTGCCGCTCGCCGTGCGCATGCTCGACAACGCCATCGACGTCTCGCGCTTTCCGCTCGCGGAGCAGACGCATGAGGCGCGGGCCAAGCGGCGCATCGGCCTCGGCGTCACCGGCCTTGCCGACGCGCTCATCCTCTGCGGCGCGCGCTATGGCTCGGCCGACGCGGTGGCGCTCACCGAGCGCTGGATGAAGGCGCTGGAGCGCGCGGCTTACCTTGCCTCGGCGGAGCTCGCCGCGGAGAAGGGCGCCTTTCCGCTCTTCGACAAGGAGAAATATCTCGCCGGCGAGACGATCGCCGGCATGGACGAGGATGTGCGGGACGCGATCGCGACGCACGGCATCCGCAACGCGCTCCTCACCTCGGTCGCACCCACCGGCACCATCTCGCTCTTCGCCGACAACGTCTCCTCCGGGCTCGAGCCTGTCTTTAGCTTCCGCTACACGCGGCATGTGCTGATGCCCGACGGCACGCGGCGCGAGGAAGAGGTGAGCGACCACGCCTATCGCGTCTTCCATCGCTTGCGCGGTGAAAACACCCCGCTCACCGAGGCCTTCGTCGATGCGCAGCAGCTGACGCCCGGCGATCACCTCGTCATGCAGGCGGCGGTGCAGAAATACGTCGACAGCTCGATCTCGAAGACCATCAACATTCCCGTCGATTTCCCCTTCGAGCAATTCAAGGACGTCTACCTCCAGGCCTACGAGCTCGGCTGCAAGGGCTGCACCACCTATCGCCCGAACGAGGTGACGGGCGCGGTGCTCGAGGTGAAGAAGGACGCGAAGCAGGCCGAGGCACGGCGTCAACCGGAATTGCCGTTCGCCGCGCCGGCGCCGCAGAGCAAATCCGCCGACATCTACGAGGCAGGCGGCGTCGTCTACATGACGCAGCCGCTCAACCGGCCGGAGGAGCTGCCGGGCCGCACCTACAAGATCCGCTGGCCCGAGAGCGAGCACGCGCTCTACATCACCATCAACGACATCATCCAGGACGGGCGCCGCCGCCCCTTCGAGATCTTCATCAACTCCAAGAACATGGAGCATTACGCCTGGACGGTGGGCCTGACGCGCATGATCTCCGCCGTCTTCCGCCGGGGCGGCGATGTCTCCTTCGTCGTCGAGGAGCTGAAAGCCGTGTTCGATCCGCGCGGCGGCGCCTGGATGGGCGGCCGCTACGTGCCCTCACTATTGGCGGCGATCGGCGACGTCATCGAGCGCCACATGATCGACATCGGCTTCATGCCGCAAAAACGCAGCTCCACGCCGGAATTGACCGAGCGCAAAGTCGTGAACCTCCTGGAGCCCGCCGGCGAAGGCCGGCCCGCGCGCATGGCGCAATGCCCCAAATGCGGCGAAGCCGCCCTCATCCGCATCGAAAACTGCGACCAGTGCACGAGCTGCGATTATTCGAAGTGCGGGTGATCTTCTAGTGCCTAGGACCAGCGGCTCGAAGCCTTCCTTATGGGAGCGCTTCGCGATCTTCGCATCCGGCCTGAGCTTCCTTGTGACACTGCTGGTGCTTGCCGTCTACTTCCCCGAACCGACGCCCTTCCAATACTTAGTGTTTCGCATCGTCCTCACAGCTGCGGCTTCGGGCTTCGCAGCGTTCGTGCCGGGATTTCTTCAGATCGAATATAAAAACGTAGTCAGAGCAGGAGGCGCTCTTGGCATCTTTGTGATCGTGTATTTTTTCAGTCCGGCGGCACTCGTGTCCGAAGCTACTCACGCGCCGACCGGTGATCAAATCTCGCTACTGAGTGAGTGCCGCATGTCGTCACTTCCTATCTCGATCCCACCGCACGGGGTGCTTCACCTCGTCCCATTGAATTCCCGGCGACTCAAGGCTGTCAAATGGGGCTTGTACGATGTTCACAACGATCAAGGCGACGCGAAAGCTTGGCCGACCGAAGATCAATTAAATCTGGCGAAGCAGCAACACGATCCAGGGGTGTTCGTATATAGGTGCGACCTGAGCAATCACGGTAGATCGAACATTTTGAACGTCGCAATTCCGATGAGGTTTTGGTTTGGCAATGAGGGTGGGGAAGCCAACGCGTTGCATTATAGCGCTGTGGTGAGCCCTCTTGATGCTGGAGAGACCTTTGTCTTCTACCTCGTGAATGACTGTCCGGTTCACGCTTCGGGCGTCGTACCGGATACCGCAAGGATCAAAATAGGCGGTGAATCCGCTTGGAGAGACGTGCCACTAAACCGTACTTACAAAAATCCGGTGGAACAAATTATGATGTTTTTCCCTACGAAAGTTCGATGGATTGGCGGCGAGCCCTGCGAATGACCACTTCGACCTCAGAGTAGGATTCACTGCCTTTAAGAGTGGAATGTGGTTAGGGTCAGACGGCAGGAGCAAAATTGGGGTCGAAGTAAGTCAACGCACTTGGTAACTCCCATGGCTGTCTGATTGATTTGGGGGAAACGGGGGCTCTTTACCGTGGCCAAGCTATTTACGGTGGCCGTCGCCGCGCTGGCGCTGGCCAGCTGTCGCACACTGCCGCGGCAGATGAACGACGCGGATGTCTGCAGCATGTATGGATCGGCGGGGTTGGCGGGCACCCCCACCGCGAAATACCGCGCGGAGATCGACCGGCGCGGCCTGATCAGCGATTGGTCGCATGTTGACGCCCACGAGATCGGTGTGGGCATGAATGAGTGCGAAGCGTTAGCGGTGTCTGGCGCCACCGATGTCAGCCGCATGGTGACGCCTCAAGGTGTCTTCAAAGTCTATCGATTCCGCAGGGGTAACAGCGTGTGGACTTTCACCGTGAACAATGGCCGCGTCGCGAATGTCATCCCTCCGACTCCGGAGGGCGATGTGGTGAAAGGGCCCGATTCGCGGTATCGCTGATCGGTCTCCTGGCGGATTAGCAGCGTTGCCTCATAGGCTATCCCTACTCAGCGCCAAGGTCGGAACAGAGCGCTTAGAGAAAAATTCGATGGCAGAAGGTGAGTGCCGGGGTGGCTAGAGTCTGATCCATTCAGGTTGAAGCGTAGCCTGCGTTTCGGAAGTAGTTGGCGCACTCTTGCGGCGAGACGCTGCTGAGGAGGGTTCCGATCTGGCGCCATGTGTCCTCGACGGTTCGCTTGGCGGCTTTGCGGAGC
>DASZAN010000149.1:0-14328 GCA_035945115.1 Allostellaceae bacterium
AGCGCTCGGCAAAGGCGGCACGCGACCGGAGCACGCGATCGTCGAGCGTCATGCCGCGACCTTGGCCAGCATCGCTTTGACGCCCGCTTCAATTGCCGCCGCGATTTCAGCAGCTGTACGCTCGCCATGAGCGGCGATGGCGGCGACCTCGCGCCGGGCGGCGTTGCGCCGATCGTGCGAACGCGCGAGCTCTCCCACAGCGGCGGCATATGTCGAAATGTCCGCGAAGGCAAACGCGCCGAGCCCCAGCGCCCTCAGCGCCTGGGCATGGGTGCCCCATGGGCCGCCATCATCCAGCGCGAGCACGGGGACGCCCTGGGCAACGGATTCGCAGACCAGCCGCGCCGAGGCAGACGCGGCGGGAGCCAGTCCGACATCGACCAGCGGGTAGAAATCTTCGGTAACCGCCGCATCGACGATGTCGATCCGGGCAGCGAGCTCGCGGCCCATGCGCCCGATCAAACGGTCGATGTTGGCGGGGTGAGCCATGTCGTCAGCCCGCAGGAGCAGGACCGATTCCGGCGCAGCGGCAAGCGCCGCCGTCCACAGCTGCACGGTGCGCGCGTCGATTTCGGCAAGGCTCGCATCGCTGCCGAAGCGGCAGCGCTCATCGGGGATATGGTGCATGTCCCGCGTCCAATCGCGCACGAGCGGGTAGGCGCCGTGGGGTGGCTGCCAGCAAGGCAACCCCGCAGGACGGGCGCCGATCGCCGCGTCGTAGGCAACGTGCGCAAGCCCTTCTACCGTGGCCAGCCAAGCGACTCGGATGGCACTGTTGACGCGCACGAGTGCGCCGAGGTTGATCGAAGATGCGAATCCGCTGGTGTCGATCACGACATCCACGCCGTCCGCCGCGAGCGTCTTGGCCAAGGTCGCTGCATCGAAGCCGGCGACGTCGCGCCATTTCTCAAAGGCGCCGCCGAAGGTGGCGTTCTCGTCCCAGCTCCGGGCACCCCGTCCATAACCGATTACGATCGTGCCGGCAGGCGGGTGGGCCGACGCCACAGCGGCGACTGCGGCTGCGTCTTTGCGGGCGGTGTGCGAGACGAGGTAGCCCACGGTGAGCCGCTCGCCGGCGGGACGCCAGCGGTGCGCCTTTGCCGGCGTGGCGAATCGGGCGACCCACTCGGCGGTCCAGCGCCGCTGCCCTTCGCCGTCGCCGCCCAGGATCGAGGCGTCGGCAATCCGAGCCGCGGCGATCGCGGAATCGTCCGGTGCCATGGCGCAGGCGCGGTCATGCCAGTAGCGCGCTTTCTCGGCTTCGCCCACGGCGGCGAGCGCGCGCGCAACGGTGCTGACGATCGCCGGCGTCGGTGCCTGCCGATCAGTATAGCGTGCGAGCGCCTCGACCGCGGCAGCGGCAAAGCCCGCACGCAGGAGTTGCTCGGCGTAGAAATGGCGGCCTTCGTCGTCGTGGGGCGCGACGGCGACGTGCTGCCGCGCTTTCTCGAGCGCCGCGCTCAATTTTCCCGCGCGGAGAAAGAGGCGTGCCTGAGCGAGCAACGGCCTTTCCTGAATGGAAAGGAAGGCTTGATCGAACATCGGGAAATCGGCGGGAAGCCAGGCGCTCATCGTCGCATCCGGTCCGAGCGCGATGGCAAGCTTGCCATAAAAGAGGCTTTCGCGAAGGTCGCCGACTTGAGCGAAGAGCGAAGCGATCGCCTCGGCGATCGTGCCGTTCTCCGGCTCGCGATCAAAGCAGGATCGGCTCAACGTCAAGGCGAGCGCGGGGTTGCCGAGCCGCCAAGCCACAAGAGCCGCCATGAATTGGGCCGGCACGCCCTCGGCCTCATCGGTCTCTGACTGCAAGGCCGCCACTGCCGCCTCGGCGCTTCCTTCAGCCAGGTGGCGGGCGGCCTCGGTCACCCGCGGGGGGACGACGCGCACCGCTTCGGATGTTGCCACCATCGATCGCGCTCCGGTGCTAGGCGCTCTCGCGCAATTGCGATGGCGGCGAGTCACCGGCACTCGCTGCTTTGCCGCGCGCATTGCGCTGGCCTTCCAACAGGCCTTCGCCGATTTGGCGGTTGATGTTCACGAGCACATCGATCTGGCTCGGCTCTGGGTTGGCGAGGATGCCAGCGGTGTGGCGATCGATGAAATTGGAGAGTCCGAGGAGATTGCCGCGCACCTCGGCAGGCAAGGTGCAGTTCTGATCGACGAGATCCGTCTGAAAGATTGTCCAGAGGCGCCAATTGAAGCGGACCGCCTCGAGGAGCGCCGCGCGATCGAGACTCTTTGCGCTCTCCATCCGCCGCGCCGCCTCAAGCAGCGCCCACGCCTCCGTCTTCGCCGGGTTGCCCGCCTGCGGTGTTCGCGCGTATGCCTGTGCCGATGAAACCATTCAAAATCTCCTGCTCCTTCGCTATCAGCGCCTTCGCGGTCTTGAGTGCCGGATAGAACTGCCTTTCCGCGACCTCTTGCTCCATCTTCTGAACGAGCGCGACGGTGCTCGGGGCGGCCTCGGAAAATTCTCGTAAAAACCGATGAATGAGCGGTAAATAGAACGCGCTCTTCTCTGGAAAGAGATATTGGCATTGCACGGCGAAATAGATGCGGCGCGCCGGCGTATTCGCCGCATCCTCGGTGAGGATGTCCTTCTCGCGCAAGAGCGCCGCTTCGTTGTGCACGAGCAGCTTCGTCGCTTGATGATGCGCGTTCTGAAGCACGACACCGTTGACGATGAGCTTTTCGCCGGGCTTGAGATTGATCGAGAGCGGCATTCTACGGCTCTCCACTTTGTGCGTGATGAATGATCAGTCTTAGCGGGCGAAGGTTAATAAAGCGCTAGGAGTCCGCTGAAATTCGCAGTGTCACCGCCGCGCTAAAACGGAATGGGCGGCCCGAAGGCCGCCCACCCGCTTGCGAAGAGACCTGACGACTTAGCGGAAGAGACGGAGGACCGCACTCTCCGACTGAGTCGCGATCGACAGAGACTGAATGGCGAGGTTCTGCCTCGTCTGCAAAGTGACGAGGTTGGTGCTCTCCTCGTTGACGTCGGCGACCACCAGCTTGTCCGATCCGCCCTGCAGCGTCGAGATGTACTGCGAGGTGAAGCTCAGACGCGTCTGGAGGAAGGAGACGTTTCCACCGAGCGACTGGGCATCGGCCTGAGCGGTGAAGACGGCGCTCTGCAAGATGTTGAACGCCGCGTCGAACTTCGAGGTCTTGTTGGAGACCTTGGAGAACAACGTACCGAGCAGGTTGGTGGCCGTGTGGCTCGCCTTACTGACTTTGGCGGCGGTGATGAGCTTGCTGGTCAGCAGGTTCACGCCGTGGATCTTCAAGGTCGAGGTCGAGGAGATGCTGAACTGCAGGCTCAGGGTCGACGCCGTCGAGTTCACCAGGTTGAGGCCCTGGTAGGACGCATCGCCGACGAGGTTGTTGAGCTGCACGGCAAGAGTGTTGAACTGGGTCGCCGCCGAAGCGCGCTGAGTTGCGCTCTGCGTCTTCGCCGAGTTCAAGATGCCTTGCAACTGCTGCAGCACCGAAATGGTGCTCTGAATCGCCTGGGTCGCCGTGGTAACGGACGAAATGCCCTGGTCGATCGTGTCCTTGCGCTGAGAGAGGTCGCTGGCGCGGTTGATGAGCGACTGGCTCTGGAAGAAGGTGACCGCGTCGTCGACCGCGCTCGCCACCTTGAGGCCGGTGGACAGGTGGTTCTGCGAGGTGGAGATGTTCTGGTTGATGCCCTGCAAAGCGAGCAGGTTCTGGCGGGTCGCAAGACCCAACACGATTTGGTTAGACATTGAGACAATCCTTTCTGGGTTGAGAATGAGGCCGCTTCGCGACCCAGGGGATCACTCGCAACGGACATGCCATTGCAGTGGCTGGAGCGAGCTGCGGGCGTTGCGCTGAAAACTGCCGAAAATGCCGCTCACTGCGTAGGTCGTGCGTCCGATCCGGCAAATCTTGCCGGGTCAAGCTTGCCTACTCGGCAAAATCTTCCGTCGAGAGGGGGGCGCTTAGACAGCGTCGTTGAGGCCCTTGCCGCGGCTCGGCTCGAGATTGGAGCGGACCGTCGCCGAAAACTGCTTCACCACGTATTTCGGCGGGATTTGCACGATGAGGTAGCCCGATGCTGGTTCGCGCGCTTCAAGGATGAGGCGCTGCGAATCGCCATCGAAATGAAGCGTGAAGCCGATGGGCGACGCGGCGGGCGTCGGTTCCGCCTTGGCCCCCTCCGTGCTCGCCGGCGCCACCGGCTCATTCACGGGGGCAGCCTGGGAAGGAGGCCGCGGAACCGGCTGCTGAAGGCGCTCGGGAGCGGTTCCTCCCAAGGCCTGCGTGGCCGCTGATGTCTCAGTCACCGCCACCATATTACGCTCCTCTAACGGGCGCTCGCACGCGCCGGCTCTAGTAGCCCCCCTCATTGTCGGCGGCGCAACAGGCGCCGTCGAAAACTTAACTGGCAATCCCCATGCCAGATTGCCGATGGCAGGGCAAAGATTGCCGAGTTCGACCCGGCACCGCTTGCCCCATCGCCCGCTCCGGCCCTCCCCTCGGGCTTTGTTTCGTCGAATAAAAATGTTTAATATCAATCGCTTAATGTTGATATTCTCACATGGCATGGTGCTTGCTGTCGGCGGTTTGCGAAAGGATTATCATGACCGCGCAAGCCGTTACTCCTCCCCTTCCTCCCGATCCTGCGCCCAATCCTCCGGCGGCGCCGGAGAGCGGCGGCGGGAGCCATTTCCTTGCGGTGTTCGGCGCCAACGCAGCGAGCACCACGCCACGCGCCGCAAGCGATCCGGCAGCGGTGAATGTGCCCACGGCGAGCCGCACCGCGCTGCGCAAGCTGCCAAGCGCGTCGGATCAGGGGAACGGCAACGCTCAGCCCGGCGTGAAGGCGTCGAGCACGTCCGGCGACGCGACGGCGAGCGTCATCGCCTTGCCCTTGCCGTTGCTCGTGCAACTGCAGCAACCACCCACCCCCCTTGTCTCTGGGGCGCCAGACGGAACGACGGCCATCGTTGCGCCCGCGTTGCCAGCGGGTCTTCCGAGCAGCCTGCTTCTCGCCACGTCGATTGCAGCTTCGGCGACACCGATTCCGGATGCCGCTGCCGGCAAGGCCGGGGCGTCGGCTTCACCGACGCCGGGCACTCTCGCGCTCTCACTTCCGCTCGCCGCTTCCAAAGCGGCGCCGCCGATCGCGCAGGCCGCGGTATCTCGGCTCGCGCCCCTCGCGGCCGACGCGGCGACATCGTCTGCGCCGGGCCCCTCGCCTGCTTCGACCGCTACTCCCTCCACCGCGGCAACGGCGGCCGCGACAACCGCCGGCGCCCCCACCGATCCCCAGGGCGGCAATCCGCCGTCGCTCGCATCGACGATCAACGCGCGCCTCGCGAACGGCGCCGCCGTGCTCGTCTCGCAGCCCCGGGTCGCTCTGGCGAGCCTCACGCCCGCCAGTGACAAGGCTGCGGCGAAACCGACGGCAAGCGATGCCGGCCTCCCCACCAATTCACGCCAGATCGCCGCGCTGCAAGGCGCGCACGATGCAGCGGAAACGACGGCCACGGCGACGACACACGGGAATGAGCAACCGCTCGCCGCGGGAAAGGACAACGCGACAGCGTCGACGGCGTCGCTCGAGGGGCACGAATCGGCCACGCACGACCCGGCGCTTCCGCTGAGCGATAACAGCCTCACCACCAACGCAGCCAACACCCCGCCAGCGCCGGCGCCTCTTCCCGCGAGCGCACCGCCCGCCAACGAAGCACCGCCAACGCTCCCGATCATCCCCCATGCGGTCGCCGAGCAAGTTGCAATCAATGTCCATCAAGCTGTCAAAAGCGGCACCGATCACATCCAAATCCAACTGCAACCCGCCGATCTCGGCACCATCGACGTTAAGCTCAATGTCAACCACGACGGCCGTGTCACGGTGGTGGTCTCCGCTGATCGCAGCGACACCTTGAACCTGCTGCAGCAGGATGCCGGCGGCTTGACGCAGGCGCTGCGCGACGCGGGTCTGCAGGCCGACAACAGCAGTCTCAGCTTCAATCTGCGCGGCGGCTTTCAGTTCCAGCAGCAGCAATCGGCGGGGAGCGGGGGTGGCTCGCGCGACGGTGCCTATCCCAGTGACGGCGACGGCAGCGACGTGATCGCCGCACCGCTCCCCAGCTTCCGTCGCCACGCCGGCGCGCTCGACATTCACGTGTGAGGGAACGCAACACCATGACCACGACCGCTCCAGTCACTTCGCCGCCGCCGACAGCGCCACTCGGCACCAGCACAACGGCCAATGGGACCGATCCGACCGGCGTGCTGAACTTCACGCAGAAGTTCGACACCTTCCTCACGCTCTTGACGACGCAGCTCAAGAACCAGGATCCGCTGGCGCCCACCGACACGAACCAGTTCACCCAGGAGCTCGTGTCGTTCAGTGGGGTCGAGCAGCAGATCAAGACCAACAGCCAGCTCGCGACGCTGCTCAACAATGAAACCTCGGCTGAGACGATCTCCGCCTTGCCGTCGATCGGACGCACGATCGAGTACCAGAGTAACCAAGGTGCGCTGCAAAACGGCAGTGCGACCTTCTCTTACACATTGCCGTCTGCCGCGGCAAAGGCGACGATCAACATCCTCGATTCGACGGGGAACATCGTTGCCTCGGCGCAAGGCAATCCCAGCGCGGGCAAGCACAGCTTCACCTGGAACGGTCAGAACGCGAGCGGTCTCCAGCTCGCGGACGGCACCTATACGCTTCAAGTCCTCGCGGTCGACTCGAAGAACCAACAGATCACCACAACGACCACCGCCACGGGCACAATCGACAATGTCAGCGTCATCAACAACGCCCCGACCTTCGATGTGTCTGGCATTTCCGTCCCGTTCAGCCAATTGGTCAAATTCGTCACCAGCTCCAACTCCACGACTTCTCCCTAAGAGGACCCGCTCATGAGCATTCTCGGCGCATTGTTCTCCGGCGTTTCTGGTCTTTTTGCCGACAGCACGGCGGTCGGCATCATCTCGGACAACATCTCGAACGCCAACACCACCGCCTATAAGGAAACCGAGGCACGGTTTTCGACGCTGGTGACGCAGATTCCCACCAACACCACCTACCAGCCGGGTGGCGTCGTCGCGCATCCCTTCACCGCCATCGACAAGCAGGGTCTCTTGCAGGCGACGAGCTCGGGCACCGATCTCGCGATTTCCGGCGGCGGCTTCTTCGTCGTCAACAACGACGCGGCAGACCAGGGTGCCTTCACCTTCACGCGCGCCGGCTCCTTCAATATCGATGCCAATGGCGATCTCAAGAACGGTGCCGGCTTCTTTCTTCAGGGACAGAAGCTGACGCCGGCGCAGGCACAGGCGATTGCCGCGGGCAACACGGCGCAATTGACCGCGACGGCGCTGACCTCGCTCAGCACAGTCAATGTCAACGGGCTCAGCGGATCGGCGCAGCCGACGCAGAACATTACGCTCGCCGCCAATCTGCCGGCCTCCGATACCTCAACCTCCAACCCGCACACCATCACCGTGCCGGTCTTCGACACGCAAGGCACCGAGCATGATCTGACGCTCACCTTCAGCCGCGTGCCGCCCGTGCCCTCGACGCAGACCTTCGCGGTGGCTGGCGGCGCACCGGCTGTCGGCGATCGGTTCACCGTCACGCTTGACGGCCAGACCTTCACCACGGCACCGCTGACGACGCCAACCATCGCCGGCATTGCCACCGCCGTCAACAATGCGCTCAGCGGCACGAGCTTCTCCGCGGCAGCCGCCGGCGGCAACATCGTCATCACCGATGCCAGCGGCAATGTGATGAATCCCGCCGATAGCATTGTTGCGATTGCGCCCGCCACCGAGACCTTCGGCGCGCCCGCTACCGCCAATGGCGTCACCCATGCCAATCAGTGGCAAGTTGCGGCATCGGTCAACGGCGGCACGGTGCAGATCGCGCCCGGCGACAACCTCATCCAGTTCAATCCCGACGGCACGCTCAACGGCGCCACCACCTTCAACGCGCCGGGTGCACTGTCGGTGACATCGTGGTCATCGGGCGGTGCGGCGACGCCCCAGACGCTCAACTTCAACCTCGGCACCGCCGGCCAGCCGAACGGCCTTACTCAGTTCGGCGGCTCGTTTGCGGTCTCGCGCGTCGACCAGGACGGCCTACACTTCGGCAACTTCACCGGCATCACCATCGACCAGCAGGGCATCGTCACGGCGAATTTCGACAACGGCCTCAAGACCGCGATCTACCTCATTCCGGTCGCAACATTCCCCAATGCCGACGGCCTCGCGCCGCAAAGCGGCAACGTCTATCTCCAGACCAATGCGTCCGGCACCTTCCTGCTGCGCCAGGCGGGCACCGGCGCCGCCGGCCAGATCGCGCCCTCCTCGCTCGAGAACTCGACCGTCGACATCGCGCAGGAGTTCGCCAATCTGATCGTGACGCAGCGCGCCTATGAGGCCAACGCCAAGATCATCACCGCCGCCGATCAGATGCTGCAGACGCTGATCCAGGCAAAGCAGGGCTAGTCGCCGCTAGAGGGTGGCCCCGAAACGACCGCCGCGTCCTTGGACGCGGCGGATTCGTTGGGATTTTAGGGATTGCGCGGGGCGCATTAACCATCCGCTTTAGGGCTTTGTTAAGCGGGGTCTCCTACATTTCCGGTCACACGAACTTTTGCCCGCTGCAACCGTGAAGACAGACGCACATTCCTCGCTCGGCTCTCCCTCGATGGAGTGGCTCGACACCGTCGGGCCCATCGCCTCGCTGGATAGCTTGCCGCCGCCCGACACCAAGCGCTGGGTGATCCGCCGCAAAGCGGAGGTGGTCGCGGCTGTCCGTGCGGGCGTCATCAGCCTCGAGGAAGCGTGCCGGCGCTACACGCTCTCGATCGAAGAATTCCTCTCCTGGCAGCGGCTCGTCGAGAGCCACGGCCTCCCCGGTTTGCGCGTCACGCGGCTCCAAGATTACCGCGAGCAAGACAAAGACCGCGTCTCAGACTAGCTTTCAGCTCGTAGCTATCAGCTGCCAGCTTGAAGAAAAGCTCTCCGCTGATCTTATTTCGCGGCAAACGAAACCCGACTTTCTCTCGGCGTCAACATTGGCTGATCGCTGACAGCTGATCGCTGACAGCTTTCAAGCGGCATGATTTTCCCGCGCGCTAGGAAAAAACTGCCGGTCATTTACCACTCATTCACCCAATCGCCAGTAGGGTCGCTCCCGGGCCAAGCGCCCGGTAGTCGAAACTCGCGAGCGAGCCACGGTGAACGGCCTGGTCCAAACTCTCCGCAGCCTCGGTCCCCTCCGCCTCGCCATGGTGGGCGGCGTTGCACTGGCGATGGTCGCCTTTTTCGCGTTCCTCACCACCCGCATCGCCACGCCCGGCTTCTCGCTGCTCTATGGCGACCTCGATCTTCGCGACAGCGGGCAAGTGGTGCAGAAGCTCGAGGCGATGGGCGTGCCCTATCAGATCAGGGGCGACGGCAGCCAGATTCTCGTGCCCTCTGATCACGTCGGGCGCGCGCGCATGGCGATGGCCGAAGCGGGCCTGCCGCATGGCGGCTCGATGGGCTACGAGCTCTTCGACAAGGCGGATGCACTCGGCACCTCGAGCCTGGTGCAGAACATCAATCACGTGCGCGCGCTTGAAGGCGAGCTCGTGCGCACCATCAGCTCCATCAGCGCCATCCAGCAGGCGCGCGTTCACGTCGTCTTGCCGCGGCGCGAACTCTTCTCGCGCGATCGCCAGGAGCCGAGCGCGTCAATCGTCGTGCGCATGCGCGGCGCCGAGCGCCTCGGCAAGCCGCAAGTGGCGGCAATCCAATACCTCGTCGCGTCGGCGGTGCCGGGCCTCAAGGCGAACCGCGTCTCGATCGTCGACAGCGAGGGCAACCTCCTCGCCCGCGGCGATGGCGACGAGAGCGGCGCCGCGGGTGCCAGCACGGCCGAAGAGATGCGCGTCAATTACGAGACGCGTCTTGCTCGCCGCGTCGAAGAACTTTTGGAGCGCACCGTCGGTCCCGGCAAGGCGCGGGTCGACGTTCATGCCGAGATGGATTTCGACCGCATCACGACGAATTCGAAGAGCTTCGATCCGGATCAGCGGGTGGTGCGCTCGACGCAATCCGTCACCGAATCGAGCGACAGCAGCGAAAGCGGCGACCAGCCCGTCACCGTGCAGACCAATCTCCCGAACGGCCAAGCCGGCACCGGGAACGGCGGCGCCCGCAGCAAGAGCTCGCGCTCCGAGCAGACCGAGAACAGCGAGATCGGCGAGACGACGCGCGTCCAGGTGCATGAGACCGGCATCGTCCGCCGCGTCTCAGTGGCGGCGCTCATCGACGGCACCTACACGCTGGCCGCCGACGGCAGCAAGACCTATCAGCCGCGCTCGTCCGAAGAGCTGCAACAGCTCGCGACGCTGGTGCGCGCCGATATCGGCTACAACGAAACGCGGGGCGATTCCGTGCAGCTTGTCAATCTGCGCTTCGCCGGGGTCGAGGAGGCGCTGCCGCAAGCACCTACGAGCATCCTTGGTTTCGAGCGCGCCGATATCCTCAAGATCGGCGAGATGCTCGTCCTCGCCGTCGTCGCCGTCCTCTTTATCTTGCTCGTCGTGCGTCCGTTGTTGCTGCGCGTGCTCGAGAACAACGCCGCCGCCGCCGCGGAAGCCAACAATCTTCTCGCCGGACAGACGGGTGCGGCGCCCGCGCTTCCCGCGCCTGCCGGATTGACGCCGGCGCTCCCCGCCGGCCCGTCGGGCGCGGTGGTGCCGGCCGGCGCCGCGCAGCAGCCGGCGGCCGAGACGATGATCGACATCGGTCAGGTCGAAGGACGCGTCGCCGCCTCCAGCATCCGCAAGATCGGCGAAATCGTCGAGAAGCATCCCGAGGAAGCGGTCGCCATCGTCCGCTCCTGGATGTACCAGGGCGCGTGAGGTAGCACGCCATGGCAATCCGCGTCCGCGAAGACATTCGCACGCTCACCGGGCCCGAGAAGGCCGCCATCCTGATGTTGGCCTTGGGCGAAGACCACACTGCGCGCCTTTTCTCGCTGATGGATGACGAGGAGATCAAGGAGATCTCTCAGACCATGGCCAATCTCGGCACGGTGAGCTCGAGCATCGTCGAGCGGCTCTTCGTCGAATTCGCCGAGCAGATTTCGGCGACGGGATCGCTCGTCGGCACCTACGAGAGTACCGAGCGCCTCCTCGCCAAGGTGCTTGGCCAGGACCGCGTCAATACCATCATGGAGGAAATTCGCGGACCCGCCGGGCGCACCATGTGGGACAAGCTCGGCAACGTGAACGAGACGGTGCTGGCGAATTATCTCAAGAACGAGTACCCGCAGACCGTCGCCGTCGTTCTCTCCAAGATCAAGCCCGACCACGCCGGACGCGTCTTGACGCAGCTCCCCGAGAGCTTCGCCATGGAAGTGGTGATGCGCATGCTCCGCATGGAAGCGGTGCAGAAGGAAGTGCTCGACGACGTCGAGCGAACCTTGCGCAACGAATTCTTCTCGAGCCTCGCGCGCACCAACCGCCGCGATTCGCACGAGCTCATCGCCGAGATCTTCAACAGCCTCGACCGCAGCACGGAGACGCGGTTCATCACCGCGCTCGAGGAGCGCAACCGCGATTCCGCCGAGCGCATCAAGGCGCTCATGTTCACCTTCGAGGATTTGAGCAAGGTCGACGGCATGGCGATCCAGGGCATCCTCCGCTCGGCCGAGAAGGAGAAGCTGCCGCTTGCGCTCAAAGGCGCCTCCGAGGGTCTCCGCGATCTCTTCTTCTCCAACATGTCCGAGCGCGCCGCCAAGCTGCTGCGCGAGGAGATCGCCGGCATGGGGCCGGTCCGCCTCAAGGACGTCGAGGAGGCGCAATCCTACCTCGTGGCGCTCGCCAAGGATCTCGCGGCCCGCGGCGAGATCGTCATCGCCGAGGGCAGCGAAGACGAGCTCGTCTACTGAGGCGCCGGCATGACGCATCCGCACAAATTTCTCTTCGATCGCTCCTTCGATCTACCGGACGCGGCGCGCTCCCTTCAGCGCAAGGTGGCGCCGCCCGAACCCACCTTCACCAAGGCGGAGATCGAGGCGGCACGCGCCACCGGCTTTGCCGAGGGCCGCGCGCAAGCGCTCGCTGAGACGGCGCAATCGAACGAGGCACGCGCCGCAGCCGCGCTCCAGATGCTCGCTTCGACCATCGATGAGGTGCTCAAGTCGCGTGAGCATGCCGCCGAAGCGGCGCAGCGCCGCGCGCTCGAGACGATCCGCGCCATCATGCGCAAAGCCGTCCCCGCGCTTTGCCGCACGGCACCCCTTCTCGAGCTCGAGACGCTGGTGAGCGAGTGCGTACGCGAAGCCTTCGACGAGCCGCGCATCGTGCTGCGCGTCGCCGACGGCGTTTTTGACGCGATGCAACAGCGGCTAGCAGCCATCACCGGAGCGGCCGGATTCGCCGGCAAGGTGGTGCTGCTCGCCGACGACGGCCTCGACGTCGCCGACGCGCGCGTGGAGTGGGCAGAAGGCGGGGCCGAGCGGGACACCAAACGGCTCTTGCGCGATATCGACGGAGCGCTCGCGCGCGCGCTCGACAGCATCCAACTGACGGGCACGGCGCCCGACGAGGAGAACCAGCATGAGTGATCCGACCAACCTCCAGCTTGACGAGCTCGGTGGCGATGGCATGGGAAGCGCCGAGGCGCGGCCACAAAGCGCCAAGGACCTCGAGGCGGTCTACGACATCCCCGTGCAAATCTCCGCCGTGCTCGGCCGCGCCACCATGCAGGTGAGCCAGCTGCTGAAGCTTGGCCGCGGCGCCGTCGTCGAGCTCGACCGCAAGGTTGGCGAGGCCATCGACATCTACGTCAACAATCGTTTGGTGGCACGCGGCGAAGTGGTCGTCGTCGACGAACGCCTCGGCGTCACCATGACGGAAATCGTCAAGGCCGATCGCGCCTAAAGAAGAGGTTTCATCCGATGCGTCTTCTCATTCTCGGCCCGCTTGAAGGCTATATCAGCACTGCCGGCAAGATTGCCATCGCCCGCGGCGCCACCGTCGCGCACGCCGACGACATCGAGCAGGGCTTGGGCGCGCTTCGCTCCGGCCACGGCGCCGACCTCGTGATGATGGATGTGAAGCTCGACATCGCGCGGATGATCGAGAGCCTGAAGCAGGAGCGCATCAGCGTTCCCGTGGTGGCCTGCGGCATCGGCACGGACGCCGATGCCGCCGTCCGCGCCATCAAGGCGGGCGCCAAGGAATACATCCCGCTGCCGCCCGACGCCGAGCTCATTGCCGCCGTGCTCGAAGCGGTGGCGCAGGAGAGCCACGCCCTCCTCTTCCGCGATCCCGTGATGGCGGACGCGGTGCGGCTGGCCGAGCAGGTGGCGCCATCGGAAGCGAGCGTGCTCATCACCGGCGAGAGCGGCACCGGCAAGGAGGTGATGGCGCGCCACATCCACCGCAAGAGCCGCCGCGCCAAGCAGAACTTCATCTCCGTCAATTGTGCCGCTATTCCCGAGAACCTCTTGGAATCGGAACTCTTCGGCCACGAGAAGGGCGCCTTCACCGGCGCCGTCGCGCGCCGCATCGGGAAGTTCGAGGAAGCAAGCGGCGGCTCGCTCCTCCTCGACGAGATCAGCGAGATGCATCCGCGGCTTCAGGCGAAGCTGCTGCGCGCCATCCAGGAGCGCGAGATCGATCGCGTCGGCGGGCATCAGCCGATCAAGGTCGATATCCGCCTCATCGCCACCTCCAACCGCGACCTCGAGGCGGAAGTGCGGAAAAGCAATTTCCGCGAGGACCTCTATTTCCGTCTCAACGTCGTGAACCTGCACATCCCGGCGTTGCGCGAACGGCCCAAGGACATCGAGCTGCTCACCGCGCACTTCGCCAAGAAGTACGCGGAGCTGAACGCGCTGCCGGTGCGGCCGCTTGCGGCGGGCGTCACGGAGATGCTGATGCAGCATAACTGGCGCGGCAATGTCCGCGAGCTCGAGAACACGCTTCATCGCGCCGTCCTGCTGGCGCGCGGCGACGAGATCGGTCCCGACGCGATCATGCTGGCACCGCCCAAAGCCGGCGGCGAACCGAGCATGATCGCGGGTAGTGCCGGCAAGTCGACGCTCGTCGGCCGCACCGTCGCCGATGTCGAGCGCGACCTCATCCTCGACACGCTCCAGCATTGCCTCGGCAACCGCACGCACGCCGCCAACATCCTCGGCATCTCCATCCGCACGCTGCGCAACAAGCTGCAGCAGTACCGCCAGGAAGGCGTGAGCGTGCCGCCCGCCGGCGAAGCCGAGCGGGTGACGGCATGATCTTCGTCTGGGGCCACACCCCCCTCCTCTCCCTCCCCCTCAAG
>DASZAN010000150.1:0-18939 GCA_035945115.1 Allostellaceae bacterium
AGCGCGGTCTGGGCGATGTGGCGGGCGCTCAAGCCCGCCTGCTCATATTGCTTCTGCGGCGTGTCGTGGTCGATGAAGCGGTCGGGCAGCACCAGCGGCCGGAGCTTGAGGCCGTGATCGAGGAGCCCGCGCGTCGCCAGATGCTGCAGCACGTGGGCGGCAAAGCCCCCCACCGCCCCTTCCTCGATGGTGAGCACCACCTCGTGCGCGCGCACCAGGCGCTCGATCAGGTCGGTGTCCAAGGGCTTGGCAAAGCGCGCATCCGCCACCGTCGTGGAGAGGCCCATCGCCTGCAGCTCGTCCGCAGCCTTGAGGCACTCCTGGAGGTGCGCGCCATAGCTCAAGAGCGCCACCTTGCTGCCTTCCCGCACGATCCGCCCCTTGCCGATGGCGAGCACCTCGCCACGGCTCGGCAAGGCGATGCCCACCCCCTCGCCGCGCGGATAGCGCACCGCCGAGGGGCGGTCGTCGATCGCCGCTGAGGTCGCCACCATGTGCATCAATTCCGCCTCGTCCGCCGCCGCCATCAGCACGAAGCCGGGCAGGCAGCCGAGATAGGCGACATCGAACGAGCCCGCATGGGTGGCGCCATCCGCCCCCACCAGGCCCGCCCGGTCCATGGCAAAGCGCACCGGCAATTGCTGGATCGCCACGTCATGCACCACCTGGTCATAAGCCCGCTGCAGGAAGGTCGAGTAGATCGTCGCAAAGGGCTTCATGCCCTCGCACGCCAAGCCCGCCGCAAACGTCACCGCGTGCTGCTCGGCAATCCCCACGTCAAAGCAGCGCCGGGGGAATTTCTCCGCGAACTTGTCGAGGCCCGTCCCCGACGGCATCGCCGCCGTGATCGCCACCACCCGCTCGTCGGCTTCCGCCTCGGCGATGAGCGCCTTGGCGAAGACGCTGGTATAAGAGGGCGCCCCCGCCTTCCCCTTCACCTGCGCCCCCGTCGCCACGTCGAACTTGACGACGCCGTGATACTTGTCCGCCGCCGCCTCCGCCGGCGGATAGCCCCGCCCCTTCTGCGTCACCACATGCACCAGCACCGGCCCCCGGTCGCTGCTGTCGCGCACGTTCTTCAACACCGGCAGCAGATGATCGAGGTTATGCCCGTCGATCGGGCCCACATAGTAGAAGCCCAGCTCCTCAAACAGCGTGCCCCCCGTCACGAAGCCGCGCGCATACTCCTCCGCCCGCGCCGCCGCCCGCTCCAACGGCTTCGGGAACTTCTTCGCCATCTCCCGCGCCAGGTACCGCAGCGACGAATAGGACTTCGACGACAACAGCCGCGACAGGTACGCGCTCATCGCCCCCACCGGCGGCGCGATCGACATGTCGTTGTCGTTCAAGATCACGATCAAGCGCGTGTCCATCGAGCCGGCATTGTTCATCGCCTCGTAGGCCATGCCGGCGCTCATCGCGCCGTCGCCGATCACCGCGATGACCTGCCGCTCCTCTCCCTTCAAGTCCCGCGCCACCGCCATGCCGAGTGCCGAGGAGATCGAGGTCGAGCTGTGCGCCGCGCCGAAGGGGTCGTATTCGCTCTCCACCCGCCGCGTGAACCCCGACAAGCCGCCGCCTTGCCGCAAGCTGCGGATACGCTCGCGCCGGCCGGTCAAAATCTTATGCGGATAGGCCTGGTGGCCCACATCCCAGATCAAGCGGTCCCGCGGCGTCTCGAAGACGTAATGGAGCGCCACCGTCAGCTCCACCACCCCCAACCCCGCCCCCAAATGCCCGCCCGTCACCGACACCGCGTCCACCAGCTCGTGACGCAGCTCCGCCGCCAGCTCGCCCAGCGCGCTCTCCGGCAACCGACGCAAATCCGCCGGCATCTGCACCTCGTCCAGCAACGGCGTCGCGGTGTTGCGGCGTTGGCTACGTTCCCCGGCGCTCACAGGTGCCTCCCTGATTACGTGCGGCGGTCCACGACAAAACGCGCGGCTTGGCGAAGAAGGTCCGCCCTTTCCTCAAACAAATCAAGATGGGCGACCGCTTGCGAAACCAGAAGTTCCGCCTGGGCACGGGCACGTTCGACGCCCAGGATCGAGACAAAGGTGGCTTTTCCCGCCGCCGCGTCCTGGCCGACCGGCTTGCCGGTGGCCGCCGCCGAGCCCTGAACGTCGAGCAGATCGTCGGCGATCTGGAAGGCGAGACCGAGATCGTGAGCATAGCCGCGGAGCGCCGCCCGAGGCTCCGCGGGCGCTTTGCCGACAATGGCGCCGGATTCGCAGGCAAACGCAATGAGCGCACCGGTCTTCAATCGCTGCAACCGGGTGATCGCGCCGATATCGAGATCGGGCCGATCCTCGGCAATGAGATCGATCATTTGCCCACCGACCATGCCGTGGCCGCCGGCGGCTTGCGCCAGCGCCGCGACGAGCTCGCAGCGCACCGCGGGATCGCCGTGGGTGTCGGCATGCGCCAGCACCTCGAAGGCGAGCGTGAGCAAGCCATCGCCGGCGAGAATTGCGGTCGCTTCGTCGAAGGCCTTGTGGCAGGTGGGACGGCCGCGACGGAGATCGCTGTCGTCCATGGCGGGAAGATCGTCGTGAACCAGCGAATAGGCGTGCACCAGCTCGATCGCCGCCGCGACCTGCAGCGCCCGGTTGCGCGCCACGCCGAAAAGCCGCGCGCTCGCCAGCACGAGGAAGGGGCGAAGCCGCTTGCCGGGGGCGAGCGCGGCATAGCGCATCGCCTCGAAGACACGCGCCTCGAGCCCCGACGGCACGGCGATGAGCTTGTCGAGCACCGCGTCGGTGAGCGCCGCCGCCTCGGCGAGCGCATTCTCGAATCGCGTGCCGAGCGGCCACGGCGCGTCAGTCAAAGGAAGCGGGCTCCGTCGTCGGACTGCCGTCGGCGCCGATCACGATCTTGTCGACGCGCGCCTGCGCCTCGCGCAGCTTCGCTTCGCAGTGGCGCTTCAAGAGCGCGCCCCGCTCGTAGGCGGTGATCGCTTCGCTGAGCTTGCCGCTGCCGCTCTCGAGCCGCTTCACGATCTGCTCGAGCTCCTGCAGCGCTTCCTCAAAGCTCATCGCCGCGATGTCGGGCGGCAATACCGCGTCAGCCATGATCCCCCTCTGAGGCCCGGCGGCACTTTATCGAGGCAACCGCGACGCGAGCAAGCCTGACGCTCACGCCGCCATCAAAGCGCGCACATGGGCGGCGGCGCTGGCGCCCAACGCTTCGAGATCGTAGCCGCCTTCGAGCGAGGAAATGATCCGGCCCTCGCAATGACGCGCCGCGGCGGCGACGAGCCGCTCGGTGACCCAGGCGTAATCGGCTTCGACCAGCATCAGCTGCGCCAGGGGGTCGCGGCGGTGCGCATCGAAGCCGGCAGAGATGAGGAGGATGTCGGGGCGGAAATCCTCGAGCGCTGGCAAAATGACCTCATCGAAGGCGCGGCGGAACTCGAGCGAGCCCGAGCCGGGGCGCAGCGGCACGTTGACGACGTTGCCGACGCCGGTCTCGCTCCGCGCGCCCGTGCCGGGATAGAGCGGCGACTGATGCGTCGAGGCATAGAAGACGTGGGGATTGTTCTCGAAGATCTCCTGCGTGCCGTTGCCGTGATGGACATCGAAATCGATCACCGCGGCGCGCTCGAGCCCGTGCGTCTGCCGCGCGCGCTGGGCACCGATGGCGACGCTGTTGAAGAGGCAGAAGCCCATGGCACGGTCGCTCTCGGCGTGGTGACCCGGCGGCCGCACCGCGCAGAAGGCATTGTCGGCCTCGCCCGCAACGACGGCGTCGACCGCGGCCACCACGGCGCCGACGGCGCGCAGGGCCGCCTCGCCCGATCCCGGCGAGAGCATGGTATCGGCATCGAGCGCGGCATGACCGCGCATCGGCACGGCAGCAAGGATCGCCTCAACGAACGGGCGTGGATGGACGCGCATCACCTCGTCGAGCCCGCCGCGCGGCGCTTCGCGGCGCTCGAGACGCGCGAATTCCAGCTGGGCGAGCGCCGCCAGCACCGCGCGCAGCCGGTGCGGCGATTCGGGATGATGGCTGCCGGGATCGTGCTCCAGGCAAGCCGGGTGGGTGTAAAGCAGTGTCGTCATCGTCTCTTCGCGCCTCCAGATCCCCTCGCCACTGCGGCACATGCTTTGGACCATCCGCCACGCGGATCATCGCACTTGCCGCAGGAGACCCTGATAGCCAGTATAGGCCGCGCCGCGGGCGCGCACAGAGTCGAGACGAGAAGAAACGGCGGTTGGGGAGGCATGATCGTTATCCGGGCATTGGCGGCGGCACTGATCGCCGCATTTCTCATTCTTGTCCCGGCTCACGCCGCCGAACTTCCCGCGGCGATCATCGTCCATGCCGGCAAGTCGGACAGCCTCAATCACGGCTTTGCCGTGCAATTCGCCGAGGCGCTGGCGCAAGGCAATAACGCGCTCACCATCCAGGTCGAGGAAAGTCAGGGCTCGGTCCAGAACATCATCGACGTGACGCATCGCGGCGGGAACTACATGTTCACCACCCCGCCCAATCTGATCGCCCAGGCGCGGCGCGGCGAGAAGCCCTTCGCGCGTAACAACGCCTATCGCAATATTCGGGGGCTCTTTCCCATCCCGTCTCTCACCATCCAATGGGTGGTGCGAGGCGACGGCGAGGTGAAGCGTTTCGCCGATCTCGCGGGCAAGACCTTTGTTCCCGGCGCCAAGGCGAGCTTCGCCGAGCGCCAGACCGCGGCGGCGCTTCATCTCCTCGGCCTCGATGAGCGGGTGCAGCTCATCGATATCGACCCGACCGGCGCGGCGGCGGCGCTCTTTGGCAAGCAGGTCGCGGGCGTCGCCTTTGCCGGCCCCTTCCCGCTTCCGGCGATCAGCAATCTTGCCAAGGAGACGCCGATCCGCCTCCTCAGCTTGTCGCGTGGCGAGCTCAAGAAAATGCTCGCCGCCGACGACAGCCTCGTCGCCGAGACCATTCCTGCCGCGACATATCCGGGGTTCGACGAGAGCGTCACCAGCATCGCCCAGCCGGCCGGCGCTTATGCCACGACGCAAATGAGCGAAGCCACCGCCTACGCGATCACCAAGGCCTTTTGGACCCAGAAGACCGCGCTCGGCGAGCGCAATCCCGCCTGGCGCTCGGTTACCGCGCAATCACTGGCGAAGCTCGGTGTCAAGCTGCACACGGGCGCGCTGCGCTATTATCGCGAAGCCGGCATCAAGACCCCGGTCGCGCTCAAATAGCAGGAGGCGGCGATGGCCGCGGATTTCCTCATCATCGGCGGCGGCATGGCGGGCGCGGCGGCGGGCTATTTCCTCGCCGCGCACGGCAGCGTCACGCTCCTCGAGCGCGAGGAGACGCTTGCCTATCATTCGACCGGCCGCTCTGCTGCGCTCTACACCGAGACCTACGGGAATTCAGCGATTCGCGCGCTCACGGTGAGGAGCGGCGACTTTTTCCGCGATCCGCCGGCAGGCTTCACCGAGACGCCGCTGCTCACGCCGCGCGGCGTCCTCTATGTGGCGCGCGCCCAGGAGAAGGCGCGCTTTGAGGAAGCGCTCGCCATCGGCCGACGCTTTGCTCCAAGTGTGCGGGCGCTTGCGCGCGAGGAGGCGCTGGCGCTCTGTCCGGTGCTGCGCGACGACTGGCTCGCCCACGCCTTTCTCGAGCCGGACGCCATGGACCTCGACGTCAACGCCATCCACCAGGGCTTCCTCCGGGGCTTGCGCGCGCGCGGCGGCCAAGTGGTGACAGGTGCCGCGGCGCAGGCGATCGCGCGGCGCGACGGCGCGTGGGAGGTGAAGACACCGCGGGGCCGCTTCGCCGCGCCCAATTTGGTGGACGCCGCCGGCGCCTGGGCCGATGAAGTGGCGGCGCTCGCCGGCGTGGCGCCCGTGGGCCTCGTCCCCAAGCGGCGCACGGTCATCATCGTCGAGACCGAGCCGCCTGCGCACGAGGCTGTTCATTGGCCGATGGTGGGCGATGTCGGCGAGGGCTTCTACTTCCGGCCGGAAAGCGGGCGGTTGCTGGTCTCGCCCGCCGACGAGACGCCGGTCGCGCCGTGCGACGTGCAGCCGGAGGAAATGGACATGGCGCTTGCAGCGTCGCGCTTCGAGGATGCGACGCGCCTCAAGGTGCGCCGCATCGCGCGGAAATGGGCGGGGCTCCGCACCTTTGCGCCCGACAAGACCCTGGTGGTCGGGCCTGATCCGACGGCGCCCGGCTTCTTCTGGATGGCAGGGCAAGGTGGCTACGGCATCCAGACGGCGCCCGCCGCCGGCCGCGCGCTGGCGACGCTCGCCACCGCGGGGACACTCGAACCTGAGCTCGCCGCGCGCGGCCTCGCGCCCGATCAGTTGCTGCCGACGCGGCTGCGCAGCTAGTCGCGCTCGCCGCGCGGCACGAGCGCTGCGGCGACGAGCGCCGCCCAGCCGACCATGAAGGCGAGGCCGCCCACCGGCGTGAGCGACGCAACGATGGACGGCAGCCCCAGGCCGAGCCAGTAAAGCGAGCCCGAGAACAGCACGAGCCCCGCCGCAAATCCCCACCCGGCCACGTGGAGAAGGTGGCGCGCCCACCCTGGCGCACGGCCGCGCGCCAAGGCGCAGACGGCAAGGAGCGCCGGCGCGTGGAAGAGCGCGTACTGTGCCCCGGTTGCCGCCAGCTCGACCCGGTGGAGATCGGCGCCTGCCCCATGTCGCGCCAGGGCCTCGACCGCCACCGCCACCACCCCGCTCAGACCGGCGATGGCCAACCACCAGCGCGTGATCATTATCTCGTGATCTCCCCTAGATTGGCATAGCGTCAGGGGGCCAGATTAGGCGATGTTGCTACTCGAAGGTGCAACACGCATGCGTCGCTTGGATCCGGAGAGTACCGCAGCGGAGAGCATGGTCTATCGCGAAAAGCCGGCACCCGGGGGCGACACGCTCGTCGATCTCTTGGCCCGCGCCAACCATCTCCTCGCCGAGCGGCTTTACCAGCAGGTGCGGTGGCAGGGAATTTCTGCCACCGAATGGCGCGTTCTGGCGGCGCTCAGCGCGCGCGACGGCCTCGCCATGAACGAGCTGGCCGAGCTCGTCCTCTTCAAGCAGCCGACGCTCACCAAGGCGATCGACCGGATGGAGCGCGCGGAGCTCGTCGAGCGCCGCACCCCCGCGACCGACCGACGCCGCACCCTCGTCCATCTGACCGAGCGCGGCCTCCGCGCGGCGGCGCCGCTGCTCCAGCGGGCGCAACGCCAGGCCGCCGCGATCGAGCGCCTCTTGGGCGAGGCGAAGAGCCGCGAGCTCAAGGGGGCGCTCGCCTCGCTGATCACGCGGCTGGGTGAGCTCCCGCACGAGCCGCGCGCGGGGCTGGCGCGCTTTTCCGCCAACGACGACGCCGACTAGCGAACCGCCGGCGCCGCGCGGTATAAGTCCCGTCCAATTGAACGGCAGAGCGAAGCGCCATGCCCAGCTTCGACATCGTCTCGCGCCTCGACATGGCGGAGGTCGACAACGCGCTCGCCGGCATCGCCCGCGAAATCGGCACGCGCTACGACTTCAAGGACAGCAAATCCTCGGTGAAGCGCGAGGAAGCGGCGCTCGTCATCCTCGCCGACGACGAGCTCAAGCTGAAGCAGCTGCACGAGCTCTTGAAGGTGCATCTGACGCGGCGCAAGGTCGACGCGGCGGCGCTCGACTTCAAGCCGCCGGAAAAAGCCCACGCCAACATGCTGCGCCAGAGCGTGGTGCTGAAGCAGGGCGTCGACCGCGAGCTCGCCAAGCGCATCGTGCGCGAGCTCAAGGACAGCCGCTTCAAGGTGCAGGCGGCGATCCAAGGCGACGAGCTCCGCGTCACCGGCAAGAAGCGCGATGACCTGCAAGCGGCGATCCAGCTGATCCGCGGTCTGAAGCTCGACCAACCCCTCCAATACGTGAATTTTCGCGAGTGAGGCGACGCGCTCAGTGCGCCCTTCCCCATTCCCCTTGATCCCCCGCCCGCGAGCCGTTAGATAGGACGGACGACGCCGCGGTCCCCTTCGTCTAGAGGCCCAGGACACCGCCCTCTCACGGCGGCAACACCGGTTCGAATCCGGTAGGGGACGCCAATTTCCTGGATTTTTTGGTCCAATTTTGGTCCAATCCCGACCTCGAAGCGAGGCATTGGACCATGGCACGTAATCGCAGCACCCCAGCACTTGATCCCGATACCGGCAAACCACTTCCAGACGGGGTCACTTATCGTGGACCTGGTCAATACCGCGCGCGGAAACGTGTCGGAGGACAGCGCATTACCAAGACGTTCACTGCGGCTCGGTTCGCGGTGCGTTGGCTCACAGAGCTCCAGGTCGACAGCGAGCGTGGTCAGTTCGTCGATCGCTCCGAGGCAGAGCGGCAGACCCTAGGGCAGATCGTTGAGCGGTACCAAGACGAGATTCTCGGGGACGACAGTGAGAAGCGAGGCGCTGAAAAGGAAAAAGGTCATCTCAAGGTCTTGCTGGAAGATCCAGTCTGCAAAATTCGCATGGCAGCGCTGACCTCTGCCGACCTCGCCAAATTCCGCGATCGGATGAAGGCGTTGGAGTACGCGCCGGCTACGATTGTGCGGCGGCTCAATCTGATCCAGACCATCATTGAGCATTCTCGACGGGAGTGGCAGATACATATTGCCGCCAATCCAGCTCAGATGGTGAAGCGGCCCGCCGGAGCAGATCGCAAGCGTGATCGCGTGTTCGGTTCGGTGGCGGACCAGGATGCAAGCAAATCGAAACGCAGTGCCGCTCAATCCGAAGAGGAGTGCCTCCTGGTGGCATGCGACGGAGACGCTAATCCCCTGCTCGGACCCATTGTGCGCTTCGCGATAGCGACAGCCATGCGCCAGGGCGAGATCGTCGGTCTTCGGTGGTCCGACGTTGATCTGAAAAGAGGTACTGCGGTCGTCCGGGGGGCGGCTGGCACGGTGACCAAGAACGGCGAGATAAGAAATGTCCCGCTCCTGCCGTCAGCAATCACGATCCTGAAGAAGCTTGATCGCGCGGACGACACACGGGTCTTTCCCATCGACCAAAATGTCTTGAAAATGCGCTTTCGACGGGCGGTCGATCACGTTGGTATCGCAGATTTAACGTTTCATGATCTGCGGCACATCGCGACGTCTCGTCTTGCGACGATTTATACGAATCCGCTCGATCTCAAGAGAGTGACCGGGCACAAAGATCTAAAATCGCTCGATCGCTACTATCACGCGACCGCCGAGGAGCTTGCAGCGCGAGGACGCTCTTCGATCACTACTCCAAAACCGAAGCGTGTAAAGCGGACCGACGGCGCCTCATCTGCTCGAGCTTTGTCGGGCGCCCGCGCTTCGCAAAATGCTTGAGTCTGCCATAGGAACGCTTTGAACTTATTGGATCTTCGCCCATCGGACCCTGACGCTTGTTAGCTTCAAGCCACGCGCGAATATCCGCGGGGTCGTACCAGGCCTTTCCGCCGACAAGAACGTAACGAGGTCCGCGGCGCTGATGCGCTAGATGAGCTAGCGATCCTGAGTTTCTAAATTGAGGGAAGTGCAGTGGGACCGCCGCGCGCTCGAGAAAGCCAGAAGGAGCTGGATCGGCGCTCATAGTGTCCCCATTTCGGTTCGCCTTTTTCATCGATCATTCGACGCGCCGACGGTTCCAGACCAGCTGGGCTGTCTTCCCATCTTCCGACCAGAAGAGCGCTGCGTTTAGCGGTTCGGCAAGGCTCGGGTCATCAAGCCTCACGCGGAGATAACTGCGAGACGGGTCGGCGGTTGAGCGCCCTTCCCAGGCTTCGCCAACCCTTAGTTTCCCGACGACGATGCGGAACGCTGGCGCATTCTCGTTCTCGCGATTGTCGTTTGGAACGAGCCTGATCTTGGTGTGGATGGTGAGCGTCTGGATCCTTCCGATCCACCCGCCGTCCTTGCTGGGTGTGAATGTACCGATAACAGACATAAGACCCTCTCCGTGGTCAGTCGCTGCCTTGCGAATTGGTTGTCGTCGAGGCGACGTTTCGGCGCTTGCTTGTCTCGCGTCCGGCGCCGTCTTCCATGCGGGCTTGCTTTCGAGCTTTCTTGAACTGTGGATCGGCCTCCATGAACGCGGCCAGCATGAAAGGGATGAGTTCCTCGACAGTTTCGTCCGGCTGCTGGTAAACGGTACGATAGGCGTCGCAATAATCATTGAGCATCCGCGCGAGATCAGGCGATGCCCTGAACACGATCTTGACCGGTGCCCGATCAGGAAGCTTGGCGAGTTTGAGCTCGCGCATGTGCGGTGTTCCTCAGGTCAGCCGTGATAGGGTTGAAGGATCAAATCTTTGTGCAGACTCCGGCTTAGAAAAGGGTTGACTCAAGAGCAGTTCGCCGAGGTCTCTGGTTTCAGCCAGCAGTACATCAGCAGCCTCGAGCGGGGTCGGCGGAATCCCACTGTAGTGACGCTATACGAGCTGGCCACTGCACTAGGCGTCAGTCACGTCGACCTGCTCCGCCCCGCCCGCGGAAGCTGACTGGCTTCGGAGAACGCGATCCACATAGCCAGCAGCGCGGCGAAATATGTCCGAGAAGTCCGCCCCATAGGACAGCAAACCACCGTCCCTGGCGCTTTCAGGCTCCTGATAGACCGCAGGGATATTGTTGCGTGCCGCTTGCGCTATGATCGACGTGCGATGCACGTTGTTGAAATTATCCGGCATCACGAGGAGGCCACTTCCGGGTTCGCGGCCAAGCGCTGTGATGATCGCTTCGATTTCAGCGTCGCCATGAATCGGCGCTAAGCTGGTCGCCACGCCGCGCGACTGGGCGGCGGCCTCGACCGATGGCAGGTAAAACGATCTGAGATATGTAGCTGTGTCGGGGTTGAACATCATCCCGACCCGTTTGACATCAGGTGCGATGTTAAGGAGTAATTCCAGCCACTTGGTCCCCATTGCCGCTTGAAGCGAACTGAAGCCTGTGATGTTGCCGCCCGGGCGGGTCAGGTTGGCAACGAAGCCGGAGCCGACCGGGTCCGAAACGATTGCAAAGATAATGGGGATGGTCTGCGTCTCTCGCGCGAATGCGGCAGTCGCCGCCGTCGAATTTGATAGGATCACGTCCGGCTGTAGGCCGACCAACTCTTTTGCCGCTGTGCGCATCAAATCGATGATGCCAGGAGCCCAACGCACGTCCATCCGCAGGTTGCGGCCCTCAGTCCAGCCCAATCGCGAAAGCTCTTGCGTGAACGCCGCGAGCCACGACTGCCCCTCCGGATCGGTTTCGGCGACTGTCATCATTACGCCGAGGCGCCGAACGCGATCCGCCTGTTGCGCGCCCGCTGCGAGCGGCCACGCCGCTGCACCGCCGATCAACGAGATGAAATTGCGCCGCCTCATGTTACACCCCAAATCGAGGGGCCAACGTACCACATCGTCGGGAGGCTGACAGTGAGTTGTGCATCACATAAAAATTGGTCGTCGAAAGGTCGAGAAATCGGCGGCTATGCGTGCCAGCTCATAGCCTCCACTTCAGTGGCATAAACCGACCTTGCTGATCCGCGATCAATCTTCTGAGAAGTGCCACCTCTGTGACATGCCACGGCAATTTCACGATGACGGCTTTCGCTCAGCCCTTGACCGCTCCCGCAGTGAGCCCGTGGATCAGATGGCGTTGAAGGAAGGTGAATAGGACCGCAACGGGCACCGTGCTCATGATGACGCCGGCGGACAGCGGTCCCCATTGCACCTCGTACTGGCCTACCATGTAGAGCAGTCCAGCCGACAGAGTGCGCATGTCGGTTTGCGTCGTGAATGAGATCGCGAACAAGAGCTCGCTCCAGGATACGACGAAGGCGAAGATGGCGGTAGCGGCCACGCCCGGCGCCGCGAGCGGCAGCACCACGCGACAAAGCGCGCCGAACTGGCTGCAACCGTCGATCATTGCGCTTTCCTCGAGATCGCGCGGGATCGAGCTGAAATAGCCCACCATCATCCAGACGGTGAACGGCACGGTAAATGAGAAATTCGAGTAGATGAGCGCCTGATATGTGTCGATCAGATCGAAGGCGCGCCATTGTGTCAGCAACGGAGCGATGAGCAGAACGCTCGGAAACATCTGCGTCGCGAGAAAGATCAGCAGCAACGTGTCGCGTCCCGCGAAGCGAAAGCGCGCAATGGCATAGCCCGCGAGCACCGAGACCGCCGTGGTGGCAACCATAGTGACGGAGCAAACCCATAGGCTGTTCAGGAAAAAGCGGCTGAACGGGGTAACAGGAGAGGTCCAGGCATCGACATAATTCTCGAACGTCACGTGCCGAGGTAAGTATTGCAGGGGCGTTGCGTAGAGTTCTTGGTGATCCTTCAACGAGGTGAGCAGCATCCAAATGAACGGGCCCAAGGCGAAGGCGGTGAGCCCGGCGAGGCCTGCCCAGAGAATGGGACCCCGCAGCAGGCGCTCGGCACGATTTGCGGTGGTGCGACGCATCATCCGACCTCGTCAACCCCTCGCGTCACGCGGAGATAAAAGGCGGTGAAGATCAGCATCACGAGCAGCAGGACGACGGAGAGCGCTCCCGCATAGCCGAAGTCGAGGTTCGAGTAAGCCTGGAGCAGCGTGTAGGTCGACGTGATCTGCGTGGCGTTCGCTGGTCCACCGCTCGTCATCACGAAAATCAGGTCGGCGTAATTGAAAGTCCAGATAATACGCGTCGCCGTCGCCACGACGATGATAGGGCGCAGCAACGGCACGGTGATGTGCCAGAAACGCGCCAGCACGCCTGCGCCGTCGACACGCGCAGCGTCGTAAAGCTCCGTGGGTATCGATTGCAGGCCCGCAAGTAGCATGATGGCGAAGAAAGGAATCCCACGCCAAACATTGGTGAACACGACTGCGGGCATCGCCAGATCGGGCGACGAGAGCCAGGCGACACGATCGTGCATCAAGCCGGCCTTCACCAAGAGGTCGTTGATCAAGCCATAGTTCGGTTGATAGAGCCACTCCCAGATGAGCCCCACGACCACCCCAGGGATGATCCAAGGTAGGAGATTTAACGTCCGCAACAGACCGCGTCCGCGAAACGACTGGTGCAGCAATAGCGCCGCAGCGAATCCGAGGATGAACTGAAATATCACTGAGCCGAACACCCAGACGACGGAGTTCCACAGCGTGAGCCAGAACACGGGGTCTCGCGCGAGGCGCAGATAGTTGGCGAGACCGATGAAGCGGTAGTCCTGCGGCTTGTATAAGACGTCGGCATAGAGGCTCATCTTGATCGCCAAAACGATTGGCACGACTACGGTGGCGAGCAGGCACAGAGCGGCGGGCACAAGATAGGCATAGCCCACGAGAAGCATTCGCATCCGCCAGCTCAACAGCGGGCGGGCGAGGCGGCCGTTGATCGTGGCCGGGGTCGCGGTCATGACGCTTGTGGGGAGACCCTTTAGATCATTTCCGTCTTTAGCACGTCGGCGAAGCGGTCGAGACACTCCCGGGGAGAAATCTTTCCCAAAATGGCCTGCTGAATCAGCGGCACGCCATCCGAGTCGATCTTTCCGCCCCAGCCTGGGTAGACGAGGTAGGGGCTGACGATCGCGAACGGGAAGGACTCGATGAAACCGCTGAGGGCAGGATCCTTTGAGAACTCCGGCTTCTCGATTATCGATTGGCGCGCCGGCAGTAGGCCGAGGGTCTTGCAGTACATGAGGCTTGGCTCATCCTCGAGCATGAAGCTCATGAATTGCCACGCGCCTTCCTTGTTGCGCCCCGCCTTGAATGCAGTAAGCGTCTCCGAGAAAAAGAACGACGCGCGTTTCTTCGCCGGGCCGACGGGCACCGGCAGCGTCGCGAAATTGTCGGCGCCGACGTTCTTCTTCTGCTGGCCGACTGAGCCCGAATTGTGTTGATACATGCTGGTGACGCCACGCCCAAAGGTTTCGACGATCTCGACGAAACCGTCGGTCGCCGCGCTGGGTGGTGTGACATGGTGCTTGAGCGCAAGGTCCACGTACCAAGCCAACGCGTCGACAGCCTCCTTCGAGTTGATCGCCAGCTTGCCGTTCTTCAGCACCTCCCCGCCGTTGGCATATGCGAACTCGGTGGGATAAAGGACGGCCCAGGTGCCGGCACCGCGCATGCCGTAGCCGTACTGGTTCTTGTCTGCCTTGGCAAAAGCGAGCGCGATCTTGAGGAACTCATCCCAAGTCCAATCCGGCGTTGGCTCCTTGAGGCCGAGCTCCTTCAAGCGGTCCGTACGATAGAAGATCCCATCGAGTGTCAGGGCCAGCGGCAGTGAGATGATCTGATCGCCGATCGTCACGGTCTGCCAAGCGGTAGTCTGCACGTCGGCCTGATGTTTCCACGACTTCACGCGCGCGGTCAGATCTTCGACAGCACCCATGCCGTGAAACTGGCCGACCCAGTTGTCCCAGGCCTGACAGAGATCGGGCGGACTGCCGGCGGTGATCGAGCTGATCAGCTTTTGACGCGCCTGCGCTTGCGGCACGTACTCGATCTTGACCTCAAAATCCTTCTGCGACTGATTGAAGCGCTCGACCAGCGAGTTCATCAGCGCAATGCGTGTCGGCTCGGGAACACTCCATTGAAAGCGCACTGGCGCCGCACCCCAGGCCTTGCGCGGGGATATGAAAGGGGCCTCCCACCAACCGAGATCGGCTGCAGCAATCACGCCCGCCGCCGCAAGTTTATGCAGAAACCGACGGCGAGACGGCGACCAGCGGTCGCTCATTTCATCCTCCCTCCTTGGCCAAGTTCTCCCGCGTAACGCGCTGTTTCTACGATGCTATGCCATCATACCATGTCTGGCAATTGACGAGCCGTGTTGCTCGCGTCTCCCTGCACGGTGCATCTTGGCAGTCGCCTCTCCAACCGAATGCATAATCCGTCGCGCGGACGGCACGGCGATTAGGGCCTGCGGTTTGTCGGAGCTTTTGCCATCAACAATGACAATTTTGCCGGAGATCTCTTGGTCAGCTTCTGGCACGTCTCAGAAGATCGAACGCTGATCAGTAAGGTCGGTTTATACCGAAGCGGACTCTATGAGCTGGCATGTACAGCGGGCGGATCTGACCCAAACCGATCCTTCCACGAATCTCGGTTGTGCATTGGCAGAAAGCGCGGCCCGTTGCCCCGTGGCATTCTCTAATTCGGGCGCCTGCGAACTTTCTCACAAAGTGATAGCATGGTCCTACCCTGCGAGGCCTTTGACGACCGGTGACCGGATGATGACGGCGGACCAGCCACCTCTAAAAGCAGGGCGCGCTCGGGCTATGGAGGGAGGGATGAGCAATTCTCATCGGCCGAAATCTCCGATCTCATCGGATTTGACCGTCGCCGACAACGGCCTTCTCGATCGCCGCGCGCTCCACGCTTATCGGTGGCGCCCGTCGCGGTGCCGCTCGGGGGACGAGCGCAGCACACGGCGGTGCCGGTGATCGGATTGCTCGACGCCAGATTTGCCGTCGAACGCACGAGCATGGTAGCCGCATTCCGGCGAGGATTTGGTGAAGAGGAATACGTCGAGGGCCAGAACGTCGCGATGGAGTTCCGCTGGGCGGACGGCCAATACGATCGCTTGCCAGAGGTGATCGAATAACACCGCTGTTGTCGGTCCCTAATTTGTTAGCGTGACGTCCGAGTCTGGCACACTCCGGCCGATCCCGTCCCATCAAGTCACTTCCGCTTTAGTCTAGGGCGGCTTGCGGGCATCGCAAGCTGCATCGCGGACTTCGCGTTCGCCAAACTCGGACACCGCACCTATTTTTGCTCAATGTCTCGTCTTGTAGGCCTAGGGCGAGACCGTCCCTTGCATCGAAGGAATGATTCTCATTCAGGCCATTTTGAGTCGAAGGAACACAGTCGTCTTCACTATGTCCAGAATGAACGCGAAGATAGTTGCCGCGATCAATACGCCTGCGACTGTCCACACGGAAAGCGGTGCCATCAGCCATCCGCTCGTCGCAAGAGCCGCAATGATGATGATGTCGGCAATCGATGACAGCACAAACCAGGAGCTCGGCCACGAGCTCCACATGTGCCGCCGCTCGCGAGCGACGTAAAAGACCGCTTGTCCGCTGAACACCAGCGTGACCGCTGCAAGGGTCTGAAGGGTGGGTGTGGAGAGGCCCAATCGGAATTGACCGATGGCGAGGATCGCGGTGCAAAAGATGAGGTTGCATATACCCAGTACGACTCCAGCGATTGTCAAGTTGTTGATGCGCCAGGCGTTGGGCTTGGCTGATGGGCGGACATTGTCGGTCGTCGATGACATCGCCAAAAAGTCACCCGTCGTCATCAGAATCACCATCAGGAGAGGCGTGAGGATGGCATGCCCCGTCATGACCAATCCCACCGTCAAGAACAGCATCTGATCGATCTTGCGGGTCAGAGATCGCAGCGTGTAGGTGAGGATGCGCTGGAATGCGACGCGTCCTTCTCTCACCGCCGCAACAATGCCGGCGAGCCCCGGCTCGGTTAGCACGATCCCCGCAGCCGACTTCGCCACATCGGTTGCCGTCGATACCGCAATTCCCATTTGCGCTTGGCGGAGCGCTGGTGCGTCGTTGGCCCCGTCGCCGCACATGCCGACAGTGTGGCCGCTCTTCTGGAAGGCCCTTACAATATGGAATTTGTCTTCGGGAAAGACGCCGGCGAAGACGGCGAAATCCTGTGGGCGGACGCTGTCGGGCGGCGGCCCGGGCGGACAGATCGGGCCGGCAAGACCCACGGAGCGGGCGACCACTGCTGCGGTTGCCGGCGCATCGCCAGTCACCATCACGGTATTGACACCCATCCTCCGCAGCTCGGCGATAAGTGCTGCCGAATCAGCCCGCGGCGGGTCGCTGAGTGCGATCAGGCCCGCCAGCCGCAAAGCCACCGGCGGTCCAATTGCGACCGCGAGCACTCTGTACCCCGTCGACAAAAGCTCATCGGCCGCCGCGAGCGCCAGGGCTGGCGGGTGAGTGAAGTCGCTGATCTTCGCGAAGGCCCCTTTAACGATGCGTATGGTGCGACCGGTCGCATCGCTCGCAATTGCCTCCGACATCTTGTTGGCGGGGTCGAACGGCACGAACTTGAGGAGCGTCGGCAAATCATCGACCGCTCTCCCCATCGAGGCGGAGCGGATGGCCGCGTCGACAGGGTCCTGCCCGCCTTCCGAGCTGGCCAGTGCCGCGAGCGCGAGCACACGCGCCTCGTCGAATCCCGGCATGGCGCGTACCACGGCGACCGCGAGCTCGTTCCGCGTCAGCGTGCCTGTCTTGTCGGCGCAGAGGACATCCACGGTCGCCGCTTCATCGACCGCGGAAAGCCGTGTCGGAAGGACGCCGCGCCGGGCGAGCGCTCGCGCGCCCAGCGCACTCGCTAGTGTGAAGGTCGCCGGTAGCGCAACCGGGATCGCCGCGAGAATGGCAGTGAGCGCGAGCGGGATGATTTCGACCGCCGGCAACTTGAGTGCCGATGCATAGACGACTTGCACGAGCACCACGGCGCCGTTGAAGACCGCGAGATTGCGGACGACGCGGAGCACGGCTCTCTGCTGAGAGCTCTTGGCGTGCGCCGTCCGCACCAGCTCCGCCGTTCGCCCAAACTTGGTCCGGGTGCCCGTCGCAATGACCTCCGCCAAAGCTTCGCCACGGCGGACGAGGGCTCCGGCGTAAGTCTCGCGACCCGGGCCGCCTTCGATGGGGAGCGATTCGCCGGTCAGCATGGACTGATCGAGCAGGACATCGCCCTCGATCAGCCGGACATCCGCGCCGACAATGACCCCGAGCGCGAGCTTGACGATATCACCGGGTACGAGTTGAGCCGCGGGGACGGTCATCCAAACGCCATCGCGACGGAGCGTTGCAACAAGGGCAAGACGCGATTTCAACGCATTGAGCATCGCCTGCGCTCGACCTTCCTGAAAGAAGGCGAGCGCCGCGTTGAGCACCAAAAGGACGGCGATGACCAGCGCTTCCACATATTCGCCGATCAAAAGTTGAAGGACGATCGCCGTTTCCAGCATCCAAGGGACTGGGGCCCAGAACTTGGTGAGCGCGCGGCGCCATGCCGCTGGCGTCGTGTCCGGCATTGCGTTGGGGCCGAAACGCTCGAGCCGCCGACGGGCCTCCTCGCTGGTGAGACCATCCGATCCTCGGGTGAGTTGCGGGGAATCCTGTTGCAGCGAGCTCATTGCCGCCTGTGCGGAGAAGATACATGAGAGCTAGCCACACGAGGCCATCCGAGCGAGCGCCAGCCATGCTCTCGCGCCGCGCAGGTTTGCGCAAGAGGTCGCGTGAACCTGTCAGCGATGTAATGAAGCAAAGACAGGTCGCGCGGCTATGCTGGATCGAGAGAAAGAGACATAACGATGCGCTGTTGCCAGATGCAACAGTGCTGATCGCTGAGGTGATTGAGGGCGCAGCGACCCCGGGGGGCTCTGGTATGCGCGCGAAGATCGAAATGGCAATTGCCTTGGCGGCGACGGTCATCGCGGCCGTAGTCGGATCAGTCGTCGGTTATGTGCTTTACACGAGGCCGTGAGCAGCAACCGAATCGCAGGCGAGTGCGGGTAATTACCTCCGCGGAATTAACTCGATGTAATCCGCGCGCAGGCCGGGCGTAATATTAGGCTGCCTACAATAAAATGGTCCCGCACCTGCGGGTTTGTGCGTTCCATAGACAACGATGGCGCACTCACTGCAGGAGGCCATCATGCGCCTCGACTTATCGTTCATACGCAAGCTCGTCTTTGGTGCCGCAGTTATCGCAGCAACCGCGGCTGCGTACCCCGCCGCGGCCCAATACTACTATGGCTGCCCCGCAGGCTTTTATCTGGCGCCCGGCTATGGATGCGTTCCCTACGCGCCGGGCTATGCGTATTCGCCCTATTACTACGACGACGAGCCCTTTTACGCTGGTGTGTGGGGCGGCTGGGGTGGTTGGCACCATGGCTGGGGCGGTTGGCACCATGGCGGCTGGGATCACGGCGGCTTTGGCCACGGCTTC
>DASZAN010000151.1:0-21337 GCA_035945115.1 Allostellaceae bacterium
CGGCGCTGCACACCGAGTGCCGGGTCGTCGACGAGCGTGGCGACGACGTGGCCCGAGGCGAGGTCGGCGAGCTGTGGGTTCGGGGTCCCAACGTCACGCCCGGCTACTGGAACCGGCCGGAGGCAAACAAATCCAGCTTCACCGACGGCTGGCTCCACACCGGCGATGCCGCGCGGATCGATGAGGATGGTTTCTACTACATCGTCGATCGCTGGAAGGACATGTACATCTCGGGTGGCGAGAACGTCTATCCGGCGGAGGTGGAGAACGTGCTCTATCAGATTCCGGCGATCGCCGAGGCGGCGATCATCGGCGTCCCCGACGAGCGCTGGGGCGAGGTCGGCCGCGCCATTGTCGTGGTGAAACAAGGCCACAAACTCACGGAGGCCGAGATCATGCGGCATTGCGAGGCCAATCTCGCACGCTACAAGCTGCCGCGCTCAATCGCCTTCACTGACGTGCTGCCGCGCAACGCCACAGGCAAGGTGCACAAGCCGACCCTTCGGCAGAGCTTCGAGGCGGCGGTCTCTGCGCCGGCAGCGGCGCGCTCGGCCTAGCTTTATTCGCCCTCGCGCAGCGCCGCGGCAATCGCCGCCTCCATCCGACGCGCCACCGGCGCGCGATAGTGGATGGGATCCCAGAATTCATCGGGGCCGGCGACATCCTTCTGCTCGATGAAATCGAGCATCGCCGTTTTGGCTCTCCCGTGGGCGACTTTGCGATAAGCAGCAGCGCAGGCGCGCTGCCGCGCCACCGCGGGCGCCGCCGGTGTCGCCGCTGGATCTCGGTAGCGTGGCGGAATTATAAGCACGACAGGGACGCCGCTCGGCAGCGATCCGAGAAATTGCGCGAGCAACGGGGCGGCGGGGAAGTTGTCGGCGGCGGCGTCCTGATCCGGAACCGCGGCGTCGACCGCCGTTTGATTGAGGCGATCGCGCGCGGCATCTGCATCCCAGGGACGGTTCCGTTCGTAATCATCGTACCCGTTCCTTGGCGCCGCTTGCCCGCGCCCGAGAAGCAGCTTCGCCTTCGCGATCGCCGCACGCGCGCTGGCTAGCCGCATCATATTGTCGAGGTAGTCGAGGTCGCTCTCGGTGTAGAGCCAGAATGGAAAGGGATTGAAGAGCGCGAGACGAGCGCTGCACCAGGTGCCGTCGATGCCGAACACCAGGCCGCGCAGCGCGCTTTTGCCGTGACGCCCGAGGAAGTACCGCGCGATCACGAGCTGCTCCTCGGGACCGGTGCCGGGAACGGTGAGCGAGACAACGCGCCCGCCGCTTTGCGCGGAAAGCCGCGCCGGATCGATGAGCTGGATCGTCGAGTTGCCGATGATCGCCATGTCCATCTCTCGCTCGCGCGCGCGGCTCGCGGCGGTGAGGCGCGGGCCGAAATTCGGCACGCCCACCTCAGCAAAGAGGCTGAATCGGCCGGTATCGTAGGGATCGAGCACCAGGATGAGCGCGGCAGTGATCGCGCCCAAGGCGAGAACGCTCACAAGGTAGAGCGCAACCAAGCGGCGCCAGCGGCGAGGTTCAGAAGCGGAAATAGATGAATTCATAAGCCGGCCCGTCGCCGAGCTTGAGAAGCGCCAGCACCGTCGCCGCGGCGGCAACAGGAGCGACCCAGAGACGCGGCCGAAGCCGCTCCACGACCTGTTGGCTCGTGGGACCGAGCATCGCCACCGCCGCGGCGATGGCGACCGTTCGCAAGCCTTCGACGCGCCCCGGCGCGCTCAGCCCCAGCATGCCCGAGAAAACCTCCCCCGCGGCGGCGAGCGAGGGGGCACGGAAGAGGACCCAGGTGATGAGAAGAAAGAGCATGAGCAGCGCCCAGCTCACTGGCTTCGGCACGGGCGGCAGCGAGCGCCGCCAGAGGACGGCTGCGGCGAGACCGGCGCCGTGCATCGCCCCCCACAGCACGAAGGTCCACCCCGCGCCATGCCAGAGCCCGCCCAACGTCATCGTCGCCAAGAGCGCCCCGAGCTGACGCGACAGACCATGGCGGTTGCCGCCGAAGGGGATGTAGAGATAGTCGCGGAGGAAGCGCGAGAGCGTCATATGCCAACGCCGCCAGAAATCACGCAGGCTCTGGGCGCGGTAAGGCGCCTCGAAATTTACCGGCAGCACGAAGCCGAAGAGCAGCGCGAGACCGATCGCCATGTCGGAATAGCCGGAAAAGTCGAAGTAGATCTGGAACGGAAACGACAGCGCCGCCGTCCACGCCTCGCCGGTCGTTAGCGCCGCCGTGCCGGCCTTGGCAAAGATCGGATCGGCGTGCGAGGCGAGCGCGTCGGCGATGAAGATTTTCTTTGTGAGCCCGATGAGGAAGAGTGCGATACCGCGCGCGGCGCGCTGCTCCCAGCCGTCGCGCGCCGGGGGCAGCGGGAATTGTCCCATGATCTCGTTGTGCCGCACCAGCGGTCCCGCGAGAATCTGTGGGAAGAGGGCGATGTAGAGCGCGTAGTCGCGCAGGCCGTAGCGAGGCGCGCGGCCGCGCAGCAAATCGACGAGATAGATGATGTGGTGAAAGGTGAAGAAGCTGATGCCGAGCGGGAGCGCAAGCCGCGCCACACCGAGGGGATGCCCGGTGACGTCGGCGACAATCCCGGCGAAGAAGCCCAAATATTTGAAGAGGCCGAGGCAGAGGAGATTGCCGATGATCGCGAGCACCAGGATGCCGGCGCGCCGATAGGCGAAGAAGGTCTGGACCGCCGCCCAATTGACGAGGATCGAGGCGAGCAGCAGCGGCGCAAAGCGCCAATCCCAATAGCCATAGAACGCGACCGAGGCCACCAGCAGAAACCAGAGTCGCGGCGCCTCGGTGCGCGCCAGCAACCAGTATGCGGCGAGCGCCCAGGGCAGAAAGCCAAAGATGAAGGGGAAGCTGTTGAAGAGCATCGCCGCCGGCGCCAATCGGAACGCGGGCGCACGCTACCCCGGCGGCTTCGCGAAGCCTACTCCTTTATTGCACGAGGCCGGGGCGGCCCTGTTGCGCCCTCGGTTGAGCGGGCCCTGCCCTTCGGGTATAGGGCGCGCGCGCCGATGCAGCGGGAGGAGACCGGTGGAGAATCTCGAACGCTTTCGCGCGGAAGCTCGCGCCTGGCTCGAGGCGAATTGCCCGCCCAGCATGCGCACGGCCATGCCGGAGGACGAGGTCGTCTGGGGCGGACGCCGCGCCGGCTTCAAGAATCCGGACGCGAAACTCTGGCTCGAGCGGATGGCAGCGAAGGGCTGGACCGTACCCACCTGGCCCAAGGACTACGGCGGTGGCGGCCTCTCGCCGGCCGAAGCGCGTATCCTCGAGGAGGAGATGCGCCGGCTCGACTGCCGCCCGCCGCTACAGAGCTTCGGCATCTGGATGCTGGGCCCGGTACTGCTCGAATACGGCACGCCCGAGCAGAAGGCCGAGCATCTGCCCAAGATTGCCCGCGGCGAGATCCGCTGGTGCCAAGGCTATAGCGAGCCCGAGGCGGGCTCCGATCTCGCCGGCCTCAAGACGCGCGCGGTGCCGCAAGGCGAGCATTTCCTCGTCAACGGCCACAAGATCTGGACGTCCTACGCTAATTTTGCCGACTGGATCTTCTGCCTCGTGCGGACCGATCCGATGGCGAAGAAGCACGAGGGCATCAGCTTCATTCTGATCGACATGGCGGACGCGGACGTGCGCACGCGCCCCATCCGGCTCATCAGCGGCGCCTCGCCGTTCTGCGAGACCTTCTTCGAGAATGTGCGCGTGCCGATGCGAAACCTGGTCGGCGGTCTCAATCAAGGCTGGACGATCGCCAAGCGCCTGCTCGAGCACGAGCGCAAGATGATCTCGTCGATCGGCGAGCGTCAGCGCGGCGCAGAGCGCTCGCTCGCCGAGCTCGCCCGGGCTTACCTCGGCGTGGCGGCGGGCCGCATCGCCGATCCGGTGCTCCGCGATCGCATCGCCCACCACGAGATCGACGCCCGCGCCTTCGCGCTGACGCAGCGCCGCGCCGCCGAGGAAGCGAAAGGCGGCGCCCCCGGCCCTGCATCGGCGATGCTGAAATATTATGGCACCGAGCTCAACAAGCGGAAATTCGAGCTGCTTCTGCAATGCGCCGGGACCCAGGCACTTGGCTGGGAGGGCGAGGATTTCTCGCCGGATGAGCGGCGGCTCACGCGTGAATGGCTGCGCTCCAAGGCGAATTCGATCGAAGGCGGCACCTCGGAAATTCAGCTCAACATCATCGCCAAGCGGGTGCTTGGCTTGCCGGATTGAAGCCATGGCACTGACGCTCGATGCCGAAACCGCACTGTTGCGCGACACCGCGTTGGACTTCTTCCACGAAGAGGCGCCGGTGGCGGCGTTGCGGAAGCTCCGCGACGACAACGACCCCTTTGGTGTTTCTCGTCCGCTCTGGCGCGAGATCGCATCGCTCGGCTGGGCGGGATTTCTTGTGCCGGAAGAGTTTGGCGGCGCCGATTTCGGCCATCTCGGGTTGGGCCAAGTGATGGAAGCGGCCGGCCGCACGCTCGCGGCGACACCACTGCTCTCCACCGCGCTCGTCGGCGCGAGCGCGCTGAGCCTTGGCGGAAGTGCCGAACAAAAGCAGGCGCACCTTCCCGCACTCGCGGCGGGCGAGTGCATTACCGCGCTGGCGCTCGAGGAGCACGCCCACCACGCGCCCTTCCGCATCGCCATGTCTGCTGAGCGCATCCGGAGCGGCTTCCGCCTCAACGGCAGAAAGCGCTTTGTCCTCGACGGCCACATCGCCGACCTCATCATCACCGTGGCGCGCACCTCAGGGCGCGAGGACGATCGGCGCGGCATCACGCTCTTCCTCGTACCCGCTGAGTCCCAAGGGCTTACGCGACGGCGCACAGTGCTGGTCGACAGCCGCAATGCCGCGATCCTCGAATTCGCCGGCGTGGAGGTTGGTGACGAAGCGGTGCTCGGCCAGGTCGATGGTGGTGCCGACATTCTGGAAGCGGTGCTCGACCACGCCCGCGCCGGGCTTGCCGCCGAGATGGTCGGAAGCGCCTCGGCGGCGTTCGAGCGCACCGTGCAGTATCTCAAAGAGCGGAAGCAATTCGGCGTGCCGATCGGCTCGTTTCAGGCGCTGAAGCATCGCGCGGCAGAGCTCTTTTGCGAAATCGAGCTCGCGCGCTCGGCCGTGCTCGCCGCGCTCTCGGCGATCGACGCCAAAGCGAACGACGCGGCGCAACTTGCGAGCATCGCCAAAGCCAAAGCGGGCGATGCCTTTTTCCTCGCCGGCAACGAGGGGGTGCAGATGCATGGCGGCATCGGCATGACCGACGAGCACGAGATCGGCTTTTTCCTGAAGCGCGCCCGCGTCGCCCAAGCCGCCTTCGGTGACAGCCCCTTCCACCGCGACCGCTACGCGTCGCTCCAGGGATACTGATACGTCTCACCCCGTCGCCGGGGCGGCGTCGTCGATGAGGAGCTGAACCTCCTCGCGCCCTTGCCAGCGATCGGCGCGGAGGTGGCCGGCGACGTGGAAGCCTTGCCCCTGGCCCTGCAGCAAGGCGGCGCCAAGCCCGCTCTCGAGAGCACGGAACGCCACCGCCTTGAGCCGCGCATTCCCGCCGCCGTCGCCCAGGACGCAGCGAAGGTGCGCGCCGCCCACCACCTCGGCGCGGAGCACGCGGAGATTGCCGAGCGCGAAGCGCGGCTCCGGGTTGCCGGTACCGAAGGGCGCGAGCCGCTCGAGGAGCGCCACCAGCTCCGGCGTCGCCGCCGCAGCCGCCAGCAGGCCGTCCACCGCCAACTCCGGCACGAGATCGTCATCGGCGATCGCGCCTGCCGCGCGCGCGATGAGAAAATCGCGAAACGGGCCGAGCTGCTCCGCGGCCACGGTAAATCCGGCCGCCATGGCATGGCCGCCGCCGTTGATGAGGAGCCCCGCCTGACGCGCGGCGATCACCGCAGCACCGAGCGCAAAGCCCGAGACCGAGCGCGCCGAGCCTTTGCCGACGCCGCCCGAGACCGCCACCACCGCCGCCGGCCGGTTGTAACGCTCTTTCAGCCGGCTTGCGACGATGCCGATCACGCCGGGATGCCACCCTTCCCCGGCCGCGAAGACGAGCCGCGCGTGGCGGTCGCCTCCTTCCACTTGATCGATCGCCTGCGCCAGGACGCGCGCCTCGATCTCGCGCCGCTCGGCGTTGAAGGCCTCGAGCCGCTCGGCGATGGCGCGCGCCTCGACGGCATCGTCGCTCGCCAGGAGCCGCGCGCCGAGCTCGGCCTCGCCGACGCGGCCGCCGGCGTTGACGCGGGGCCCGAGGACGAAGCCCGCGTGATAGCCGTCGATCCGCTCGCCGATGCCGGCGCGATCCGCAAGCGCGGCCAAGCCGACATTGCGCCGCCCCTGCAGCAGCTTGAGGCCCTGTGCCACGAGAACGCGGTTGAGCCCCGTCAGCGGCACGACGTCGCAGATCGTGCCGAGCGCCACGAGATCGAGCCATTGCAGCAGGTCGGGCTCGGGGCGAGCCTTGTACCAGCCGGCCTCGCGGAGCGCACGGTTGGTGGCGACGACGAGCAGGAACGCCACGCCCACCGCGGCCAGCATGCCATGCGGGTTGTCCCCGTCGAGCCGGTTGGGATTGATCACGGCGAAGGCGGACGGCAATTCCGGTTCCGCGACGTGATGGTCGACGACGATGACGTCGAGCCCGGCCTCGGCCGCCGCGGCGAGCGGCCGGTGCGCGGTGGTGCCGCAATCGACCGTCAGCACCACGCGGGCCCCTTCCGCCTTGAGGCCGAGCAACGCCGGCGCATTGGGGCCATATCCTTCACGCTGCCGATCGGGGATGTAGACGCGAAGCCGGCAACCGACGGCGGCGAAAAATCGCTGCAGCAACGCCGCGCTGGTGGCGCCGTCGACATCGTAGTCGCCGAACACCGCGATGAGCTCGCCCGCGAGCACCGCCGTCGCGAGCCGCGCCGCCGCCTTGTCCATGTCACGGAAGAGCCCGGGATCGGGAAGGGAATGGCGAAGCCGCGGCGTCAGAAACCGCTCGGCAGCTCCGATGTCGGCGACGCCCCGCGCCGCCAGCAAGCGCCCGACCACCTCCGGCAGCGCCATCTGCTGCGCCAACGCCAAGCCGGCGCGATCATCGCCACGCCGTTGGCGCCAGCGCCGGCCCGAGAGCGAGCACCCGACACCGAGAAACGGGGAGATTGCGGAAGCAGTCATCACTGCGACCTTGCGCTAAAAATGCTGCTATCGCGGCAATGGCGTGAGCACGTCGATCGAGCGAATTGTATCGATGGCCGAGCGCTCGCCAGATTTTTGTCGCGCGAGCTTCGCGTTGTAGCAACGCTGGAATTGTGGGGTCCCCGGCGTGAGCCCGAGATCTTCGCATGCTTCCGAGAGCCGATCCGGACCGCCGCAACCGATCAAAAGGGCAAGCCAACCCAGCAGCAAAAACCGCATTGCCCCTTCCCTCGCAAACTGACCTGATCGTAAAGCGGGGTTAAGCGCACCGCAAGCTGTCAGGCGACTCGGACATCGCGATCTCCAAGTTCAAACGATCTGCGGGCCGCCTAGCTCGATTTGACTTCACTCGGTTGCGGCGGCGATTCGGCGAGTGCCAGAAGCGCCGGATGACGAACAGAGAAATTGAGCCCGAGGTGCGCGTTCCGCCGCCATGCGATACGGGCAGCGACCGTGCCGTAATCGTCGAGCAGCAGAAACACGTGAGTGCCGGGCACTGACGTTGCGCCTATATTGAGTTTCGCCCCGGCGACGGAGATATCCTCAAGCAGGCACGGAAATGTGCCTCTCGGCGTGCGAATCTGCGCCGGCACATGCGCCGCCCAGCGACCGTGGTACCCCGCCCGCGGCCCGGCGGATCGGCGCAGCGTTCGCAGGTTGCGCGGCCACTCGTTGCTCAAGTCGTGCCCTCTCGTCCCATCACTCATACTCCATAAGCGGGCAGAGAGGAAAGCGCCGCCGCCGAGCCTGGACGCGGACTCGGGTTTTCAGTGGAATAGAACGCGCGAATTGTGGAGGGCGTTGAGCCCGGTCGTGCGAACGAAGTCCTTCATGTTCATTCCGGTGATCGAAATGCTCAAGCGCTGAGCCGTCTGCAGAGTGCTGTTGGAAGTGTTGCTTTGGATGATGGTGATGACCCCCTTGTTGGTCACATTCGTCGTCACCGTCTGGCCAGGTCCAACGGTAGTTGTCGAGCTCAGGCCGGTTTGCGTGACGGTGAAGCCGTTCTCGGTCACCTGCACATTTTGGTTCTTGTCACCGTGATTGGTGATGTCGAAGCTCGCGATGTCCTTGTGGTTGGCGGCGGACTCGAATTTCACTTCCAGGCCGAAGGGGACTTTCGCGCCGTCCTTCGCGAACCCACCGCGCATCGTGTCGAGCGTGGCGTCAGCCACTTGGGGAGCGGTGCCGAACGGCGCCTCAACTATCTGCGCTGCAAGCGCCCTCGGCGTGATGGGCATCAGCAGCACCGCCGCAGCAACGGACATCGCCAAGAACCGGTGGAACGTGCGTTGTGTGGCCATCGCTTTCTTCTCGCCCTCAGAAGCTGTTGCGACTAGGCAAGGTAAGCATGAGGCTCTGCAGGCTCTGGCGCGCGACTGCGTCCGCCAGAGGGCCTTTCGCGACCATCGACCAATCGTCGGTGCGATTGAACTCGTTCTTCGCCTCGCGCGTATTGCCGACGACGACGAAGAAGATCTTATTCACCCAGATCTCTTGGAATGCCTCGCGGGACATGAATTTCGCGCCCTGCGCGGGATCGCCGAGCAGCACCTCGTCGCCGCGGATGCCCTTGAGCACGACGAAATGGAGATAGCCCTTGGTTTTGATGAGGACGATGCCGGGAATACCGACCTCGGCCATCTTGTCGAGGCTGACCTCGTATCCCTCCGCCCGGAGGCCGATCGAGTCGAGATACTTCTTCATGTCGAGCAGCGAGAAGCCTTCCTTCTTGATCTTCTCCTGATCGCCGACATCGAACATCGCCTTGAGGACCACATCCTCCGCGAGCGGCCGCCCATAGTGATAGGTGAGCAGCGTCGCGAGTGCGGCTGAGCCGCAGCTGAAATCGTAGGCTTGCCGCACGACGCGGCGGAAATGCATTTCCTTGTAAGTGGTGACGGGAACGTTGAAGGTCGTGTCGGCGCTTTCGATCGCAATGCTGCCGGCCTTCGCCTCGAACGCGAGCGCGGACGAGGAGAGAGCCAGCAACCCTGCCAGTGCTATATGGCGCAACACGCCCATATCCGGCACTCCCACACTTAGACCAAACCGACCTCAGTGAATGTTGATATTCACCACGGTCGAATTCTGCAGCACGGCGTTGATCCCGGTATTCTGGATCACGGTGATGATTCCCGACGCGTTCTGGAACGCGTTGCCGCTGACCGACGAGGCGGCGCTGATGCTGCACGAATTGCAGTCGGCACCCTGTGAGGCGTTTTGGATCACTTCCGCCCCGCCGCGGAGCTGCGACATCTGATTCTCGGAGATCGCCGGGCTGCCGAAAAGTGCGTCTTGTGCCGTGCCTTCGGCCGCTTGCGCCGCGGTCGCGACGCAAAGCATCGCCGCCGCGAAGGCCAATTTGAAATGTGTCACGTTCTTTTCCTCCCGCTTACGCGGACTCGAAGTCATCCGACGAAAGTGGCTGGCGGGGCGACGAGCGCCCCGCCAGACCGAACGTGCTTAGTTTGCGCGATTGACGACCGCGCCGATCGCCATGCTCTGCTGCACGGCGCTGTTGACGCTGTTGTTTTGCAACACGTTGAACGCGCCCTTGGCATTCTGGAATGCCTGGTCCGTGATACGGTTGGTGTTGGAGAACGTGGCGGCCAAAACGCCCGCAGCGGTGTTCCCGGTGACTTCGGCGCTGAGCGCCGAGACAGCCACGGAGACCGAGCTGTCGAACGGCGAGGCATCGCGGTCGCCGTCGTTGTTGAGAACCGCGCCGATCGCCATGCTCTGCGACACGCCGCTGTTCAAGCTGTGGTTCTGCAGCACGTTGAACGCACCAGCGGCATTCTGGAAAGCCTGGTCCTCAAGCTCGTTGTGACCGCTGACGAGGTCGATGATCGCATAGTTCTCCTCAATCCTCGAATAGCCGAGCGACACCGCAAGGCCCAACTGGTTCGTCTCGCCCTTGCCGACGACCGTGTCGGACGAATCGGTGTTGACGATTGCGGCGATCGCCATGCTCTGCTGCACGGCGCTGTTGATGCTCTCGTTCTGGCCGACGTTGAAGGCGCCCTTCGCATTTTGGAACGCCTGCTGATCGATCTCATTGTCGCCAAAGATGGCAGTGTAGACACCGTAATTGCCGCTCACCTCGTTCGACGTGGCTGACACACCCAGGGCCGCCTGAACATCGTCGGCCTTCGCAGCGCCAGTGACGGCCAGCATGAGCGCCAGGGCCGACACCGTCCCATACACAACTTGCTTCATTAGTTCCTCCAAAGAGAAAATGTGGACCATCGGGTCGGCCGATCGAGCGAGGTGACACTCACGCTGCCCGCATCGGCATGAGGGGTAGCTGCAACGGTCGTGCCAACTCCGTTCGCGAAATTTACGCTTTGTTAAGTTATTGGAATTCCAGAGCCTGTGGCATTTTCTCGTCACGGCGGCGTCAAAGCGGGCGGGTCGCGGCCGTGTTTCACTGTCACAGACTGTTACAGTGATACATAAAATGTTGCACAAACCCTCCGATTCCTGGGGGCTCGACGCGTCATTCCGGGAACGTTATAGTTAATTCGATTCTCGGGGCTTTCCGCGACTCGCGAGGGGGTCAACTGCGCGGATCGCGGCGCTTGGTACGATATTTGCTGAAGTGTGCGGCAAATGACCGCGACGCTGCGGTTAGCGGCGTTGCCGCGGGGATGAGATGATGCGCACAGAGGGCGAGACCAAGAACAAGGCCGATACCGCGCTCGCAGCGAGGCGGGCGCGACACCATTGGCTGCTCTTGGCAGTGGCGGCGTTTCTTGCGGCCGCGGGCTTCGGGCCCGCCGCATGGGCCATCGAGCCGGCGTCGGCCTGCACCGGCTTCTGCGCGCCCGTCCCGACAAAAGAGCTCGAGAGCACGCGCGGTAGCGGCAGCGATACCCAAGTGGGCGTCATTCTCTGGGACGAGCTCCGCCGCCAGGGCGCGCCACCCCCACCACCGCCCAGCAACGCCGGCGATGACTCCGTTGCTGTTCACGGACCCGGCTCGGTTATTCTGACGGGCGCGAAATCACGCTAAAATTCAGTGTGAGCGGCCAGGGAGAGCGCGGTGTCTGTCACCGCTGCTGTAACCTTACTGACGTAATTGTAACTTCGGAACGCGGTGTGACGCTTGGCGTTGACTTTGCCGCAACCGCGTGAGAAGAATCTCGCGAGTGTTGAGTAATTACGTGCCTCACGCCAGTCGTCGTTAAGAATAAGGTTAATTCTAAACAACACAACGCAACAGGGTGGACTAGTGTCGGACCTGCAGGACGTTAAGCGGCGTTCGGCCGCGCCTGAAGCACGTACTCCCACGCCTTCGATCGTCGTCTCGCCAAAAGACGAGCGTCCCCGTGCCGAGATCGCGGGCGGGCTCTACGAGCGCTTGCGGGCGCTTGGTGCCGACCGTTTGGCCGGACTGGTCTTGGCGGTCGCCGACCCCCGCGATCCCGAGACGCGCCGCCTCATCGAAGAGGCTTGTGCGCGAGCGGCGAGCGAACCCGATGCGACGCCGGCCACGGCCGAGGATGCCGAGCCCTACATGGTGGGCGCGAGTCCCGCCATGCACCGGGTCTTCGCCGCCATCCGCAAATTCGGCGCGACCAGTGCGCCCCTCCTCATCACCGGCGAGAGCGGCACCGGCAAGGAGCTCGCGGCGCGCGCCGTTCACGAGCGCTCGGCCTACGCCAATGGTCCGTTCGTGGCGATCAACTGCGCCGCGCTGCCGCCGACCCTCATCGCCGCCGAGCTCTTCGGCTACGAGAAAGGCTCCTTCACCGGGGCGACGCAGCGGCGAATCGGCCGGCTCGAATCCGCCGATGGCGGCACCATCTTCCTCGACGAGATCGGCGATCTGCCGCTCGAGCAGCAGGCGCACCTCCTGCGGTTCCTCCAGGAGCGGACGATCGACCGGGTCGGCGGCACGCGCCCCATCACGGTCGAGGCGCGGGTCATCGTCGCCACCAATGTGGACCTGCGCCGCGCCGTCCAGACGAAGCAGTTCCGCGAAGATTTGTTCTATCGGCTCAACGTGCTGACGCTGCATCTTCCGGCGTTGCGCGAGCGCGGCCATGACATCGAGCTGCTCGCTACCTTCTTCCTGCGGAAATTCGCCGAGGAACAAGGCCGAGTCGTCGCCGGCTTCACCGATGACGCCTGGGTCAGGATTCGCGGCCATGACTGGCCGGGCAACGTGCGCGAGCTCATCGGCGCCATTCGGCGCGCCGTGGTGATGGCCGAGAAGCCTTGGATCGGCGCCTACGATCTCGGCCTCGACGAAAGCGTCTCCCCGAGAGTGGTTGGGTCGACCGCACCCGAGGTGCCGCGGCGCGGCGGCATCGACGAGGCGGCGCTTCGCGACGCGCTCCATCGCGCCGATGGCAACATTACCAACGCCGCACGTGCCCTCGGCGTCGCGCGGATGACGATTTACCGCTTGATGCGGCGGTTTGGCATTGACGGCTGAGCGGCGCCGGCGCGGCCCGCGGCTCATGAGACCCTGCCATTGCCGTGAGGGGTTGTGGCAAAAAGCCCACAGGCCCTCTTGATTGCCGCCGTGTCGGGAAAATTAATAGTTAGCGGCGGCCGGATCAGGTAGATTTCGAGCCGTGGGGGGGTCCCTATCGATCGTATAGGAACCAAGATGCATCTCCAGAAAATGACCCCAAGCGCGCGGCTGGCGTTGGGCTCGGCAACGGCTGTGATGGCTCTCCTGGCAACGGTGCCGGGGCGGGCGGCAGGTCAGGACGACCTTTCGCAAGTGCTGAGCACGCTCGATGCTCAGAAAGCGAAGCTCGAGCAGCAGGATCAGGCGCTGCAGCAGCAGCGCCAGCAGCTTCAGCAGCAGCAGGAGGAGCTCGACAAGCTCCGCAGTCAATTCGAGCAACTGCCCCGACCGGTGGCAGTGAAGGTCTCGCCGCCGCAGGTCTCCGCCCCGCTCAGCGCCGAAGCTCTCGGCAGCCTGCGCGGCGGCGCCGGGCAGACCGCGCAAGGCGATCAGACCCCAGTCGGTCAGGCGCCGCCGACGCCTGAGCGCGCGCCCCAGCTTGACTTGCTCACCGACCGCGGCGGCGTGCTGACGCCGAAGGGGGCGTTCGTCTACGAGCCGACCATCGACTTCGTCCACACCAGCAGCAACAGCACGGTCATTCAGGGCACGACGATCATTCCGGCCATCACGGTCGGCGCCATCAATATCTCGAAAATCAACCAGGACCTCTTCCAAGAGATCAATACGTTCCGCGCGGGTATCACGAACCGGTTCGAGATCGAGGCCCGCGCGCCCCTCGTCTACGGCCGCCAAGAAGCCGTCCAACGACCCCTCAATGTGCAATCGAATACCGACACACAGTTCAACACCAGCGGCGCCGGGCTTGGCGACGTTGAAGCGGCCGCGCACTACCAGATCAACAGCGGTGAGGGCGGATGGCCCTATTTCATCGCCAACGTTCGCGTCAAGTCCGAAACGGGGAAGGACCCGTTCTCGATTCCGCTCAATCCGCAGTCTGGCTTGGCGTCGCACGTGGCGACCGGTTCCGGCTTTTATGACGTTGAGCCCAGCGTAACCGTTATCTATCCAAGTGATCCGGCGGTCTTCTTTCTCAATGCCGGCTACATCTTCGGCATTCCGGAAACCAAGAACCTCACGAATATCGGCGGAGTCGGTTCCGGCAGAGTCGATCCGGGCAGCGCGATCCATTTCTCCTTTGGTTTGGGCTTCGGCATCAACGAATCATCCTCGTTCAGCATCGGCTACGACTACAGCTCCTTCTCGCCGCAGCTGATAAACGGACTGGCACAAGTCGGAACGTCGCTGCAAATAGGCTCTGTTCTGATTGGCTATAGCTATCGCTTCAACGATCGGATCGCCGTCAATCTGACGACCGGAATTGGCACGACCCAGGACGCACCAAATACCCATGTCATTCTCCGCGTGCCGATCCAGTTCCAGGTGTTTGGACGCTAGCTGACGGCGAAATTTGTTTCTCAAAGGAGCGATCTTACATGCGGCTGCAACGGAAGATGTTGTGGACCGGTGCGACGGCTGTCGCGCTGGTCGCCATGATCGGCACTGCCCTCGCTGGGTATACGACCGGCGACACCTTCATGAAAGCGTCGAACAGCTATAAGCTCGGATATGCAGCTGGCGCGATCGACATGTTGACGGCGCTGCAGGAGCAAAAGCTCATCAAAGATGGTGCCTTCAATGACCAGACGGCGAAAATCGCCCAATGTCTTCGAGACAAGAAGGTGAAACAGAGTCAGATCGCGAATGCCTATTTGACGTATCTTAAGGAGAACCAGAAACGGCAAGCCGAAGCCGCGGCGCCGGATATTTCGAACGCGATGGCGATCGCCTGCCAGATCAAATAGTCGGGAAGGCGGACCGCAACCGAAGGTCGTAACGATCCTTGAACGTTTCGTAACCGTACATAAAGGTCTGACGCCTAGAGTCCGCCCGCTTTATCCACAGGGCGTGGGTGGACGATGCAGCTTCGCGACGCACGCATCATGCGCGGCATGGCGGCCGATTACCGCCAACAGGCTGAGGGCACGAAGGATCTGGGCTTGCGTCGCCAGCTCGCGGAGATGGCCGTTTATTGCGACAAAATGGCGAACGCGATCGAGAAACTGAAAGCCAAGGAAAAGGAAGTGCGCGGCAAGAAAAATTAGCGCGCATGTCTCCCTTGCGAAAGCTCCCTAACACTTTCACTTCCAAGCGCGGAAGCCTTTGCGGTGGAAATTGTGCTGCGCCTCGATGACGCGCACTGTTCCCGTCTTCGAGCGCATCACCATCGAATGGGTGACCGCGCCGCCGGCGAACCGCCGCACGCCCTGGAGCATGGTGCCGCCGGTGACGCCGGTGGCGGCGAACATGACGTCGCCCTTGGCGAGGTCGAGAAGCCCGTATTTGCGGCTGAAATCGCTGATGCTGCAACGCTTGGCGCGCTCGCGCTCATCGTCGTTGCGGAAGATTAGGCGGCCCTGCATGAAGCCGCCGATGCAGCGGAGCGCGGCGGCGGCGAGCACGCCTTCGGGCGCACCGCCCGAGCCCATGTAGATATCGACGCCGCTGTCGGGACGCGCGGTGGCGATGACGCCGCTCACATCGCCGTCGGAGATCAACATGATGCGCGCGCCCGCCTCGCGCACCTTGGCGATGAGCTCGGAGTGGCGCGGCCGATCGAGGATGCAGACGACGAGGTCGGACACCTCGGCGTGCTTTGCCTTGGCGAGGTTCTTTAGATTGGCGGCGGGCGTCTCGTCGAGGTCGATGACGTCGCCCAAACCGCCGCCGATGGCGATCTTTTCCATATAGACGTCGGGCGCGTTCAAGAAGCCGCCTTGGGCCGCCATGGCGATGACCGCGAGCGCGTTGGCGCCGCCTTTCGCCGTGATGGTCGTCCCTTCGAGCGGATCGAGGGCGATGTCGATGCGCGGCCCGTGGCCGGTGCCGACCTTTTCGCCGATGAAAAGCATCGGCGCCTCGTCGCGCTCACCCTCGCCGATCACCACGGTTCCCTCGATGGCGAGGCTGTTGAGCGCTTCGCGCATGGCATCGACCGCCGCCTGATCGGCCGCCTTCTCATCACCGCGTCCCATGAGGCGCGAGGCCGAGAGCGCCGCCGCCTCGGTGACACGCACTGCCTCGAGCGCCAAGTTGCGATCCATCGCGCCGCCATCGGTCTGAGCCATGCTTTCCCTCCCGCTTTTATAGGTTATCGACGCGGATCATGCGCGGCGGCTCCAGGACAGTCTCGAGCGCGCTGATGCGCGCGAGCGCGCGGCGCATCGCTGCCTCCTCCGTCTCGTGCGTCGTCAGCACCACGGGCACGGCTTCACCGGGCGCGCGGCCGCGCTGGATCATCTGTTCCATCGATACCTGCTCGTCGCGCAGTGCCGCGGCGATGTCGGCGATGACGCCGGGCCGGTCGACCACCATGAGCCGCACATAGTAGGCGCCGACATGGCGCAGCATCGGCGAGGCCGGTCGCGCTTCGAGCGATGCCGCGGGCACGGTGAAGCTCGACGACCAACGCCCACGGGCGATGTCGAGGAGATCGGCGACGACGGCGGACGCGGTGGGTTCGGCGCCGGCACCACGGCCCTCGAGCACCACGCGACCGACGAAATCGCCTTCCACCACCACCGCGTTGAAGACGCCGTCCACATGAGCGATGGGCGTCGAGCGCGGCACCATGCAGGGATGAACTCGCTGTTCGAGGCCGTGCTCGGTGAGGCGCGCCACGCCCAGAAGCTTGATGCGATAGCCGAGCTCCTCGGCAAAGGCGATGTCGAGCGCCGAGACATGGCGAATGCCCTCGACATAGACGCCCGAGAAATCGACGGCATTGGCGAACGCCACCGCGGCAAGAAGGGCCAGCTTGTGCGCGGCATCGACGCCGTCGATGTCGAAGCTCGGGTCGGCCTCGGCGTAGCCCAGCCGTTGCGCTTCGGCGAGCACGTCGGCGAAATCGCGCCCGCTCTCGCGCATCGTCGTCAGGATGAAGTTGCAGGTGCCGTTCAAGATGCCGTAGACGCGGTTCACCCGATTGGCGGCGAGCCCCTCGCGCAACACCTTGAGGATGGGAATACCGCCGGCGACGGCCGCCTCGAAGAGGAGGGCCACGCGGCGCTCCTCGGCAAGCCGCGCGAGCGCGGTGCCGTCATGGGCGAGGAGCGCCTTGTTGGCGGAGACGACATGTTTGCCGTTGGCGAGTGCCGCCGCGACCGCGGCGCGCGCCGCGCCCTCGCTGCCGCCGATCAGCTCGACGACCACATCGACCTCGGGATCGGCCGTCATGGCAACGGGATCGTCGTACCAGCGCACCGCCGACACGTCGACGCCGCGCGCCCGCCCCTTGTCGCGCGCCGAGACTGCGGCGAGGAGGAGCGGCCGGCCGCCGTGGCGCGCCAACAGATCGGCATTCTGCTGCAGCAAGCGAACGGTTCCGGCACCGACCGTGCCGAGGCCGGCAATGGCGATCTTAAGCGGCTTGTTCACGCGCGTCTCACGGGCATCGGTTCCGTTCAGTATTCGAGGAATACTTCGACCCGCGCCGCGTCTGAGCCGGTGCTGACCAATTCAGGCGCAGCCTGGACGGTGATGCGGTTGGCGGCGACGCCGAGCTTGATCAATGCCTGCGCCACGGCATTGGCGCGATCGACCGCGCCACCAAACGCGTGCAGCTCGCGCTCCGCCGCATCGCCTCCCGAGGCGGACCGCATGTAGCTGATGACACGGAGGTGGGCGCCGGCATTCTGGGTGAGCTTCGCCACCTCCGCCAGATTTCGGTTGTCCTGCTCACTGAGGCTCGTGCTGCCGCCCGAGAACATGATCTCCGCCGCCTGCAGCACGACGTTGGCTCGCCGTCCCGTCGACGGCGCACGCATAGCCGCCGGCTGCGACGGCGCGGTGGTGGGCGCGGCGGGCGGCAGGACGAGGGCCGTTTGCCGGCCCGGGCCGGGCCTTCCTGACGCCGGCTGCGTGCCCTGCGCCACGCCTGGCGGAGCGGGCGGTGCGGCATGCGCCGCCTCACCGGTGGGTGTGCCGCGCACCTGGGGCGTCACGAGGGGCGATTCCTGGGGCGCCGTGGCCGAGCCACGGGCGGGTGGCGCGCGCTGGGGCGCGCCGCCCGGAGCAGCCGGGCTCCCCTCACCGCTTGCAGGCGCACTTCCGGCAGGAGCGTCTGCCGCAGCACCGCTGGCTGCTGCAGCGGTCGTTGCCGTCGCGGCAGGCTCGCCCGGCAAGGGGGGGACGGTGCGGCCCTGACGCAACTCCTCGTCGCTGTAGCGGGCATTGGCGCGGTCGGCCACCAGACCCTTTTGCAGCTTTTCGCGCTCAGCCGCGCTCAGTGCCGTATCCGGCGGCTTCGGCACGGAGCCGAGATTGGGGTAGGGCTGCTTGCCGCCCGCCTCGAGATTCTGCGTGTTCCGCGCGCTACCGGTCTCGTCGTCGTGACTCGAGGCGCCGGTCGCATCCCGGTACCACTCGATGGGGTTGAGCGCATTGGGCAACCACGAGCACCCGCCCAGCAAAAGCGCCGCCGCACTCAGCGCCATGAGCCGCAACCACGTCGGATGCCGCTCCGCTTCCCGTTGCGCCATGCCGGATCGCGCTCCTCTGGCTAAGCGGTCTCGTCTACCCATATAGTGCGCTCAAACCGCCCGCGGGCGGTTTATTAGATCGGCATCCGCCTGCCATCAATAGCAAGCGGAGCGAGTATATTGCGGCGCCCGGCGCGCGGCAGGACAAGGATGGGATGACAGAGACGAGCGGCCCTGAGATCAAGCTTCCCGACCCCGTGCAGTGGTCGCGCGACATGGCCGAGATCGCCGAGCGAAGCCAGCGCTTGGTCCTGGAGTTCCTCTCGCGCCAGTCGGGCGACGGCGTCGGCATGGCAGACCCCCTCAATATCGGCAGCGCCTTCCTCGAGATGACGAGCCGGATGATGACCGATCCGACCCAGCTCATGAAGGCGCAAATCTCGCTCTGGCAGGACTACCTCACCTTGTGGCAGCGCACGACGGAACGCTTCTTGGGCGGTAAGGCCGAGCCGGTCGCGGAGCCTTCGCCCGGCGATCGCCGCTTCCAGGATGCGGCTTGGACCGAGAGCACGCTCTTCGACTTCATCAAGCAGAGCTATCTGCTGACCGCGCGCTGGCTCCAGAGCACGGTGAAGACGGTTGACGGTCTCGACGACAAGACGGCGCGAAAAATCGATTTCTACACGCGTCAGTTCGTCGACGCGATGGCGCCTTCCAATTTCGTCCTCACCAATCCCGAGGTGTTGCGCACCACCTTTGAGACCGGCGGCGAGAACCTCGTCAACGGCTTGAAGCACGTGCTCGAGGATCTCGAGCGCGGCAAGGGCCGCCTCATGATCAAGATGACCGACATGGAGGCGTTCAAGGTCGGTCAGAACATCGCCGTCACGCCGGGCAAGGTCGTCTTCCAGAACGACCTCATGCAGCTCATCCAATACGAGCCGACGACAGCCACCGTGAAGCGTCGGCCGCTGCTGATCATCCCACCCTGGATCAACAAATTCTACATCCTCGATCTCCGTCCCCGGAATTCCTTCATCAAATGGGCCGTGGATCAAGGCCATACCGTTTTCGTCATCTCCTGGGTCAATCCAGACGAGCGGCTCGCGCGGAAGGGCTTCGACGATTACATGGTCGAAGGACCACTCGCAGCGCTCGATGCAATGGAAAAAGCGACCGGCGAGCGCGAGGCGAACGTCATCGGCTACTGCCTCGGCGGCACGCTACTGGCGGCGACGCTCGCCTATATGAAGGCGCGCGGCGACGACCGCTTTGCGAGCGCGACCTATTTCGTGGCGCTCACCGATTTCGCCGAGCCGGGCGAACTCTCGGTCTTCATCGACGAGGATCAGCTTCGCTCCCTCGAAGAGCGGATGAGTGCCCATGGCTATCTCGAAGGCTCGGACATGGCGACGAGCTTCAACATGTTGCGCGCCAACGATCTCATCTGGTCCTTCGTCGTCAACAATTACCTCCTCGGCAAGGAGCCCTTCCCCTTCGATCTGCTTTACTGGAATAGCGATTCCACCCGCATGCCGGCGGCGATGCACAGCTTCTATCTCCGCAACATGTATCAGGAGAACAGGCTGGTCGTGCCCGGGGCCATCTCTCTTCTTAACGTGCCGATCGATCTTTCCACCATCACCTTGCCGAGCTTCCTGCTCTCGACCAAGGAGGATCACATCGCGCCCTGGAAGTCGACATACGCGGCGACGCAGATTTACAAGGGTCCGGTAAAGTTCGTGCTCGCCGCCTCCGGCCACATCGCCGGCGTCGTCAATCCGCCGGGCCAAAACAAGTACGGCCATTGGGAGAACGAGAAACTCCCGAAGAGCCCCGACGACTGGCTAACGGGTGCGACGTTCCACAAAGATTCGTGGTGGCCCAGCTGGGAAGCATGGATCAGCCAATACAGCGGTGGCGAGGCGCCGGCACGCAAGCCCGGCGACGGCCAGCTCACCCCGCTCGAGGACGCGCCTGGCTCTTATGTGCTGGTGAAGGCGAGCTGACGCAAGAGCCAATCAACGCATGCCGGTCGCTCGCGAGTATAAAAATAGGGGATCAGGAGATAATTGGGGATGAGAGGAGGGCACGACGCCTCCGCCACCGATCCCCTCCATCTCCGATCATCCCCTTATCTCCATTTTCCTGCCGATAGGCCGCCGCGAGCTGGGCGTAGTGGCGCGGCAGCTCTTCGATATAGCGCGCCTCTTTCTTCGGTGACGTCGTGGCCCTCATGAAGCGAGCGGCTGCTCGAGCCCGCTTGTCTCCGGCAGACCGAGCATGAGATTCATATTCTGCACCGCTGCGCCCGAGGCGCCTTTGCCGAGATTGTCGAGGAGCGCCACAAGCCGCAGCTGGGCGCCATCCTCAGAAGCGAAAACATAGAGCCTCATGCGGTTCGTGCCATTGAGGCCCTCGGGATCGAGCGTCTTCAGCGCCGCCGCTTCGGCCAAGGATGCGACCTCGATGAAATGCTCGCCCGCATAGGCATCGGCGAGCGCATGCCACACATCCCTCACGCGCACCCGCGGCGTTACCGGCAACGCATCAAGCTGCAGGGGTACTTCGACGATCATGCCCTGCGCGTAGCGGCCCACCGCCGGCGTGAAAAGCGGCCGGTGCACGAGGCCGGTATGCGCGTGCATCTCGGGTACATGCTTATGGGCGAGGTTGAGGCCATAGATGCGATAGGGAACACGCGTATAGGTGGGCGAGGACTCGTCCTCGAATTCCGTGATCATGCTCTTGCCGCCGCCGCTATAGCCGGAAACGGCGTTCACCGTGATCGGCCAAGTCTTCGGCACGAGTCCCGCCTCGACGAGCGGCCGCACCAGCGCGATGAAGCCCGTCGGATAGCAGCCGGGATTGGCGACGCGCCGCGCCTCGGCGATCACCCGCCGCTGCGTCTTCGTCATTTCCGGCAAGCCATAGGCCCAGCCCGCGTCGGTGCGATGCGCCGTCGAGGCGTCGATGATGCGCACTGAGTTGCTCTCGATGAGCTGCACCGCTTCGCGTGCCGCCGCGTCGGGAAGGCAGAGGATGACAAGATCGGCGCTGTTGAGCATGTCGCGGCGCGCCGCCGCGTCTTTGCGCCGCGCCGGC
>DASZAN010000152.1:0-10847 GCA_035945115.1 Allostellaceae bacterium
TCCATCCAGGCGGTGTCCCCGGTCTTCCAGACGCTGTCACGCGTGAAGCTTATTCGCACGAGGTCAGCAGCGCGGGATTCTGGCCGGGGAACGATGCATTTCCGCAAGCAGCCTTCTACGCCTACGCCTACCCGGAGCCGCGGGGTTTCCGTGACTGGCCAGTCAAGTCAGGCGCGTATTTCGATGCAAAACTCGGTGAGTTCATCCTGCCATATCAAGCGCTCCGCGATGCGGCGGAGCCCGATGATTTGCTGCTGGATTTCCTGTCGAGTACCTATGTCGCTGCTGCCGAGGCAGGTTGCTGGGATCGTGCGGCTTTGGAGTGCGACATCGGAATTCCGGGCAGGGTGCGCCCAATTTAGCGCTTGCGGGTCGGGCTCCGAGTAGGCTCACCGCTACACCCGCTCAAACCGCCTTCTGTCCGTCAAAACATCCACTGCGAGTGTTTTCTGCTGTGTCAGATCCGACGCATTGACTAGCTGCGCATATTGGATCCCATCTGTCCCTCGGAAGATGGCATCCACGACCCATTCAGTCCCCAAAAACGCCAAAGCGACTTGAGCTGAGATCTCGATAGCGCTGTCCGCGTTCGACGGGCATCACGAATCAAGAGCAACGCCGAGGTTGCAAAACATCAGACGGAGATTGGGGGTATTCTGCTCAACCATGGTTGGGCTTCTTCCATTTGAGCAGCAAGCGAAAAAAGCATTCCCTCGGACCCCGCGACGCCGGTTGCCAAAACACCAATCGGAAGGCCTTCCGCGTTCCAGTGAAGCGGTAATGACGCGGAGGGGAGGCCTGCACCGTTCGCGATGAAGGTGAAGAAGGTGTAGCGAGTCATCCGCTTTGCCGCCTCCAGCATGTTTCCCTTCCCAACCGTGAGATACCCAAGCTCCGGCGGCGGGACCATCATGGTGGGGGTGAGCATGACATCGAAGCGTTCAAAAAATCGGGCGATGTCGCGCGTATACCTCTGCATATCCTGAATGATCAGCAGGTAATCACCGGAAGATATTTTCTCGCCTCTCTGGTAGAGGAACCATGTGAACGGCTCGAAATCCTGTTCCGAGGGTTCTCTGCCGGTCCGGCGCGACCAATCCTTGATTGCCCAGCTTGTAATCGCTGAGAAAATATGAACGCAACGCCGATGATAGGCGACGGCCTCGTGAGTGAATTTGGCCGTGTCTACTGCGTGGCCGAGGTCCGCTAGCAACTTTGCGGCGATCTGGCAGGCATCGATGCAGTCGCCGTGGGTTCGATAGTCGCCACCGATATCGGTCACGACGCCGATACGCAGTGAACCCGGTGGCCGCGCTGCCGCCGCGAGGAATGAGGACTCAGATTTTGGCGCGTAATAGGGCTCACCTGCCCGGAGCCTCGCGGTGACATCAAGAAGCAGCGCGCTGTCCCGTACGCTGCGGGTGACGGCGTGCTCACTGACGATGCCGCTGCCCGCGTCGCCGTAGAAGGGTCCCATAGGGTTGCGAGCGCGCGTGGGCTTCAATCCAAATAGGCCACAGCAGGAAGCGGGAATCCGGATGGAGCCTCCCGCGTCATTGGCGTGAGCCATTGGCACGAGCCGTGCCGCCACAGCCGCAGCAGAGCCACCGGACGAGCCACCCGTCGTGCGCTGGGGTGCCCAAGGATTGATGGTCGGCCCATAGATTTTAGGCTCGCAGTCCGGTTTAAGGCCGAACTCAGGCGTGTTGGTCTTTCCAACGATGACCAGACCGGCATCACGCCAGCGCGCGACGAGTTCGCTGTCCTCGGAGGAGCGATACCGGTTCTGAAGAAACGCGGAGCCTTCATGGAGCGGGGTTCCGGCAATCTCGGCAAAGAGATCCTTTGCCAGAAAGGGGACGCCCGCGAACGGCCGGTGTGGTTCTAGCCGCCTGATTTGGTCGCGCGCTTGGTCATAGAGCTTGCAGATAACAGCGTTCAGTCGAGGATTAAGGTGGTCTATGGCGGAAATGGTTGCTTCCAGCACTTCGGACGCGAACAGGCGCCCGCGCCTGATTTCTTCGGCGAGGCCGATCGCGTCGAATTTCGCAAGCTCCCTCAGCGATACTGTCATATTGAGCGAGATCACCTTTGCATCAGTGTCGCGGGACCTTCAGGCATGACGGACACGCTGCCGCCGCTCGCAGCACTTACAGACTGCAGGTATAAGCGCAAGACCCCCGCTCAGCGCCACACCGTGACTCGCGGGGGTCAATTGCGGAGTACCAAAGACTCCGCGCTCGGAATGCCGAGCTTAGTCTTGGACTTTGCGATGGGTTGCCGATGCCAAGCGGTCGGCAACTCGTTACAGCCGGGCGGAGTCATGCGGGTTAGCATCCTCCACGTGGTTGTCAACGACGATATCCTGCGCCTCACTGAGCTATCAGTCAACGTGCGACGCGGGCCGTTCGGAGAACTTGAGCCGCGACACAAGCCACTGCCGGTGCCGCTTGACCTGCCGCGGAAAGTGTCACTTTCGGTGCAGCGAGATGGGCAGGAAGGATTACTGGTGATACACTCGATACGAGAACATCGTTGGGAGGGGGCCATGAGGAGCCACGCGGATCTGACGGCGATGCTTCGCATCTTTTCGATTGCATTCCTGGTCTATGGGCTGACTTTCCTCTTCATTCCCGAAATGGTTGGTCCCCTTTACAAGGAGCCTGTACCACCACCAGCGAACTGGTTGCGGTGGCCCGGTGGTTATCTGACGGCTTTTGGCATCGCGAGCTGGACTATGGCTCGTGACCCACGCGGTCAGGGTCTGCTCATGATGGCGATGTGCACTGGCGGAACGCTCGCTTGTCTCTCTCTCCTCTACAGCGCTGCGTCCGGCGAGTACAAAGGTGCGCTCCCCCTATGGACGTTCGCGGTCCTCCTGACCGGCGTGCTATCGGCAATCGGCTGGTGGTTGTATTTCAAGTATCAGGAACTTCTGCGACCTGCTACGTGACACGCGTCGGCGGAGTAGGCTGTGGGAAGCGAGCGCGTTCAACGTAGATTAGCAGCGATCCTTGCCGCTGACGTGGCAGGCTATAGCCGCCTTATGGGTGCCGACGAGGAAGGCACCATTGCGCGCCTCAAGGCCCTCCGGCGCGAGCTGATCGACCCCACGATTGCTTCGCACGGTGGCCGCATCGTGAAGACCACCGGCGACGGCATCCTGATCGAGTTCGTGAGCGTAGTGGATGCAGTGCGCTGTGGCGTCGAGGTGCAGCGGGGAATGGCCTCGCGCAATGGCGACGTGGCGCAAGACAAGCGGATTGAGTTCCGTGTCGGGATCAATCTGGGTGACGTAGTGGTCGAGGGTGATGATCTGCTGGGCGACGGCGTCAATGTGGCCGCGCGCTTGGAGAGTATCGCCGAGCCGGGAGCGATCTGTTTGTCAGCCGACGTTTACCGACAAATCCAGGGCAAGATAACAATTGCGGCAGACGACTTGGGTGAGCAGCAGCTCAAGAACATCGCGCAGCCAGTGCGAGTGTATCAGCTATCTGCTTCTGAACGCGCTCGCAAAGCCTCTCCTCCGCTGGCGCTCCCAGATAAGCCTTCGATTGCTGTTCTGCCCTTCCATAACATGAGCGGCGACCCCGAGCAGGAGTACTTTGCAGACGGCATCGTCGAAGACATTATCACTGCGCTGTCGCGTTTTCGACAGCTATTCGTCATCGCCCGCAACTCGACATTTACCTACAAGGGCCGCGCAGTCGATGTGAAGCAGGTCGGTCGCGAGCTTGGTGTGCGCTATGTCCTCGAAGGCAGCGTGCGCAGGGCAGCAGACAGGGTGCGCATTACTGGACAGCTTATTGACGCAACTAACGGCGCGCACCTGTGGGCGGATCGGTTTGACGGTGCGCTCGAAGATGTTTTCGATTTGCAGGATAGAATTACTACGCGCGTGGTGGGTGCCATCGCCTCGAAACTGGAGCGGGCCGAGATTGAACGCGCCCTTCGCAAACCCACCGAGAGCCTCGTTGCCTACGACTGCCACCTTCGCGGGTTGGCGTGCGTGTATGGGGTTCCAAGTCAGCGATCCACTGAAGATGCGCTGCATCTCTTCAATAAAGCCATCGAACTCGACCCGAATTTTGCTGCGGCCTATGGCTGGGCGGCAGTTAATTACAGCGTACGCAAGCAGAATGGTTGGATGGCTGATCCTCAGGGGGAGACTACTGAATGTCTGCGGCTTGCGCGCCGAGGCGCTGAGTTGGCAGGGGACGATCCAGTGGCGCTTGCAACGAGCGGCTTTGCATTAGCCTATATCGGTGGCGAGTTAGAGGCTGGAGCTATGCTCGTTGATCGTGCTTTGAGCATCTGTCCAAACTGGGCCTTGGCTTGGCATACAAGCGGATGGGTAAGGACGTATCTTGGAGAGCATGAAAAGGCGGTTGAGCAACAGGATTACGCCATGCGTCTCAGCCCACTTGGCCCGCAAGCTGGTCAGATGGCAACTGCCGCTGCTTTGTCTTGCCTATGCGCCGGACGCTTTGAGGAGGCGGCATTCCGATCAGAAAGAGTTTTGATGGAGCAACCGAACTTTCTTCCGGCGCTCCGTACTCTTGCAGCAAGTACTGCATTCCTCGGGCGTCTGAAGGAAGCACGGAACGCAATCTCGCGAATGCTTGAAATCAGTCCTCAGGCTCGCGTCGGCGATACCAGAAGACGAATTCCATTCCGTCGCGCTGAGGACGCGGACAGATTTGAACAAGGGCTGCGAAGGGCAGGTCTACCGGAGTGAGCGCTCTTACTCAAGGAGATGCACATGTTCGATGTCGTCGTTACCCAGCGTGTGAAGCCAGGAAAAGAGCAAGAGTTTGAGGCGCTCGTAAGGCAACTGGAAGCGAACACGCTGGCAAACGACAAGGGATGTTTGCGGTACGAGTGGTATCGTGCAGAGACGCCCCAGACGTATATCCTGGTAGAGCGATGGACGGATCAGGCCGCGGCGCAAACCCACTTGAAGGCCGAACATGTAACAGCTCTGTTGTCTAGGATTAGGGAATGTGTGCCGGAGCCGTTTTCGTTCACACGTCTAACGCGGCTCACATAACATACGGGCCGCAGCATGGAGTGTCCGAGCTGTCATTCCGAGATGCCCGACAACAGCCGCTTCTGTGACACATGCGGTGCAGCTCTCCCGGTCTGCTGTCCGTCTTGCGGCGCCTCTAATCGTGCTGGTGCGAGGTTCTGCTCTAAGTGCGGCAAGGCGCTGATCCAGGAAGGTGCCATCGCACCCGTAAAGCCAACCAGCACCTCCATTCCCACGAGTTCCTCTGCCGAGCGTCGCCAGCTCACCGTCATGTTCTGTGATCTCGTCGCCTCAACTGCGCTCTCGGCTCGCCTCGATCCCGAGGACATGCGCGAGATCATCGGCGCGTACCACCGCTGCTGCGCCGAGCAGATCACCAAGTCAGGCGGGTTTGTGGCGAAATACATGGGTGATGGGGTTCTGGCGTATTTCGGCTACCCGCAAGCGCACGAGGATGATGCAGAGCGAGCACTGCGCAGTGGTTTGACGCTAATCGAAGCAATGCCAAACCTTCGTACGGGCCATAGTGTCGCACTTGAGGTTCGCGTCGGCATCGCCACGGGCGTGGTCGTGGTTGGTGATCTGATTGGAGAGGGCGCGGCGCAAGAACAGGGGGTGGTTGGAGAGACGCCGAACTTGGCAGCCCGACTACAGACGCTTGCCGAGCCGGGGCAGGTGGTCATCTCGCAGAGCACGAGGCGGCTTGCGGGCGGGATGTTCGAGTATCGCGACTTGGGCATGGTGCCGCTCAAGGGGTTGGCCGATCCAACGCAGGCGTGGCGGGTGCTTGGTGCTAGCACGGCGCAGAGCCGCTTCGAGGCACAGCACGGAGCCGAGCTTACTCCGCTGGTCGGGCGTGAGGAGGAGCTGGAACTGCTGTTGCGCCGCTGGCGGCAGGCAGTGAGCGGGGAAGGCCGTGTAGTGTTGCTGTCGGGCGAACCAGGGATCGGCAAGTCGCGACTGACGGTGGCGCTTGAGGAGCGACTTCAAGACGAGCTGCACACGAGGCTGCGATACTTCTGCTCAGCACAACACACAGACAGTGCTTTCCATCCTGTAATCTCGCAGCTTGAACGCGCAGCGGGGTTCGAGCGGCACGATGCGCCGGAGACGAAGTTCGACAAGCTGTCGTCGCTGGTTGCCTCTCCAGCCCCGTACGATGAGGACGTTCGACTGATGGCGGAGCTGCTGTCGATCCCGGTAGGCGCTACTTACGCACCTCTCGACCTGAGCCCACAACGGAAAAAAGAGAAGATATTTGACGCGCTGGTGCGGCAGCTTGAGATGTTGACCCGCCAACAGCCCGTGTTCGTGGTCTACGAGGATGTCCACTGGATCGACCCCAGCTCACGCGAGCTGTTAGACAGGACTGTTGAGCGCGTGGCAAACCTGCCAGTGCTGCTGATCATCACTTTCCGGCCCGAGTTTCAACCACCTTGGATCGGCCAAGCGTATGTCTCCACGCTCAATCTAAGTCGCCTTGGTCGGCGCGAGGTTGCGGTACTGGCGAAACGAGTAGCGGAAGATCAACGCATTCCCCATGAAATAATGACCGAGATTGTCGAGCGCACGGACGGTGTCCCACTATTTGTGGAGGAGCTGACGAAGGCGGTGATTGAAGCCGGTACGCGGGGTGCCGCGGCTTTCACAGCCATACCGCACACGACTTCGTCGGTCCCCCTTACCCTCCACGCTTCGCTGATGGCGCGGCTCGATCGGCTGGGACCGGTGGCTAAGGACATCGCGCAAAAGGGCGCGGCGATCGGCCGCGACTTCGCATACGATCTGCTTTTGTTCATTGCCGACCTATCAGAGCAGGACCTACAGGGCGCGCTGGATCGACTTACTAACTCCGGCCTCCTATTCGCGCGCGGCGTCGCGCCACAATCCACATACATCTTCAAGCACGCACTTGTGCGGGACGCTGCTTACGGCACGTTGTTGCGTCGCCAGCGGCAGGAGCTTCATGCGCGTATCGCCGTGGCGCTGGAGATCGAATTCCCGGAGATGGCCAAATCCCAGCCCGAATTGCTGGCTCATCATTTTACCGAGGCGGGGCTGGCTGAGCGCGCAATTGAGAACTGGTTGAAGGCGGGGCAGCAGGCGCTGGCACGTTCGGCGATGGTCGAAGCAGAGGCGCTGCTCCGCAAAGGCTTGACCGTGGTATCCAGCCTCCCAGACAGCAGCTCGCGCAAGGAACACGAACTCGACCTACAGATCGCCCTCGGTCGAGCATTGTTTCAAACCCAAGGGTTCAACACGCGCACGGCAAGCGAGGCTTACTCCCGCGCGCGCCAGCTCTGTGATGAACTGGGTCGCCCGCACAAGCTTTTGCCGATCCTCTACGGCCAATGGGTGAGCCATTTTGTGGGAGCCGATCTCACGGGAGCGCGGCAGTTCGCGGCAGAGATGGAGCACCTCGGCGAGGCGCGGGATGATGTCGCCACGCGGGTGGTGGGTTGCCGTGCAAGCGGAGGGACAAACCTCTATCTCGGTGACTTTCTGGCGGCGCGTGCTTCCCTGGAAGAGGGACTTAAACTCTACGACCCGGCGCAGCAGGACTTGTACGCGGAGCTGACATCAGTCAGCACGCATGTCGCTCTGCTAGGTTACTTAATGGCCACGCTGGCCTGCAGCGGCTATCTCGATCAAGCGCGTGCGCGTTGCGATGAAGCCTTGGCCGAAGCGCGTGAGGTCTCGCATGCGCCAACGCTCGCCCACATCCTTTGGACAGCTTGGCAAACAGGTTGGTGCGCTCGCTATGCGCCGTTAACGTTGTTGCGCTACACGGACGAACTCTTGGCGCTCTCGTCCGGGCGCGAGCTTGCGTTTTGGCACAGGACAGCCATTTTGGCCCGTGGCTGGTCCTTGGCGGCGGTAGGGCGTGTAGAGGAAGGGATTTCGCTGCTGACCAGCGTGTTGTCGGACATCCGCGCAACCGTCATTGGACCACTAGCGCTCACGATCTTGGCTGACGCCTATCGAATTGCTGAGCGCCCGGAAGTCGGGCTTCTGTACCTCGCCGAGGCCGAGCAACAGGCCAATGCGACAAAGTGCGGATGGTTCCAATGCGAGACGCTTCGGATGCGGGGCGACTTGCTTATGCTCGCTGGCGATCGCGCTGCCGCCGAAGCCAGCATTGTCGATGCGATTGCGCTCGCGCGGCGTCAGGGCGCTAAGCTATGGGACCTCCGCGCGTCCGCCAGCCTTGCCCGCCTCTGGCGCAATCAACACAAGCGCAGCGAAGCCCGCGATCTCCTCGCGCCGATCTACGGCTGGTTCACCGAGGGCTTCGACACGCCGGACCTGAAGGAGGCGAAGGCGTTGCTGGAGGAGTTGGCGTGAAGCGTCGAAGATCGGTCAGTTTTCGTCGCACTGACGATCGCATTGATAATGGTGCGCTGTCGACAACCCGGGCCTAACACGAGACTCTAGCGTTGCAGACAGCGCACGCCTATAACACCGTTGGCGTGTAGAGAAACTATGGCGTAATCAAATAACTCGAAGCGTGGCTGCGTCAATGCTTTGCCCCGTGTGCAGCGCTGACAACCCTGCTGAAAATCGCCATTGCGAGAACTGCGGAGTGCGGCTTGGTGTGTTGTGCGCAAATTGTGGATACAGAAATTCACGGACTGCGTCGTTTTGCGGTTCCTGCGGCGCCGCGCTCGTTCCCGGCCCGGAAGTCGGGAGCGTTAGGCTGAATCGGGCGCGCCTCGGCGCGGAACGCAAGTATGCCACGGTCCTCTTTGCCGACATCGTTGGTTCGACCGAGCTTATTGCCGGCCTAGATCCAGAGCAGGCAATGGAGCATCTACGCCCAGCGGTAATGACGATGTGCGAAACCATCGAGCGTTTCGATGGCACAGTCGTGCGAACATTGGGCGATGGAATAATGGCGCTCTTTGGTGCTCCGCGGGCACAAGAAGGCCACGCGCTGCTGGCCTGTGAGAGCGCTCTCGCTGTCCAAGATGCATTCCATACGGTAGAGGGGGGGCTGACGCTCCGTGTGGGCCTGCATTCAGGCGACGTGGTGTCGGACCCTCAGGTCTCAGCGCTGGTGAAGGAGCAAGGTGCCCACGGTGCTACAATTCATCTCGCGAGTCGCCTGCAGAACGTTGCCGATCCCGGCGGTATCTGTATCACCGACGCCTGTTATCGGCTCGTGCGTCCTTATTGCGACGTGCGGCCGCTCGGCAAACACGCGTTGAGGGGCTTTGGCGAACCGATCGAAATCTATGCTTTGCTTGGCCTGAAACCCGCGATTGCCAGTCAACAGTTCCGCGGGATGAAGTTAACCTCGTTCCGAGGGCGCGAACACGAAATGGAGGCGCTTCAGCGCGCTCTACAAGACGCTGAGGACGGCGATAGCCATGTTATCGGCATTTCGGGAGACCCCGGAACCGGCAAGAGTCGACTCTGCTATGAATTCGCCGAATGGTGCCGTGGACGCCTCATTCCTGTTCTTGAGGCCCGTGCCTTGCCATATGGGCACGCCACGCCCCTGCAGCCGGTCCTCGAGCTCTTGCGTCTGTTCTTTCGCATTTTGCCGACCGACAGCATAGTCGCCGCGCGCGCGCGCATAGCAGAAAGTATATCGGAATTTGGCTCGGCATTGGATGTCGATCTTCCGCTCCTATGTGAATTTCTTGGTCTAGCCACCGATGTCGTTCGCCCCCTGCAGCTTCCACCCAAGGCGCGGCACGCGCGGTTGCTCGAAATCGTTCGACATATCGTCAAGCAAGTTGGTGCAAATACTGCCGTCGTTATAGTCGAGGATCTACATTGGCTCGACGAGGCGAGTGAGGATTTTGTTCGCACGTTAGTTGATGCGATTGATGGCACTCGCATCATGCTCGTGCTCAACTACCGGCCGTCCTACACCGCCCCGTGGATGAGCTGCCCGTACTATCAGCAATTTTCGCTCGCCGAGCTGAGTCCCTCCGAGACCGACGCTTTGGTGGAGGAACTGATTGGTACCGCACCAGAACTTCGCGACATTCGCAGGCGCATTGCGGATAGAAGCGCCGGGAACGTCTTCTTCGCGGAAGAGCTTGTTCGCTCTCTTGCGGAAAACTGCTCGCTCGTCGGAGAGGTAGGTAACTACAGATTTGGACTCAGAACCAGCGATGGTCCGCTCCCCCCAACCGTTCAGGCCGTCATTGGAGCGCGCATCGATCGTCTTGCCGACACCGAAAAGTCCATACTGCAGATCAGCGCAGTTATCGGCAAAGAGTATCCTTTGACGGTGCTCGAAGATGTCGCTGGCGATGCGACTGAAGAAATCGGCACCATCTTGGATCGTCTATGTGAAAGCGAACTCCTTAAGCATCAACTTGGGGCCGATGGACACCACTATGCGTTTCGCCACCCACTGATCCAGGAGGTGGCATATGCATCGCAGCTCAAGGCGAGACGTAGCTCGCTCCATGCGTCTGTGGCTCAGGCGATGGAGCGTCACTACAAGGATCGCATCGACGAATTTGCCGCGCTTATCGCGTATCATTTCGAGGCGGCAGGCCAATGCCTCAATGCTGCGAACTATGCGAAGCGGGCGGCGATGTGGGTTGGATCGACCAATTCCGCGCAGGCGATTAAACACTGGAGGAAAGTGCGCCAACTATTGCAAGACCAGCCACGTTCGAGCACGAACGACAATCTGCGGATTACGGCTAGTTCACAGATTGCTTGGCTTGGTTGGCGCGAAGGAATGACGGCCGAGTCAGCCAAACCCTACATTGAGGAGGCGCTTGGCTGGGCCCGCGAGACCGATGACACGATGATCCCGATGTTGTTGTTCCTCGACGGCCGCATAACGTTA
>DASZAN010000153.1:0-14199 GCA_035945115.1 Allostellaceae bacterium
CCAAATCAGGCGCTGTGGTCGGAAGGAAATTCGATAAATGCTAACGCTCGATCAACCGTATCGGCGATATCCTTGCTCCCATGTCTGCTTCCTCCTTGTTCCCGCTTGTCGTCGATAGGGACCGAAGCCTGGCGTTTCCAGAGACGCCGACCGCGCTTCCTTGGCCACTGGTCGCGGCCCATGAGAATCAGGCTCTCATCAATCACGGCCAATCAATCATTGAGCTTGCCGAGAACGGCGGCATTGAGTGGAGCGAGATGGTCGCTGTGCTGGAAGACAGACCCTGGCATTGGATGTCCGTCGATGAAGCGGCGGAGCGGTTGGAGGAGTTGTTTGCCGATTGGGTTTTTATGCTGCCAAAGCAAATCCAGGCTGCCGCCCAAAAGCCGATGACGACACCCAATAAGGTCTCGCTATAGAGAGGGTCCTGTATCGGAAACGACCTTTAATTGGGGCGTCGTAATGTAGAAAAAATCTGGCCCCTCGATCCCACGCTTCATCGCCTCGGGAACCCTGACATCCCGATCAAGGGCAGCGCTCAAAAGAAGGGACACATCACCCCAGTTGGTGGCTGAGCCGATAGCGACGTGGTTGAGATATACGATTTTATTTTTTGTTGCTGGCATCATCATTGTCCTCCCTGCACGACAGGCAACGGTGCAAGCACTCAAAACCGTACCCCAAGAATGCCCTATACGGGGAACAACCACTTCAAATGCGGCTCAAAGACGGGCGATCCGCCATTCATCAAGCGTAAGGCGGTGAGAGGTACCGTCTCGCTATGGATCGGCTACCCTGGATCACTGCTGCTTGCCTTATTGATAAGCACCACGAGCACGCCGTGGCGATCATCGAGTCGAAGCTCAAGGCGCTTGAGCGTGACTTCAGGCGGGGCGCGCCGTGTGACGATTTCGAGTTTTGGTGCGCGACTGCCAGAGCGTTGATCGAGATTCTGAGAGGTAAAAGGACGGCCGGTGAAGCAGCGCACTAGAGTGTGGTGCCAGCATCCCGCACAGCCGCGATGAGACCTCGTAAACTGTGTCTCGGTGCTCCCTTATGCCCTAACCAAAGGGGATGGGGGTGATTGCTGGAGATTGGGGGAGGCTCCCCTCCATCTCCCCTCATCCCCCCAATCCCCAATTCCTAATCCCTTTCCTTTTCCTTTGCCGCGTTGCACCCCGAACCCTATATCTTGCGCCATCATGGATGAGCGCAAGGACCTGGTCGGGCTTTCCCGCGGCGACCTCGCCGCGGAGATGAAGGCGATGGGCGCCGAGCCCTTCCGCGCGCGCCAGCTGTGGCACTGGGTCTATCATCGCGGCGCCACCGACTTCGCGGCGATGACGACGCTCGCCAAATCGTTTCGCGCCGAGCTCGCCGAACGCTATGTCGTGGGCCGGCCCGGCGTCGCCCGCACGCTCGCCTCCGTCGATGGCACGCGCAAATGGCTCTTGCGCTTTCCCGACGGGCAAGAGGTGGAGTGCGTGCACATTCCCGAGGAGGATCGCGGCACGCTCTGCGTCTCCTCGCAAGTGGGCTGCACCTTGACGTGCAAATTCTGCCACACCGGGACGCAGCGGCTCGTGCGCAATCTCACCGCGGCCGAGATCGTCGGCCAGGTGATGCTGGCGCGCGACGCGCTCGGCGAATGGCCCTCGCCGCAGGACGATCGCCAGCTCACCAACATCGTCCTCATGGGCATGGGCGAACCGCTTTACAATTACGAGAACGTGGCGACGGCGCTCAAGATCGTCATGGATCACGAGGGCCTGTCGCTGTCGCGGCGCAAGATCACGCTCTCGACATCGGGCGTGGTGCCGATGATCGCCCGCTGCGGCGAGGAGCTCGGCGTCAATCTCGCCATCTCGCTCCACGCCGTCACCGACGCGCTCCGCGACGTCCTGGTGCCGCTCAACAAGAAGTATCCGCTGGCGGAGCTCCTGGAAGCGTGCCGGACCTATCCCGGCTCGAGCAACGCGCGGCGCATCACCTTCGAGTATGTGATGCTGAAGGACGTGAACGACAGCCCGGCCGAGGCGCGCGAATTGGTGCGGCTCTTGGCCGGCATTCCCGCCAAGGTCAATCTCATTCCCTTCAATCCCTGGCCGGGCGCCCCTTACGAGCGCTCGAGCGAGGCGGCGATCAAGCTCTTTGCCGACATCGTCAATGCCGCCGGATATTCCTCGCCGGTGCGCACGCCCCGCGGCGAGGACATCATGGCCGCCTGCGGCCAGCTCAAATCGGCCAGCGTCAAGCGCCGCAAAAGCGAGCTTCTGCGCGAGGCGGCGGCGTCCTAGCCCACAGGAGCCTCGAGTAGACGAACCCTATCTTCGTCGTCCCTGCGAAAGCAGGGACCCAGGGCAAGCGATGGATCTGTGGCACTGGATTCCCGCTTTCGCGGGAATGACGATGAAAGAAACTTTGGTCGAAGCTGACACTGAGGGCCGCATTCAATCGCCCGTTTCCGCCGCCCGCTCCTCCGCTTCCCCTTCCACCTCTTCGCTCGCGAGCTGCGCCAGCTTGCGCCGCAGGAGCTCGCGCGCCGGCAGGCCATCGAAGAGCGGCTCCGATGGGATGGTGCCGTGTTTTTCCGCCGCCGATTTCTCAAAGAGCCCCAGATGCCGCGCGATTGCGTCGAGCGCGCGCAGCTTGTTGTGAAGCCGCACGCGCGCCTTGCCGTCGGCGCTCACCTCGATCGCCGCGACCGCAGCGAGATCGTCGGGCGAGAGATCGCTCGTGTCCTTGAGCGACAACCCTTTCCCGTCGCGCACGAGCAGGCGGCCGATATCGGCGAAGGCGAGGCGCGCGAGCTCGGTGAGCACGCGGTCGGCGGTGATGCGGAGCCGCTCGCGCCGTTCCTCCTTCGCCTTCTCCACCGCCGTGGCGATCTCGGGTCGGCGCAGCAGGCGCGAGGCGATGTTGCGCGCCCACTTTTCCTCATAGCCGGCGCGGACCGCCGCGCGATAGCCGTTCAGATCGATAAGGTACTCCTCGACAAAGCGCTGCTGCCGCGGGTTCATGCACGTGAGGCTCCTGGCCGGTGGAAGGGTGGGGAAAAGAAAAAGGCCCGGCGGGCAGATCGCCCCGGGCCTTTTCCTAGCGTTCGCGATTTGTATCAGTTCATCGGGATTTTGTCAAGGAAAATCGCTAGTTGGCGGCGCGATCTCAGCGCGTCGCGGCATTGGGCCCAGGCGGGCCAGACCTCAGCACCGTGCCGAGAATGGCGCCCAACTCGGGCGGCAATCCGACGATCGTCGTCGGCAGCTTGCCGTCGGTTTTCTCGCCGAAAGCGCGCAGCGCCTGCGCTGCGGCGAGCGCCTGGATGACGTTCGCGTAAGGCTGGAGAGCTGCCGCGATTTCCTGATCCTTGTTGGCGATGTAGCGGCGGTTCACCGCATCCTGCACCTCTTTGTCGAAGGTGAAGGTGTCGGCCCAGCCGACGAAGTCGATGGTGATGCCGAGCGTGGCGAAATACTCGGTGATGGTTTTGGCGGCGGTGTCCTTGATCTGCTTCGCCTCCTCGTTGACCTTGTCAAAGCTTCGCGCCGTGATCTGGTCGCAGATGATTTCAGACACCTTCTTGCGGCCGAAATCGTCCATCACCTCTTTGACACTGCGGCTTAAGAACACCGAGGCGAAAATGATCTGCGGGTCGTTGCGGTTGCCTTTGGGCGGCACGACGCCGAAGCGGTAGAGGTATTTGGCGGCGTTCTGCTCCGAGACCGAGGCGCCAAGCGCCACGCCGACGGTCATATTGAGCCCCTCCTTGCTCTGGCAGGGAAAGCCCTCCTTGCGTGGCGAGGTGCCGCGGTCTTGCGCGTCCACCCATTCGCGGCTGAAGGGGGTGCGGTCGACGATGATGAGACGACCGGCTGGTACGTAGAAGTCGAAGAACGAGCCCGAGCCTTGCAGCTTCGTATGCGGCACGACGAAGCGCTTCAACGCCACCTTGTTGGCATTGAGATAGGCCTCCGATTCGAGCTGCGCCTGGTTTTCCTTGTTGGCACCGGCATCGGGAATCCAGAAGGCAGACTCGTTGGGGAGGATGGTGTAGGCCTCGGTGAAGTCGTTCTTGTCGTAATAGGCATGGGCCGAGCGCGGGCGTTCATGATCGGCTTCAGCCAGATGAACACCAACACCACGAGAAGCGCGAGCGAGAGGCCGCCGCCGATGCCGCTCAGAAATTGCATCCAATAGATCGAGGTGAGGTAGGCGGCATCGCTGTTCTCGAACTGCTTGCCCGCGACATCGCCCGTCAGGAGCGTCGCCTGCGGCGCGTAGACGATGCTGAGACTTCCATAGACGAGGAATGCGATCACCGTCGCGATCATGCGGCCCAAGGTGCCAATCGTTCTCTCCTCTTCCGGCGCGGCCGACTCAACCAGTGATTGGTTAACTTAGTATTTCATTGCAGGCACGCGCCGCCAGCAGCTTGTATTTGGGCGGCCTCGCCGCGCACTATGGTTCGACGTGTCCACTATCTGAAGCCCAGCAGGGAGGGTGATGCGATGCGCGCAACGGCAATGACGTCAGCCCTCACGCGCAGCGTCGCGCTGGCGCTCGCGACCGGTCTCCTCGCCGGCCCGGCGCAGGCGCAAAGCTTCGGCACCGATCAGCGCTATTGCGACCACAGCGCCTTGAGCCAGGTGCTGAGCACGTCCAAGAGCAATCTCATCGGCAGCGCCGCCGGCGCCGCCGCCGGTGGGCTCTTGGGGAGCCAATTCGGCAAGAGCAGCGGCAAGGGTGTCGTCACCGTCTTGGGCGTGGTGGGCGGTGCGCTCGCCGGCGGCTATATCGGCCGCTCCATGGACGACACCGACCAGAACTGCGTCGGCCAGACGCTCGAGCACGCGCCCGCCAATCAGCCCGTCGCTTGGCAGAATCCCGGCTCGGGCTCGAGCTATTGGGCGACACCCACCGCCGATCTCCGCGGTCCCAACGGCGAGCCTTGCCGCAACTACGTCACCGAAGCGGTGGTGCAGGGCGTGCCGCAGCGCACCGAGAACACCGCCTGCAAGCAGGCGGACGGGAGCTGGATCCCCGTCGCCCAAGGCGCGGCGCCGCTCGCGCCGGCGCCCGCGCCCGCGCCCGCGCCCGCGGTCGCGCGCCCCGAAGCCGCGCCGGCGGTGTCGCGCGACACCGTCTTTCAGGTGCAGCAGCGCCTCCACGATTTGGGCTTCTATGTGCGCGACAATATCGACGGCAATTGGGGGCCGCGCACCGCGCAAGCCGTGAAGAACTTCCAGCGCAGCAAGGGTTTGAAGCCCAGCGGCGCGCTCGATCTCGACACGCTCGCCGCTCTCGACCTCAGGACGCAGTGAGCCGCAAGCTCAGAGCTCGCGGCCCATCATCCGGTCCAACGAATAGCGGCCGGGTCCGTGGAAGAGGATGCCGAGATAGAGCACCAGGAGCAGCAGGGGAAATTCGAAGCCGCCGCCCGCGGCGCTGAAGAAGTATCCGTTCTTCCAGTGCACGGCGAAGGTGACGATCGCCATCTCGATCGCCAAGGCGAGCGCGATGGGACGCGTGAAGAGGCCGACCGCGAGCGCCATGCAGCCGAAGAATTCGAGCGCACCCAGGAAATAGCCCCACGCCACCGGCGCCGGGAAACCCATCGGTCCCAAAAGCCCGGCGCCGACCCGCGCCGCCATGCCGCCGAACAATTTCATATAGCCGTGATAGATGAGAATCGCGCCGGCGCCGAACCGGATCAGCGTATAGCCCCAGGGATGAAGCGCCTCATAGAGACCACCGAGTCCGGGGAAAACCAACCGCTGCTCTTTCGTGACCGCTGCCATTGCCGCCCTCCCTCCGTTGGCGGACCATAAATTAGCGCGCACCGCCCCCCTACCCCAACCCTTTCCCCGGCGGAGAGAGGGAGGGGTCTCGCGCCGGAGCCGGATTTAGCGCGGCGGTCGCCAAGGAATGCGCAGAGGATGCAAAGAAGATTAAACCTCCTCTGCGTTCCTGCGCGCTTCCTCTGCGTCCTCAGCGCGGAATTTTTTCTACGGTCGAAAGTAGAGCCGGCCATCTCGCTTTACCGAAGGCGCACGCCATGCTGCTCCATCAAGGCTTCATCGCGCCCGTGGCACTGGTGTAGACGGCATAGAGCGATGTCGAGCCGCAGATGTAGATCCGGTTTCTGAATCTGCCGCCGAAACACAAATTGGCGACCGTCTCGGGGATGTGGATTTTGCCCAGCAGTTCGCCCGCGGGGCTATAGCAGCGCACGCCGTCCTCATTGGGATCGCCCCAGCCGACGGAGCACCAGATATTTCCTTCCATGTCGGCGCGCATCCCGTCGGTGATGCTGGGTTTCGGCATCTCCGCGAACACTTTGGAGTTCGAGACCTTGCCATTCCCGACATCGACGTCGAAGACGCGGATGTGCGAGGGGTTGTCCGGACCATCGGTGAAGCCGGTGTCGATGACATAGAGCTTCTTCTCGTCGGGTGAGAAGGCGATGCCATTGGGCTCCACGAAGTCGTCGACAACGACTTTGATGTCGCCGGACTTCGGATCGACGCGATAGACGTTGTGCTTTTCCTGTTCGGGCTGCTCCTTGACGCCTTCATAATTGCCGCCGATCCCATAGATCGGATCGGTGAGCCAGATCGAGCCGTCGGATGCCACGACGATGTCGTTCGGCGAGTTCAGCTTCTTGCCATTGTATTTGTCGGCAATGACGGTGATCGAGCCGTCGAGCTCGGTGCGCGTGATACGCCGGCCGCCGTGCTCACAAGTGACGAGCCGGCCTTCACGATCGATGGTGTTGCCGTTCGAGTTCATCGATGGCTGGCGGAAGACGCTGGTGTGCCCGTCGTCCTCGCAGAACCGCATCATCCGGTTGTTGGGAATGTCGCTGAAGAGCACGTATCCGCCCGCCGGGAAATAGACGGGACCCTCGGCCCAGCGGAAGCCGGTGGCGACGCGCTCGACCGCCATGGTACCGGCGAAGCCCGGGAACCCGCCTTGCCCGAAGCCGCCCTTGGGCTTCTTGAGGGACTCGACATGCGGATCCGGATAACGACTCCCGGAAAGCGGCCCCAAGGGCAGTGGCTGGCTCGGCGCCAGCGGAACCCCGCTTGCCCCCGGCGGCCGCTCGGTTGTCGCGGCACTGGCTACAGTTGTGACCGTCGCACCGGCCATCGCGGCCAAGAAGGCGCGTCTATGCATCGTCTCCTCCACCCCTTGTTTTCTGATATCGGACGCTTTGCGAAGGCGGGATATCGCGCCTCGCCGCGATCTGACGACAATGATCGTGCGCCGGGCGCGAGCCGCGCTCAAGCCGCTCTTTGTGAGGGAGCCTCTAGCGCGAGTGGGTCAGCCCCAGCGCCGCGCCCAGTGGCCGGCCTGAAACATGCGGCAACCGAGGCAGGCGAGCAGCAGGCCCACGGCGCCGACGAGATTGAGTTGCCAGGCGACGCCCTGGGGATGCGCCAGGCTCGCCATCACATTGCCGTCCGGAACGCTTTGCGTGAGCGCAATCGCCAGGCCGGCGATGATCCAGATGAGGCCGATGATCATGGTGGCAAGCCTCCTTCGCAACGGATATGCGCGCGACGGTTTCAGGACGCCGCGACGCATTCGCGGAGTCCAGAACGGCAGGAACCAACCGCGGGTTCCGGAGGCGGCGATCAGGCGACTTGCTTGCGGTTCTGCTGGAGGCGTGCGTCGACGAGCGCCACGGTCGTGTCGAGCACGGGAAGCCGCATGCCTTTCTGCTGCGCGATCGCCTGGACCAGGCGGTCGACGCGCTCGATGTTGGGCGCCCCGGCGAAGAGCGCGCGCGCCGCCGAGGAGGGCCGCACCAGGGTCTGCGCCGCCGCCGCGTATTTCTCGAAGGGCACGAGATCGGCGGCCGCCGCGCCGAGCTTGAGGCAGAGCTCCGTCACCCATTGATAGACCGCGCGCGATTCGGCGACATCGCGGTGCACGGCGTCCTTGATCGAGCGCGCCTCGTCCTTCTGGACGCAGCGGTAGTTGCCGGTGATGAGCATCGCCCATTTGGCGAGCGGCACGAAGATCGAGTCGTGCACCCTGAGCTTCACCGGCAATTCGATCTTGCCGTCACCCACATCGTACCGCACGGCTTCGATGTCGCGCTCCATCTGGCGCAGCATCGCCGTCGCCTTCTCGGATTCGAAGCGCGCCGCCTTGAAGTTGGTGGGGAGCGTCACCTGCAGCACGTTCACATCCTCCTCGGGCGGACGAAAGGCTTGTGGGTCGGGGCTGCACAAGGTCATCGCCGCGGGATCGAAGCCTTGCCACACCGTGGCGTCGGTGTAGCAGGATTTAAGCGCGTCGGTGTTGAGGCCGGGGATGCGCTTCAAGTAAGGCAGCGGCGGCATGTTCATGATGGACATGCAGGGGACGCGCGAGCGCGCCACCCAATCCAGGAGCTCGCGCACGCCCGATGAGCGGTATTGCGGCTCCTGCATGGCGAGCGCCACCAGATCGAACTTGCCGGGATCGACCGCGTTGGGTCCGGCTGCCACCACCTTGCCCGGAAGCTGGCGCGTATCGATCTCGACCGGCTGGGCGCGGCCCTTCACGGGAAGGCGCACGCGCGCGCCCTTGGCGTTGATCGCGTCCACCTCCTTTGGCAGGCAGACCAAGGTCGTGTGATGGCCCGCGAGCGCCAGCTTCGTTGCCAGGAGCGAACCATAGGATGCGCCCAAGATGAGCGTTTGATAAACAGTGGTCACGTCTCGTCCCCTTCGCGTTGTCATGGCTGGCGCGCGCATGCCCCACGCGGTCGCCGCCTCGATCTTGCCCGCCCATGCTATGGCCTCCGAGAGCGCCGGCGCAAGGCGACCATCTCGCATGTGCGACATGCGGGCTCGACAAGCGGTAGCAAGAAAGATTGACCACAGAGGCGGTGAGGCAATGAGAACCGAGCAGAAAGGCGGCTGCTGCGCGCCACGCGCGATCTTCTCGCCGTCTCACCGTCTCTGTGGTGAATTTCTTCTTTTTGAAAGGGCTCTCAGACGCCGTCGCTGCGCGTCGTCTCGTAGCGCTCGTCCATGCGGCGCAATCGCCGCGAGAGGATGCGCATCACCGCGAGCGCGAAATCGGGATTGGCGGCGACGAGCTCGAGAAAGCGCTTCTCGTCGATCGTCACCAGCTCGGCGTGGGTCTTGGCATAGACCATCGCGCTCCGCGGCAAATGCGCTTCGACGAGGCCCATCTCGCCGACGATGCCGCCGGGCCCGACATCCTCGTAGACCACCGGTCCGTTGCGGATGGTGAGCGTGCCCTGGAGCACGACATACATGTCGTTGCTGGGATCGCCATTGGCGAACAGAATTTGCCCAGGCTCGAGCTGCACGTCCGCCGTCTCGCCGCCGAACATGACGAAGAGGAGCTTGTCGCCGATCACGCCGCTGTACATCGCGCTCGCTGCTGTCATGGCGCCTCCGCTCGCGGGCGCGCCATCTCTCTGGGCGCGTTTCCCTTCCAGTAAAAGCCCGGGCGCGCTGCGACGCAAGTAACAATAGTGCGACGCCATGAAAAGGAGCGGCCGTGTCAAACTTATGAGCCGAGCGCGTCGCGGCGCTCGCTACCTGAGGGCGCGGTTCAGCACGCCGGCGAGCCGCACGCCCGCCTTCTCGAGCTGCGCGTCGATCACCGGCAGGTATTCGCTCCCCTGAAAGATCGCGAGCGTCCGCCCCTCGGGCTTCATCTCGCCATAGATCAAGGCGCGCGCCAGGCGGAAGCTCTCATTGGCCCAATCGGCAGCGGCGCTCCGCTGCCAGAGGGGCACGTCCTTGGCGTCGATCGCGGCCGCCAGGCGATCGGCGTAAGCGCGCTCGCGACCGTTGACCGCCGGCGCCAGCAAGCCCCAATCCCAGAGGCCGTGCAGCGTCATGTGCTGATTGGCGAAATAAATATGCACATCGTTGCCGCCGCGATCGTCGTTGTCGGCGCAGTCAAGCGGCTGATGCAGGTTGCCGACGAAGTGCACGACGAATTTGAGCGCCTCGAGCCGCGCCGGCGCCGGCGCGCTGGCATCGGCGAGCACGGCGATGAAACGCTCCGTTGCCGCCACCAGGCATTGGCCCTCCGCGCAATCGCGCGCCGCGTCGTAACCCGCGGTCGTCCCAGGCGGCGGATGAATGGGAATGTTGACGTAGTGCCAGCGCGCGGTCTCGCGCCGCTCGCGGCGGATTTCCTCGGCCCAGTCGGCGACGTCGATGAGGCCCGCCTTGTTCTCGAGCGCGAGCAGCCCTTGCACCTGCCGCGCCGTCTCTGGCGCGAGATAGCGCTCGGCGATGTCGGCGACGATGCGATGCCCCTCCCGCCCCCACGCCCGCGCCTCCCCGCCGGCGACGACGACCAGCAGGACGAGCGCGAGCGCGACGAGCCGTCGAGAAAAAAGACTCATCACAGAGACAGTGAGGCAGTGAGAAGAAAATGAAGGCACGCTTATGCGCGCCAAAATCTTCCGCGCGCATTCCCGATGCATCCAATCGACCTCCCCCTTGTCCCCCGTCATCTCCCCATCCCCTTTTTATTCGTCCGACCAAAAAAGATGGGGATGTGGGGATGAAGGGAGATGAGGGGGATAAGACTCTCTCACCGTCTCACCGCCTCTGTAGCGAATCTTATCCATCGTCAATCGAACGTCAGCACGGTGCGCGCCACCTCGCCCGCGCGCATGGCGCGGAAGGCTTCGTTCACGTCTTCGAGCCGGCCGCGCTTCGTCACCATCTCGTCGAGCTTGAGCCGGCCCTGGCGATAGAAGTCGAGATAGAGCGGAATGTCCCAGCGGAAGCGGTTTGAGCCCATGCGGGAGGTCTGCACCTTGCATTCCGGCCTTATCGCCATCCAGGGAAATTCGATCACCGCCTCGGGCGGCAGCACCCCGACGATGGTGGCGGTGCCGCGGATGGCGAGGCTCAAGATCGCCTGCTTCACGAGCGCCGCGGTGCCGACCGCCTCGAAGGCGTGATCGACGCCGGCGCCGCCCGTGAGCGCGCGCACGGCTTTCACCGCATCGTCCTCGGCGCCGTTCACCACATGCGTCGCACCCACCCGCTGCGCCATCTCGAGCTTTTGGGCGAAGACATCGATGCCGATGATCTGCCGCGCGCCGGCGATGCGGGCACCTTGGATGATCGACAAGCCGACGCCGCCGCAGCCGAACACCGCCACCGTCTGTCCCGGCTGCAGTCCCGCGCTGCGCATCGCCGCGCCGACGCCGGTCAGCACGCCGCATCCCACCAGCGCCGCGCGATCGAGCGGCAGATCGGCATCGATGCGCACGACGGAATTCTCGTGCAGCAGCATGCGCTCGGCAAAACTCGCGACATTGAGGAATTGCCGGAACGGCGCGCCCTTCTGCGAGAGCCGCGGCGTGTCGCCGTCGCTCCGCGTGTGGATGTTGCCGGTGCAGAGATTGGGATGACCGGAAAGACATTGTGCGCAGTTGCCGCAGAATCCCGAAAGACACGCCACTACATGATCGCCGGGCCGAACCGCGCGCACCTCCTCGCCCACCGCCTCGACCACGCCCGCGCCCTCATGCCCCATCACATAGGGCCGATCGAGCGGAAACCGCCCGAGCCCATCGACGACGTGAAGATCACTGTGACAGACGCCCGTCGCCACGGTGCGCACCAATACCTCGCGCGCCCGCGGCCGATCGATCTCCACCTCCTCGATCGCGAGCGGCTCATGCACCTTGCGGAAGATGGCGGCTTTCATGCGCATGGCGTGTGCCTCCCATTGGATAGTATAGCGCAGCAGAGCCCATATGCTCGGCCGATCAGTTCGCCGCTAACAGCTAGTCATGTTGCTGGCTGCGCGGAGCGAAAAGATGGTCACGGGGCACGCCTCGAGCTTGAATCACGGCTCTACCAACGCCCGCAGCTTTCCGCTTACTTCCGATATTACCCTCCAACCAGACCTGGCGCAGACATGGGTCAAAATCGACGCAGCTGACCCGGAGCAGACGTCGGAGGACCTCGAACTTTCCACGCTCCTACACGTTCGGAAACCCTTAAACGATGCTCAGACGACGACCCGGACGGCCTTGGGGCCTCGCATGGAAATGGTGTCGCGCCACTCGACCGTCTGCTCGGCCAACTCCATTCCGGGATGGCGCCGAGACAGAGTTTCAAAAATCACCCCGGCCTCTGCACGCGCCAATGTTGCACCAAGGCAGAAGTGGATGCCGCCGCCGAAAGTGAGATGCTCGTTGTCGCTGCGACTAATGTCGAAGCGGTCGGGATCTGAGAAACGGCGAGGATCACGATTCGCCGCCGCGATCGAAACAAATACGGACTCCCCTGCCGGGATCGGAGTATCGGCAACAGCCGTGTCCATCAGCGCCCTGCGGCCGAAAAGCGTTATCGAAGGGGCGTATCGTAGACATTCCTCGACGGTGCTTGGCACCAACGAAGCATCGCGAGTCACGCGTTGCCATTGGTCGCGATTCTGCAACAGCGCAAGCAGCCCGCTTCCGACTAGGTCGCGGGTCGTCGAGTGGCCTGCCGAAAACATGAACAGCACAGTGGTAACCAATTCTTCTTCGGTCAGTCGCTGGCCATTGTCTTCCGCGGCGATCAACGCGCTCAGCAAATCGTCGCCAGGCCGCTGGCGCCGTTCGACGACCAACGCCCGTATGAACGCCATAAACTCGCTCGCCGCTTGGTTCGCCGCTGGTATCCGATCCGGCAGCGGAACAGGTGCGAGAACCGACTGCACAGCGCCGGTCCATTCACTCAATTGCGGTGAATATGTGAGCGGTACGCCGATCATCTCGCAGATGACTTGGCAGGGCAATGGATGGGCCAGCGTTTCGATTATGTCAAACTCACGAGCGCCATCCACCGCCCGCAACAACTCATCGGCGATCATTTCGATGCGTGGCCGCAGCGCCTGAACGCGCCGCGCCGTAAAAGCCTTGGTCACAAGCGAGCGTAACCGCGTGTGGTCAGGCGGATTGTAGTTGCTCATCCGGCGGCTGGCGTACTCGAACATCGGCCCAGGACCGTAAAGTGCGCGTAGTCTTTCGCGCGTGAAGACAATTCCCCATGTACGCCAATCGTGGAGGATGGCTGCGGCGTGCTCATATCGAGTTACAAGCCAACCCATCTTGCTTCGATGTAGCGGCTCGGCGTCTCGGATCCGTTCTAGAATTGGATACGGATTGCGCACGTACGCAGGCGCGGTCGGGTCAAACATCGGCGGGCTATTCGAATCCATGGCTCCCCGTCGGTTGGCGTTTGCTCCGAACACCCACGGGCTTGTACCAGCACGAGATACAATATCTCAAAACGCCGAAAGCCTAGAAGGAATCCGCCAAGCGGTGGAAGGAACTCGCGTCTTGGCGTCGCTGCGCAAATAGGCACACGCCGCGCGAGCCCGCCGCTGCGACGCGCGCGCGCTTATCTACCTTGATTGCGCCACCGCAGCCTGAGGGCTGCGGATCGTTGACTCTTCGTCGCCCGTCTGACGCGGCGCGATCGCTGCGGTGCCACCGCTACGCGGGATGAGCCGAATGCCAGCGCTCGTCCCAGATCTCATAGAAAGCCAGCGCCAGGACGAGCACGCCGACGATCACGAAATTTACCGTCGCCACCAAGGCGGTGCCCAAGACCCAAGGCGAGATGACCAGCCACAGGCCGAGGATGACGTCGATCCATTCCTCCCAGACGCGGAAGAAGGACAAGATCACGAACTCCGCTGCGACGAGCAGAAAGCCAATGACGACAGCGTTTTGCGCCGCCGTCATCCCGCCATAGTCAAGCGCCAAAGGCGAGGCCATGAGCCAGAGGCCGAGGGCAACGCCAACCATGTCCTCCCATTGCTTGGGAGGAGAGAATGCGATCCTTGTCATGGTGCCTCCTCGAACCGGCATGCGGTTCCAGAAAGCCGCCATGCGGTTCCAGAATGAAGAAGCTGTAGTACTAAGATGTGTATTCACCGCGCTCGGATCAAGATCAGCGCTAAGCGGCGTCGACGAGGTCGAAGCGCAGGCGCTTGCCGAGCGCGGCGGTAGCGCGCTTAAGGGCGTTGAAGAAGCCCCCGCCTTCCTCGTGCGCGCCTCGGCCGAGCGCCGCCGTCGCCCTGGCGGCCGCTCGGCGCGGACGCTTTCGCTCCCTCTTAGTCGCCCGTGAAGAATGCCGAAGTTGCTGGTTGGTGCGGACAAGTGCGAAGGGTGAAGTAATCGAATTTGCAAGAAAGCGCTGG
>DASZAN010000154.1:0-18138 GCA_035945115.1 Allostellaceae bacterium
TGGCCTCGACCTTGAACTCCCGCTTCATGCGGTCGACGATGATCTCGAGATGGAGCTCGCCCATTCCCTTGATGATCGTCTGCCCGCTCTCATGGTCGACGGCGACGCGGAAGGACGGATCCTCGGTCGCAAGCCGCGCCAGCGCCTGCCCCATCTTCTCCTGGTCACCCTTGGTCTTGGGCTCGACCGCGATCTCGATGACGGGATCGGGGAATTCCATCCGCTCCAGCACCACGGGCGAATTGGGATCGCAGAGCGTGTCGCCGGTCGTGGTGTTCTTGAGGCCGGCGAGCGCGACGATATCGCCGGCACGCGCCTCCTTGATGTCCTCCCGATGGTTCGCGTGCATCTGCAGCATGCGGCCGATGCGCTCGCGATTGTCCTTGACCGAGTTGAGGACGGCGGTGCCGCTCGCGAGCACGCCCGAATAGATGCGCACGAAGGTGATGGAGCCGACGAAGGGATCGGTCATGATCTTGAAGGCGAGCGCGGCGAACGGCTCCTCGTCCGACGCGTGGCGGACGATGGGCTCGTCCTTGCCCATCTTGACGCCCTTGATCGCCGGCACTTCGGTCGGCGCCGGGAGATAATCGACGACGGCATCGAGGAGGGGCTGCACGCCCTTGTTCTTGAAGGCGGAGCCGCAGAGCACCGGCACGAAGGCGTAGCTCGTTGTGCCCTTGCGGATGCAGCGCCGGAGCGTATCGGCGTCGGGCTCCTCGCCGCCCAGATACTTCTCGAGGACGGCGTCGTCCTGCTCGACCGCGAGCTCGACGAGCTTGGCGCGGTACTCGGCCGCTTGGTCGGCGAGATCGGCAGGGATCCCGACGATGTCGAACTTGGCGCCCAGCGACTCATCACGCCACTTCACCGCCTTCATGGTGACGAGATCGACGATGCCGACGAAATCGCTCTCGACGCCGATCGGCAGCTGCGTCACCAGCGGCACGGCGCCGAGACGATCCTTGATCATCTCGATGCAGCGCGTGTAGTTGGCACCGATGCGGTCCATCTTGTTGACGAAGCAGATGCGCGGCACGCCGTATTTGTCGGCCTGGCGCCACACCGTCTCCGATTGCGGCTCGACGCCGGCGACGCTGTCGAACACGGTGACGGCGCCGTCGAGCACGCGGAGACTGCGCTCCACCTCGATGGTGAAGTCGACGTGGCCGGGCGTGTCGATGATGTTGATGCGATGGTCGCGCCAGAAGCAGGTGGTGGCGGCCGAGGTGATGGTGATGCCGCGCTCCTGCTCCTGCTCCATCCAGTCCATAGTGGCGGTGCCCTCATGGACCTCGCCGATCTTATAAGAGCGGCCGGTGTAGTAGAGGATGCGCTCGGTCGTCGTGGTCTTGCCGGCATCGATGTGGGCCATGATGCCGATGTTTCGGTAGCGATCGAGAGGGGTGGTGCGTGCCATGGGAAGCTCCGGAGCCGCCTTACCAGCGGTAATGTGAGAACGCCTTGTTGGCGTCCGCCATACGGTGGGTGTCCTCCCGCTTCTTCACGGCGTTGCCGCGGTTGTTGGCGGCATCGAGCAATTCCCCCGAAAGCCGTTCCTCCATGGTGTGTTCCGAGCGTTCGCGCGCGCTGCCAATGAGCCAGCGGATGGCGAGCGCTTGCCCGCGATCGGGGCGCACTTCGACCGGCACCTGATAGGTGGCGCCGCCGACCCGGCGTGAGCGCACCTCGACCGCCGGGCGCACATTGCCGAGCGCGTCGTGGAACGTCTTCAGCGCATCTTGGCCCGAGCGCTTGGTGATGCGGTCGAGCGCGCCGTAGACGATGCGCTCGGCGACCGACTTCTTGCCCTCATACATGAGGCAGTTCATGAATTTCGTGACGACGGGGTCGCCGAACTTGGCATCCGGCAGGACCTCTCGCTTGATGGCGGCGCGACGGCGCGACATGGCTGTGCCTCTTTTGCCCGGTTACTTCGGCCGCTTGGCGCCGTACTTCGAGCGGCGTTGCTTGCGGTCCTTGACGCCTTGGGTGTCGAGCGTCCCGCGGATGATGTGGTAGCGCACGCCCGGCAGGTCCTTGACGCGGCCGCCACGGATCAGCACCACCGAATGTTCCTGAAGATTGTGCCCCTCGCCCGGGATGTAGCTCGTCACCTCGAAGGCATTTGTGAGGCGGACGCGCGCGACCTTGCGGAGCGCCGAATTGGGCTTCTTGGGCGTGATGGTGTAGACGCGGGTGCAGACGCCGCGCTTTTGCGGCGAGCGCGCCAGCGCCGGCACCTTGTTGCGCGCCACTTGCGGCCGGCGCGGATTGCGAACCAGTTGATTGATCGTCGGCATCGACCGCCACCCTCATCAAGCACAATCACCCGCGCGAGGTGCATCCCGCACCGTCATCACGGGTCTTTGCGAACTCCGGATAAGCGCGCCGTCTCGCACGGCGCTGAGCCAATCTAAGTGTTACCGGGCTGCGTCTAGGTGGCTACCTACCGCCAGCCCCCCGTTTAAGGTGCGCGGATAATATGGATGAGGACCCCCTCCGTCAAGCACCACGGCGGCGCGAGTACTCCAAAGTCAAGCACCCATCGTCATCGCCGGGCGTTCTTCCGGCCATCCAGGTCTTTCCGCGCCAAGAAAGACGTGGACCCGCGGGTCAAGCCTGCGGGTGACGCTGCTCAGACCGGAGTGAGCTCGACAGAAAGGGCCGGCTCCCGCCGGCCCCTTTCGTCGGCAGGCTCACTCTGCGGCAGGCTTGTCGGCCTCGATCGCCGGCACTTTCTCACCTTCCTGCGCCGCCAAGACACGGTCGCGCTCGGCCGCGACCTGGCGCCAGCGCGCCATGACGCTGCCGGTGCCAGCCGGGATGAGGCGCCCGACGATGACGTTCTCCTTGAGGCCGGAGAGCGTATCGATGCGGCCCGACACCGCCGCCTCGGTAAGCACGCGCGTCGTCTCCTGGAAGGAGGCGGCGGAGATGAAGGAGTTGGTCTGCAGGCTCGCCTTGGTGATGCCTTGCAGCACCGGATGGGCGATCGCCGGCTTCATCCCCTCCTTTTCGACCTTGAGATTCTCCTCGTCGAACTCCGAGCGGTCGATCTGCTCGCCGGAGAGGAAGGTCGTCTCGCCGGGATCTTCGATCTCCACCTTCTGCAGCATCTGGCGGACGATCACCTCGATGTGCTTGTCGTTGATGCGCACGCCCTGGAGGCGATAGACCTCCTGGATCTCGTTGATGAGGTAGCTCGCGAGCGCTTCGACGCCCAGGATGCGAAGGATGTCGTGCGGCACCGGGTTGCCGTCCATCAGCAAGTCGCCCTTCTGCACGAAGTCGCCTTCCTGCACGCTGATGTGCTTGCCCTTGGGGATGAGGTACTCGACCGGCTCTTTCCCCTCCTCGCCGGGAATGACGACGATGCGGCGCTTCGTCTTGTAGTCCTTGCCGAATTCGACGCGGCCGTCGATCTCGCTGATGATGGCGAAGTCCTTGGGCCGGCGCGCCTCGAAGAGCTCGGCGACGCGGGGCAGACCGCCGGTGATATCGCGGGTCTTGGAGCTCTCGCGCGGAATGCGCGCCAGCACGTCGCCCGCCTTCACCTCGGCGCCGTTCTCGACCGAGAGAATGGCGTCGACCGACATGAAGTAGCGCGCCTCAAGCCCGTTCGCCAAGGTCAGCACATCGCCCTTGGGCGTCCTAAGCGTGATGCGCGGCTTCAGATCGTTGCCGCGCGGCTGCTGCTTCCAGTCGATGACCACCTTGGACGAAATGCCCGTCGCCTCGTCCACCACCTCGCGCATCGAGATGCCCTCGGTGAGGTCGACGTAATGGGCGATGCCGTCCTTCTCGGTGATGATCGGAATGGTGTAGGGGTCCCATTCCGCCAGCTTCTGGCCCTTGGTGACCATAGCGGCCTCGTCGGCGAGGAGCTTCGCGCCATAGGGCACGCGGTGGCGCGCCTTCTCGCGGCCGGCCTCGTCAAGGAGGGCCAGCTCGGTGTTGCGACCCATGACCACCGGAACGCCGCTTGAGTTGATGACGACGTTCCGGTTCTTGATGCGCACCTTGGCGTCGAACGCCGCCTCGATCGAGGATTGCTCGGCACCGCGCTGCACCGCCCCGCCGATATGGAAAGTGCGCATGGTGAGCTGGGTCCCGGGCTCGCCGATCGACTGCGCGGCGATGACGCCCACCGCTTCGCCGATATTGACCATGGTGCCGCGCGCGAGGTCGCGGCCGTAGCACTTGCCGCAGAGCCCGACCCGCGTCTCGCAGGTGAGGACCGAGCGGATGAGCACGCTGTCGATGCCGGAGCGGTCGATCCGCTCGACCACTTCTTCATCGACGAGCCCGCCTGCGGCGATGATGAGCTCGCCGTTCAAGGGATCGACCACGTCGACGGCGGCGGAGCGGCCGAGGATCCGGTCGGCGAGCGGCGCGATGACCTCGCCGCCATCGACGACGGCACGCATGGTGAGGCCGCGCGTGGTGCCGCAATCCTCCTCGGTGATGATCGCGTCCTGGGCCACGTCGACGAGACGCCGCGTCAGATAGCCGGAGTTGGCGGTCTTGAGCGCAGTGTCGGCTAGGCCTTTGCGAGCGCCGTGCGTCGAGTTGAAGTACTCGAGCACGGTCAAGCCTTCCTTGAAGTTCGAGATGATCGGCGTCTCGATGATCTCGCCCGAGGGCTTCGCCATGAGGCCGCGCATGCCGGCCAATTGCTTGATCTGCGCCGCTGAGCCGCGGGCGCCGGAATCGGCCATCATCCAGACGGAGTTGATGGGATCGCCGGGCTTCGCCGAGCGGATGACCTTCATCATCTCCTCGGCCACCTTCTCGGTGCAGCTCGACCAGACGTCCACCACCTTGTTGTACTTCTCGCCCTGGGTGATGAGGCCGTCCAAGTATTGCTGCTCGTACTCCTTCACCTTCTCGCGGGCGACGCTCACCAGCTTTTCCTTGGCGTGCGGCACGATGAGATCGTCCTTGCCGAAGGAAATGCCGGCCTTGCAGGCCTGCTGGAAGCCGATCGCCATGAGGCGGTCGCAAAAGATCACCGTCTCCTTCTGACCGCAATGGCGATAGACCTGGTCGATGACGTTGCTGATCTCTTTCTTGGTGAGAAGGCGATTGACGAGATCGAAGCCGATATTCGCGTGATGCGGGAGGATCTCGGCGAGCAGCATGCGGCCGGGCGTGGTGACGACGGTCCGCACCTCGGCCGCGCCGTCGCCGTTCTTGCGGCGGAGCCGCGCTCGGATGCGGGCATGGAGTCCGACGGCATCGGCCTCGAGCGCGCGCTCGATCTCGCCGACGTTGTCGAAGTAGGGCACGCGGTGGAAGCTCACCCCCGATTTCTTGATGAGCTGGTCGAGATGCGCCACGGCACCCGACTTCACGGGCTCGGCGTTGTCGTTGGGATCGAACACCATGACCTGATGGCCTTCGATCGCCGCCTTGAGTTCCTTTGCGTCCTTGATGCGGACCTCGGGGCCGCGCCAGTCGGGCCGCTCGATGGTGATGTAGTAGAGGCCCAGGATGATGTCCTGTGACGGCACGATGATCGGCTTGCCGTTGGCGGGCGAGAGAATGTTGTTGGTCGACATCATCAAGACGCGTGCCTCGAGCTGCGCCTCGAGCGAGAGCGGCACGTGGACCGCCATCTGGTCGCCGTCGAAATCGGCGTTGAAGGCGGTGCAGACCAGCGGATGGAGCTGGATCGCCTTGCCCTCGATGAGGATCGGCTCGAACGCCTGGATGCCGAGGCGATGCAAGGTCGGCGCACGGTTCAAGAGCACCGGGTGCTCGCGGATCACCTCCTCGAGGATGTCCCACACCTCGGGCCGCTCTTTCTCCACCATGCGCTTGGCCGCCTTGATGGTGCTGGCGAGCCCGTAGAGCTCGAGCTTCGAATAGATGAAAGGCTTGAAGAGCTCGAGCGCCATTTTCTTGGGCAGCCCACATTGATGGAGCCTGAGCTCGGGGCCGACAACGATGACCGAGCGGCCGGAATAGTCGACGCGCTTACCCAAGAGGTTCTGACGGAAGCGGCCCTGCTTGCCCTTCAACATGTCGGAGAGCGACTTCAGCGGCCGCTTGTTGGCGCCGGTGATGATGCGGCCGCGACGGCCGTTGTCGAAGAGTGCGTCCACCGCCTCCTGCAGCATGCGCTTCTCGTTGCGCACGATGATGTCGGGCGCGCGCAGCTCGATGAGCCGCTTCAGGCGGTTGTTGCGGTTGATGACACGGCGATAGAGATCGTTCAGATCGGAGGTGGCGAAGCGGCCGCCGTCGAGCGGCACCAGCGGACGCAGCTCGGGCGGGATCACCGGGATCACCTCGAGGATCATCCATTCCGGGCGGCTGCGAGACGCGATGAGCGCCTCGACAAGCTTCAGGCGCTTCACGTACTTCTTGCGCCGCGCCTCGGAATTGGTCTCGCGCAAGTCGGTGCGGAGCCGCTCGCGCTCCTCCTCGACGCTGATCGCCGCCAGCATCTTGCGCAGCGCCTCGGCGCCAATCATCGCCTCGAAGGCTTCCTCCCCATGTTCCTCTTGCGCCTTGAGGTATTCCTCCTCGGTCAAAAGCTGATGGAGCTTCAACGGCGTGAGGCCGGTCTCGATGACGACATAGCTCTCGAAGTAGAGGATCTTCTCGAGATCCTTGAGCGTCATGTCGAGCAGCAAGCCGATGCGGCTCGGCAGCGACTTCAGGAACCAGATATGCGCCACGGGCGACGCGAGCTCGATATGACCCATGCGGTCGCGGCGCACCTTCGAGAGCGTCACCTCGACGCCGCATTTCTCGCAGATGATGCCGCGATACTTCATGCGCTTGTACTTACCGCACCAGCACTCGTAATCCTTGATCGGACCGAAGATGCGGGCGCAGAAAAGGCCGTCGCGCTCCGGCTTGAAGGTGCGGTAGTTGATCGTCTCGGGCTTCTTGATCTCGCCGTAGGACCATGAACGGATCCGCTCGGGGCTCGCGATCGAGATCTTGATCTGATCGAAGCTCTGCGGTCCCGTGACCTGCCCGAAGATGTTCATCAACTCGTTCATGAACGATCCCTCTCTGGGTAATCCGTGATGGATACGGTAGCGCGAGATGCCGCCGCACCCGCCCTCGTCAATAGCTGCGCTGCTCGAGCTCGACGTTGAGGCCGAGCGACCGGAGCTCCTTCACCAAGACGTTGAAGGACTCGGGAATGCCCGCCTCGAAATTATCGTCGCCACGCACGATCGCCTCATAGACCTTGGTGCGGCCTGACACGTCGTCCGACTTCACCGTCAGCATCTCCTGCAAGGTATAGGCGGCGCCATAGGCTTCGAGCGCCCATACCTCCATTTCGCCGAAGCGCTGACCACCGAATTGCGCCTTGCCGCCCAGCGGCTGCTGCGTGACGAGGCTGTAGGGCCCGATCGAGCGAGCGTGGATCTTGTCGTCGACGAGGTGGTGGAGCTTCAGCATGTAGATGTAGCCGACCGTCACCTTGCGATCGAAAGCCTCGCCGGTGCGGCCGTCGACGAGCGTCACCTGGCCCGAGGTGTCGAGCCCGGCTTCCTTCAGCATCTCGACGATGTCCTCCTCGCGCGCCCCGTCGAAGACGGGGCTTGCCACCGGCACGCCGGCACGAAGGTTCTCCGCGAGCTCGAGAACCTCCGGCTCCTCCATCGCCTTGATGTCTGTCTGGTCGCCCTTGTCGGTGTAGATGCCGGTCAGGAACTTGCGCAGCTCCGCGGTCTTGCCCGAGTTGCGCTTCACCTTGTCGACCAGGTCGCCGATTTGCCGGCCGAGTCCTGCCGAGGCCCATCCGAGATGGGTCTCGAGGATCTGCCCGACATTCATCCGGCTCGGCACGCCCAAGGGATTGAGCACGATGTCGACGGGCGTGCCGTCGTCGAGATAAGGCATGCTCTCGACTGGCAAGATGTTGGAGATGACGCCCTTGTTGCCGTGGCGTCCCGCCATCTTGTCACCGGGCTGCAGCTTGCGCTTCACGGCGACGAACACCTTGACCATTTTCATCACGCCGGGCGGCAGCTCGTCGCCGCGCTGCAGCTTCTCGACCTTGCTCTCGAAGCGCTGCTGCAGATGATCGATCGACTCGTCCATCAGCTTCTTGAGCGCCTCGATGTCGACCATCCGCTTGTCGTTGCGGATGCCGATCTGGCGCCACTGACCGGGCGTGTAGTCGGCGAGCACCGCTTCGGTGATCTTGGTCCCGCTCTTGAAGCCCTTAGGCCCGCTCGCGGCCTCCTGGCCCATGAGCAGCTCTTTGAGGCGCGAATGGAAGCTGCGCTCGAGGATCGCCTTCTCGTCGTCGCGATCCTTGGCAAGCCGCTCGATCTCGGCGCGCTCGATGGCGAGCGCGCGCTCGTCCTTGTCGACGCCGCGGCGGGAGAAGACGCGGACCTCGACGACCGTGCCGGAGACGCCCGGCGGCAGGCGAAGCGAGGTGTCGCGCACGTCGGACGCCTTCTCGCCGAAGATGGCGCGGAGCAGCTTCTCCTCGGGCGTCATCGGCGATTCACCCTTGGGCGTCACCTTGCCGACGAGGATGTCGCTCGGCTTCACCTCGGCGCCGATATAGACGATGCCGGCCTCGTCGAGATTCTTGAGCGCCTCTTCGCCGACATTGGGAATGTCGCGGGTGATCTCCTCCTGGCCGAGCTTGGTGTCGCGCGCCATCACCTCGAATTCCTCGATGTGGATCGAGGTGAAGACGTCGTCGGAGACGATGCGCTCGGAGATGAGGATCGAGTCCTCGAAGTTGTAGCCGTTCCACGGCATGAAGGCGCAGAGCACGTTGCGGCCGAGCGCGAGTTCGCCCAGCTGGGTCGAGGGCCCGTCGGCAATGATGTCGCCGGCCTTGACCACGTCGCCGACGCGCACCAGCGGGCGCTGCGTGATGCAGGTGTTCTGGTTCGAGCGCTGGAACTTGAGGAGATTGTAGATGTCGACGCCGGGCGCGTCGGCCGAGGTTTCCTCGGTGGCGCGCACGACGATGCGCATGCCGTCCACCTGATCGACCACGCCCGAGCGGCGCGCGATGATGGTGACGCCGCTGTCGCGCGCCACCGTCTCCTCCATGCCGGTGCCGACGAGCGGCGCCTCGGCGCGGATGAGCGGCACCGCCTGGCGTTGCATGTTGGAGCCCATGAGCGCGCGGTTGGCGTCGTCATTCTCGAGGAAGGGAATGAGCGCGGCGGCCACCGAGACGAGCTGCTTCGGCGAGACGTCGACAAACTCGATGTCCTGCGGCCGGGCCATGACAAAGTCGCCGCCTTTGCGGCAGTTGGTGAGGTCCGACTTCACCCGCCCCTTGTCGTCGATCTCGACATTGGCCTGGGCGATGGCGTAGCGGCCCTCCTCCATGGCGGAGAGATAGACCACGTCATCGGTCACCTTGCCCTCGACGACGCGGCGGTAGGGGCTCTCGATGAAGCCGTACTGATTGACCCGCGCATAAGTGGCGAGGCTGTTGATGAGGCCGATGTTGGGACCTTCCGGCGTCTCGATCGGGCAGATGCGGCCATAATGCGTCGGATGGACGTCGCGCACCTCGAAGCCCGCGCGCTCGCGCGTCAAGCCGCCGGGGCCCAAGGCCGAAAGCCGGCGCTTGTGAGTGATCTCCGAAAGCGGGTTGGTCTGGTCCATGAATTGCGAGAGCTGGGATGAGCCGAAGAACTCGCGCACCGCGGCTGCGGCCGGCTTCGCATTGATGAGATCGTGCGGCATCACCGTGTCGATCTCGACCGAGCTCATGCGCTCGCGGATGGCGCGCTCCATGCGCAGCAATCCGACGCGGTACTGGTTCTCCATTAGCTCGCCCACCGAGCGCACGCGGCGATTGCCGAGATGATCGATGTCATCGATCTCGCCACGGCCGTCCTTAAGCTCGACCAACACTTTGAGGATGGCGAGGATGTCCGCCTTGCGCAGCGTGCGCACGGTGTCGTCGGTCTGGAGGCTAAGCCGCGAGTTCATCTTGACGCGGCCCACCGCCGAGAGGTCGTAGCGCTCGCCGTCGAAGAAGAGGCTGCCAAAGAGCGCCTCCGCCGTCTCGATGGTGGGTGGCTCGCCCGGGCGCATGACGCGATAGATGTCGATGAGCGCGTCCTCGCGTGTCGCGTTCTTGTCGATGAGGAGCGTGTTGCGGATGTAGGGGCCGACCGTGACATGGTCGACCGACAACACCGGCAGCTCGGCGACCTTGCCCGCCTCCACCTGCTGAATGAGCGCATCGGTGATCTCGTCGCCCGCCTCGGCATAGATCTCGCCGGTGCTCTCGTTGACGACGTCGATGGCGAGATAGCGGCCGATGAGATCGTCCTTGGTGACGAGGATCTCCTCGAGCCCATCCTCGGCGAGCTTCCGCGCCTGGCGCGGCGTGATCTTCTCGCCCGCCTCTGCCTTGACCTTGCCGGTCTTGGCGTCGACGAGGTCGTGCACCAGCTTGACGCCGCGGAAACGCGCGGGATCGAACGGCGCCTTCCAGCCTTTCTTGCCGTGGGTGAAGGGCGTCGTCGTATAGAAGTAGTGGAGGATCTCCTCCTTCGACATGCCCTGCGCCTCGGCGGGCTGCAGGGTCTTGCCCTGCGCCACGCGCTCGGCGCGGAGCTTCGCCGTCTCGTCGCCGTCGAGCGCGAAGAGCAGCGTCGTCACCGGCAGCTTGCGGCGCCGGTCGATGCGCACATAGAGGTGATCCTTGGCGTCGAACTCGAAATCGAGCCAGGAGCCGCGATAGGGAATGACGCGGGCGGCGAAGAGATACTTGCCGGAGCTGTGCGTCTTGCCCTTGTCGTGGTCGAAGAAGACGCCGGGCGAGCGGTGCATCTGCGAGACGATGACGCGCTCCGTGCCATTGATGATGAACGTGCCGTTCTTCGTCATCAGGGGCATGTCGCCCATATAGACGTCCTGCTCCTTGATATCGCGGATCGAGCGCGAGCCCGTGTCCTCGTCGACGTCCCAGACAACGAGGCGGAGCGTCACCTTGAGCGGCGCCGCAAACGTGATGCCACGCTGCTGACACTCTTCCACGTCATACTTGGGCTGCTCGAGCTCGTAGCGCACGAATTCGAGGCGGGCGCGATCGGAGAAATCGCGGATAGGGAAGACCGACTTGAAGACCTCCTGGAGGCCGACGCTGGCGCGGCTCTCCGGCGACACGTCCATCTGCAGGAAATGGTCGTACGAGCTTTTCTGCACCTCGATGAGGTTCGGCATCGGCGCCACTTCGGGAATGCGCCCAAAGTTCTTGCGGATGCGCTTCTTACCCGTGAACGACTTCGCCATGGATGACCCTCACTTCGTGACCCCGATGCCCCGCCCAAATGCCGGGGCCCTTATTGACCGAAAATCCATCAAACCGATCGCCGCCCGACAGCGGCCGCGCCAAACGCGAAAAGCCGGTCGGCGCGCCTGCGCCCCGGCGGCATTTTCGGGCCGGCGGCCAGACTGAGCCGGCGCCATCGCCCCGGCCCACGCCCGAACGCCGCCCAACATCGCGGCTTACTTGACCTCGACAGTGGCACCCGCCTCTTCGAGCTGTTTCTTGAGCTTCGCCGCCTCGTCCTTGTTGACGCCCTCCTTGACCGGCTTGGGCGCGCCTTCGACCAGGTCCTTCGCCTCCTTGAGGCCGAGCCCGGTGATCGCGCGCACTTCCTTGATCACGTTGATCTTTTTCTCGCCGGCGCTGGCCAGAACAACGGTGAATTCCGTCTTCTCCACCGCCGCAGCCGCCGGTGCCGCGGCACCGCCGCCCGCTGCCGCCACCGCAACGGGTGCCGCCGCCGAAACGCCCCACTTCTCCTCGAGTTTCTTCGAGAGCTCGGCTGCCTCGATAACGGTGAGCGCCGAGAGTTCATCCACCAACTTGTCTAGGTTCGCCATATCTTAGCACTCCTGGGATTTTTGCAAGGGTTGCACCGCGTCAGGCCGCCCCGCCTCGCTTCGCATGGGCACTCAGCACGCGCGCGATCTGACCGCCGGGCGCCTGCAGCACGGCAGCGATCCGGGTCGCCGGCGTCTGCAAGAGGCCGAGCAGCTTCGCTCGGAGCTGATCGAGTGACGGCAAGGTAGCGAGGGATTTCACCCCCTCGGCGTCGAGCTGCTGCTCATTGAGGCCACCCCCGATGATCCGCAGCTTGTCGTTCTTGTTGGCGAACTCGACCGCTACCTTCGCCGCGGCCACCGGGTCCCGCGAAAACGCGATCGCGGTGGGTCCGGTGAACATCGGCGACAGTCGCTCGAATTTCGTGCCGGCGAAGGCACGGCGGGCGAGCCGGTTCTTCGTCACTTTGAAGTTGGCACCCGCTGCGCGCATCTGCCGCCTGAGGTCCGTCACCTCCTCGACCGTCATGCCGGTCTGGTGGGTGACGACAACGCAAGCGACGTCCGATAGCGACTGCTGCAGCGAGTTGACCAGCTTCTCCTTTTGTGACCGGTCCACTCTCCGTCTCCGACCTCAAGATCCCCACCGGGGATCGGTTGCACGAGGGCATCCAAGGGATGCCCGGGTTCGCCTGTCCCAGAAGCCCCATCCCAGCGGGCACCGCGCCCGTTGGGTTACGAACCCCCGTCTCATGCCGGCGCCCCGAAGGGCCTTAGACCGAAGCCGGTACCTGCAATCTCGGACAGGACCGGGAAGATCCCGCCCCTCCCCAACCCTCACCCGCAAGCGGGGGAGGGAAAGGGTGGGGCTGCGGTTCATCCCGTACGCCCGTGCCCCGTTGCCGGGACACGGGCGATTTCTTGCGCCGGCGCTTAGCCGGCGATACTCGACAACTCCAATTTGAGCCCGGGCCCCATGGTGGAGCTGAGGCTCACCTTCTTGATGAAGGTGCCTTTGATGCCGGTGGGCTTGGCGCGGCTGATGGCGCCAACGAACGCCTTGACATTCTCGGCGATCGCCACCTCGCTGAAGCTCGCCTTGCCGACGCCGGCTTGGACGATACCGGCCTTCTCGGCGCGGAACTCCACCTGGCCGCCCTTCGCCGCCTTCACCGCCTCGGTGACATTAGCGCTGACGGTGCCGAGCTTGGGGTTGGGCATGAGCCCGCGGGGACCCAGCACCCGGCCCAAGCGGCCCACCAGCGCCATCATGTCGGGCGTGGCGATGCAGCGGTCGAAATTGATCTCGCCCGACTGCACCTTTTCCGCCAGATCCTCGGCGCCGACGATATCGGCCCCGGCTGCCTTCGCTTCGTTGGCGCGGTCGCCCTTGGCGAAGACGGCGACGCGGAGCGACTTGCCGGTGCCGTGCGGCAGCATCACCGTGCCGCGCAGATTCTGCTCGGCCTTGCGCACATCGATATTGAGGTTGAGCGCTACCTCGATGGTCTCGTCGAACTTGGCGGTGGCGCGGCCCTTCACCATCTTCACCGCTTCGGCGAGCGGATAGAATTGGTTGCGGTCGATCCCTTCCACTGCCTTGCGCAAGCGCTTGCCTTTGCGTGCCATGCGGCTTACTCCACCACCTCAAGGCCCATCGAGCGCGCCGAGCCCGCGATCATGCGGCAGGCGCCCTCGAGGTCCTTGGCGTTCAAATCCTTCATCTTCTTCTGGGCGATGTCGCGGATCTGCGCCATCGTCACCTTGCCGACGGTGCCCTTGCCCGGCGTTTGCGAGCCCTTCTCGATGCCGGCCGCCTTCATTAGGAAATAGGAGTTGGGCGGCGACGACATCTTGAAGGTGAAGCTGCGGTCGCCATAGGCGGTGATGATCACCGGGATCGGCATGCCCGGCTCCATCCCCTGGGTCTGGGCGTTGAACGCCTTGCAGAACTCCATGATGTTGAGGCCGCGCTGACCCAGCGCCGGGCCGATCGGCGGCGAGGGATTGGCCTTGCCGGCTGGCACCTGCAGTTTGATGAACCCAACGACTTTCTTTGCCATTCTGACCCCTCACTTCGGGCGCGCGGTCACGGCATTGGCCTGCCTCCCGCGCTTATTTTTCCGCCGGCGAGGAGCCGCCACTCCAACCCTCCTCACCGGCGAATACGACTACATCTTCTCGACTTGTGAATACTCGAGCTCGACCGGCGTGGCGCGGCCGAAGATCGACACCGCCACCTTGAGCCGCGCCTTCTCCTCGTCCACCTCCTCGACGAAGCCGTTGAAGGAGGTGAACGGGCCGTCGCTGACCCGCACTTGCTCGCCCACCTCAAAGGTGATGGAGGGCTTGGGCCGCTCCACGCCCTCTTGGATCTGGCGCTTGATGTGAAGCGCTTCCTTCTCCGACATCGGCACCGGCCGGCCGCGACCGCCGCCGCCGAGGAAGCCCGTCACCTTGGGCGTGTTCTTGACGAGGTGCCAGCTCTCGTCCGTCAGATCCATCTTCACCAGCACGTAGCCCGGGATGAGCTTCCGCTCCGAGCTCACCTTGGCCCCGCGCCGCACCTCGACCACCTCCTCGGTCGGCACCAGGATCTCCTCGAACTTCTCGGCCAAGCCCTTCTGCTCCGACTGCTCGCGGATCGACTGCGCCACCTTCTTCTCGAAGCCCGAATAGACGTGGACGACGTACCAGTGGGCAGTCATCTCAGCCTCCGATGCCCAAGACGACGCGCACGAGATGGCCCAAGCCCAAATCGACCAGGAAAAAGAAGATCGCCGCCGCGATCACCATGAGGAAGACCATGGCGGTCGTGATCGTCGTTTCCTTGCGCGACGGCCAGGTGACCCGGCCCACCTCCTGGCGGACCTGCCGCAGAAATTCTACCGGACTGCCTATTGCCATGATGTTCCAGTCGGAAACCGCCTCTCTCGCGCCCAAGCCCGCCGAACGCCAGCCCGTCATGCAGGCAATCGGCATCGAGGCGCGAACCGCGGCCTATGTCGAGAGGGACTGGTGATAGCGCTCGGACGTGCCAGATGTCAACAAGAGATGGCAGGAGTGGAGGGGCTCGAACCCCCAACCCCCGGTTTTGGAGTTCGCAATCCTTCGTGACGAGGGATGCCATAGAGTGTCAGAAACGCCCATTTCATCGGCATTTCTCGCACTCACCCTCTCAACCGATCCTCGCTCGTTTCGCCCTGTGCCAAGGCGTTTGTGTCCATAGATTTGTCCATTGTAGGCTGCATGTCACTGCGTCGCTTTGCTCGCGCTGCGCGCTTCTCTCCGCCTTGGGGATCGCGGTACTCACCAACCAAACGCGCTGGAACCTACCTCCTGCGCGAAACCGCGACGTGGGCGCGCGCTGCCATCGAGAAACCGGATTACGCGCGGCACCAAAAATAAAAGGCGCGGGGGTTTCTCGGCCTTCCCCGCGCCCTTGAGGCGGCTGGTGTTGCGAACTTAATCCGACCGCGAAGAAGGTCTCTAACGAGCGGTTCGGATCAAGCCCAAGAAACCAGCCACAAATCCAAATATACGGCGGAAGATGGTGGGGGACAAGGGATTTGAACCCTTACGAGACCTTCATCTCCGCGCCTTCGCAGGGCGCTGCGTCTGCCAACTTTCGCCAGTCCCCCAGGCACCCCGTCACCGGTTAGATAGCAGCCCATTTATTAACCTTGCGTTAATGGCGAGGCGTGCCTTGGGTTCTGAAATTGTTCTCATCATGCGAGAGTATGTCGGGCCAAATCGAAAGGCTGTCGGATGCGAGCCGAGCGCGCCAACGGTTCGCCCGTGCCAGTCATCTAGTTAAGCGGTTCTTAGAGTTTGTCTCAAATGCTCGGAACCATGGACGAGCGTCGTAAGGCCGCGCCGGCAGCCCGTGCAACGTCGTTGCACGTCACCATCACTGAAGCCGTTGGTTGGATGTGGCTGCACTTCGAGGCCGCGACAGAGCAGCCGCCCAAATGGCGCTGCATCTCGCCTATCGACAACGAAGGTTCCGGCCTGCCATCCATGCGTACCGGACGCTAAGCCACTCACTCGCCGGTTGGGCTCCACAGGTCCCAGCCAGTCTGTTCGTTGATGGCCGCATCACTGTTGGCTTCGCCTTCGGCGCGACGGCGCTTTTCGAGTTTGCGCTTCTTCTCTTGCGCGCGTACCGCAGCTTGGATCAACTCATCGCGGTTCGGAATGTCGCTCATCTTCAGTCTCCTTGTGATGGGTCGAATAGATTGAAGTTGAGCCCATCAGCGTAGGGGCGCGTGCCGCCGTTGTCTCCGCTGCCGCCGCTGCGCCACACTTCAACGCCGCGATAGGTGCCCATTGGCGGCTTCGCGCTACGGATTTGCATTACCCCAATCCTCGTCGCGGAGAGCAAATCATCGTTCACCTTATTGATCTTTCCCGTGCCGTCATCCTTGCGATGATACTGCTCGAACTCACCACGCCACTCGATGAACCGCGAGGAGACCTTCAGCCGCCCAGACTTGAAGCGGGTCATCATCTCGACAATGCCAGCTTCAGTTCCATAGCCGCCGATCTTGGCGTGCGTCGCGTGTGTCGGCAACATGTCGAGCCCTTCGGCGCGATACTTCGTCATCAGCACTTCGCCATCGCCCTTCTCTGATCCTGAACCATCGTGGGGCCAGGCGACGCGGATGTTTCCGAGCGGTTTCGTGTAGGCGCGTATCCTGCTCGCGTGAACCGGCGGAATGGCACCACTCATCTTGAAGCCGCCGAGAACGTATATCACGTCGTTGTCGCGGTCGTGCATCAGTAGCACCATTCCAAACGGGTGCGCGTAGCCAAAATCAATCGCGATCAAGAACGAGACGCCAGTGGTGTCGAACGGCTCCGAGTAGTCGGGATGACGGATTTGCCCAGTGTAGGGATCGTAGTAGAGGGGCGTCGAGACATCTTCCCAGGTCAGGTCCTCGAACACCGCACCACCACCAAACATTGGAAGACCTTCCATGCGAGCGCGGCGCTGCCACTCTGGGAACATCGCCATCAAGCGTGCGAGTTCCTTCGGATCACGGAGATGCAGCGCGTCACTGGCGCGGCCATGAATTAGGCGTCGAGTGCGGATCGCATCGGCGGTGCGCTCCGTGAAGCGGCCAAGAATACGACCCATGCCCGACAGCGGCGTCATTGAACAGATTATCACGCCACGGGTGGAAATCGTCCTCGCAAGCAACTCGCTGTAATGAGCGAGCGGTGGCTCCTCATCCGTCCAGACGAAATCAAGCGTGGCCGACGCGAGCTTGCCGACATCTTGGTCATAGCTCTTGAACCCGACCTCGCTCACGCCACCAGAGAGATGACGCACAAACACCTTATCCAGCCCTCCGCCGGCTCCATGCCCAAGGACCTTCTTGATGATCCTGGCTTCAGGGATCAAACCGGGATCGCCACCCTCGATGCCAAGCAAGTAACGCTGTGCGGTATCCCTTACTGCGGCCATGCTTTCACCAACCACCCACGAGCGCGTTGGCTTGTTAAAGACGCGCCCTTGAAAGTTTTCCGGATACATGCCGGTGGCCCACACGCTCGTGAGATACCCAGCCGTGAGGCTCTTGCCCTGTTGATTTCCCGCCCGGAAACAGACCTCGTTCACGTCCATCTCACCAGTGGCACTGATGAACTCGCGCTGAATGGGGTAAGGCTCGAAGTCGCGGAGGCGATTGTCGCGGATGCTCTGGCGCTTGGCCTTCATCACAGCGAGGAGGTCTTCCTTCTGTGCCTTCGTTGGCTTCTTCATCTCGGCAGACATGTTCGTCTCCATTCAGAAAAGCACGCCCGGCGGCCTCCAACGCCGAGGGTGACGTGTACACGATCCTCTCAATTGATGCCCCAACCAGAAGGGCCAACTCCGTCCGCCGACACCAGCGCAGCCGATGCGTTGACAACTGACTGATGGTGAGCGGCCAACGCAGCGTCGATGGCTGCGAAGTAAGCTACGTCCGCCGCTTTGACCGCTGCGATGTAGGTGGCATTACTACCGCCGCCCCGATACGCCGCGAGCGCGGCGCTGTAAGCACTGGCGCGCGTTTGCTGCGCTACCTCGATGGAGGTCTTCTTCGTCGTGAACGCGCTCGTGACCGAAGCCTCGTAGGTCTGTCTTGCTGCTGAACTCATGACACTTCTCCTATTTGCCGCTGAAGGGCCTGCTGCCGCTGCGGCGAACAGCAACAGGAGGATTACGAGAGCGATTACGGCAAGGGCGCTCATCGACGTTGCGAGCGAAGATAGTCGCGCTGCGAGAGACGCAGCCCTTGGCCAAAGAGCAGAGCGAGAACCCGTGCATTTTCAAAAACGCCATGTTCTGCCAACTCG
>DASZAN010000155.1:0-170241 GCA_035945115.1 Allostellaceae bacterium
CATAGACGTTGACGTCGTGTCCGTCTGGGGCAGTGCCGTTGGTCCACCACGCCGTCCCGTCCCAACTATCGTTGATGAACTTTATCTGCACCTGATGCGCTACGGTCGGATCGAAATTGCTGTTGATCGTGATGGTCTGCGTCTGGCCCGATGCATGATCGGCGGTGATCGTGTAGGTGCTGTTGCCCACCTGGTGGCCGTCGACGAACACTTCGATTAGCGGGTCGGTGCCGTTCAGATTGTCACCCGAGACCTGCAGCGTCAGCGCATTGCCGCTGCTGCCCGTGCCAGTGCTGCCGCTTGTCGCCGGCGGATCGGTCACTACGATCGTCCCTGGGGCCGAGGTCACGGCGTGATGATCAATGATCTCGGTCGCCGTCGCGCTCAGCGTGTTGACGGGGTGCCCGGGGCCCGAGTAGCTCGAAGCGAGGGTGAGGCCGCTATTCACTTCCGCGGCACTCAGTATCACCGTGCTGCCCGAGAAAACTTGGTGATCAAGATTGTCGGTGATGGTCTCGTAGTTGGTAAGCCCCTTGATCGTCACCGCCGTCGGATCCCCCTGGACCGCCGGCGTGACGCTGATCGGCAGCGCAACCGAGCCGCCCTCGGTTACCGTCAAGGCATTGCTGGCGACGGTGAGAGTGGGCGCCTCGGTCGCCGCAGGATCAACGCTGCTGCTGGTGCTGCCGCTCCCCGGATGAAGCAGCGCGAGCGCGCTCGTCGAAAGACCCCCTCCGGAAGCGCCGGACCAGCCCGCCGTGTCATTTTGATGCCACAGCCATTGGAGAATGTTCTGTACCCCAGGACTCGATGCAGCCGAGCCCTGCTCATTCCAGGTCGGCAAGGTGAGCGGTGAGTGGAGATCATGAATCTCGTTAGGGGTGGAATGCTCAAAAATCCAATCTGAATGTTCAGAAAACGGCACCATGTTCGATGTTCCTCTAGCTGTAGCCAAACGTGAATAGGTCGCGTCGTTTCCATCCCTCTCTGGGTGCCCGGCTTGCCGGAACGCCGCCGTTTTGCGCTCAACTTACGCGACGCGCGCCTAACGCGTCGTTAAAGAAAACGCGCGCAGGGGTTCAAATCTATTCAATCCGCGACTAATCGCTGTGAGCTTTTTGTGAATCGCACTCACGATCAATTGATGACGCGCGCCATTTCACTGTGTCACCTGCGGCTCCGCGCCTTTCTTACTGTCCTAATATTGTCCCACGTGTCTCAATATTGCCCCACACCCGCGGAATGCGGGAGCGATCCCGTTGGTTATGTGCTTGACGGCGCCGATAGCTTGCTGTGGCCGAGCGATCCGCGATGGCATGGAGAGGGACCCCGTCGCCCGCGCCTCAAAGCGGGATATCCCCCGCGTCGGCTCAGCCTTGTGACGCCGGCCGAAGCCCTGTCAGCCCCGAGCGCCGGGCCGTCGCTCGTGAAATCGCCAAAAAAGCCTCCTCGAACGCGATTGCCTTGGCAGTGACGTCGAATGAGCTCTCAGCGAAAAGGCGCGCATTGCGGGCGAGACGGCGGCGCTCGCCATGGTCGGAGATTATGCGGAGAACCGCGGCATTGAAGGTCGCGCCGTCGCCGGGCTCGACGACGATCCCCGCCTCGGCCGCCCGGATCGTTGCCGCAGCATCGTTGTCGGCGGCAATCGACGCGACGACCGGTCTCCCTGCCGCCAAATAGCTCAGGATCTTGGACGGAACGCTGAACGCGGCTGCTTCGCGCTCAATCATCGCAACGAGGACGTCACTTGCCCCCAAGACCTCGGCGTAGAGTTCCATCGGCTGAAACGGCAAGAGCACAAGGTTGTCAAGCCTCGCCTCGCGACGACGTTGCTCCAGCCAATCGGCGCCTCTCCCTTCGGAGACGACGACGACGTGAATGCCAAATGTTGCGCCGGTCTGCGCCAGCTCGAGCAACAGCTGCGGATCGTGCTTTAGTCCCAAGGTCCCGCTGTAAAGCGCCACGAGCTTGTCGCTGAGGCCGTGTCGGCGCGCCCAAGCGTTGTCTTTCTCGACCGGACGGATCTCCGAGAGGGGCGCCCAGTTAGGCACAATGCGGACCTTGCGCGTGTCGACGCGCCACTGCGCGAGCGGCGGGAGAAACTTGTCGGAAATGGCGACGATGGCATCGCTCGATTTCAGCAGCTGGGCTTCAAGCCGCATGTAGCTTCGTCCGATGACTCGGCCCGGCAGCCCAAGTCGTTCGCTGAGAAAATGGTGCGTCGCTTTTGAAACCAGGTCTTGGAGCCAAAATACGAACGGCACATCGCGCCTTGCGCACGCCCGACGAAGTTTCTTCTGTGCATCGAGCGGCATATTGCAACCAACGACGACGTCCGGGGCGAATGCAACCGCGCGCCCCGTCATGAGCTTGCCGGCCCGCGCCTCGAGCAAACGGCGACGCAGGAAACGCCCCTTGTCAAACTTGGCGCCGGTTCGAATCCCTTCGACCTGGAAGTTCGGCGAATCGCCGGCCTGCGCCGTGAGTTCACCCTTCGGTGCCTGGAGATCGGCGAAATGCAGGTGCAGCACCGAATGGCCGCGGTGCGCCAAGGTGCGACTGAGCTCTACCTGGAACGGGTGACCCGCATAATCGCAGATGACGATGCGCATGTGAGCGTGTCGCTAGCGAAACCCGCCGGCGCGGTGCTTCACCTGGTCGGCGATCCAGGGATAGGTCTTGGCCAGCCCGTGCTTGAGCGGCTGCGACGGGGCCCAGCCCAGCCGCTCTTCGATGAGCGCGTTGTCTGAGTTGCGGCCGCGCACACCCAGCGGACCCGGTATATGCTCGATGGTGATGCGCTTCCCGGCGATGTCGATGATCATGCCCGCAAGATCGTTCAATGTGACCATCTCGTCCGAGCCGATGTTCACCGGACCTTGAAAGTCGGAGCGCATCAGGCGCAGCGTTCCTTCAACGCACTCGTCGATGTAAAGAAAAGAGCGCGTCTGCTTGCCGTCGCCCCATATTTCGATCGAACCGCCATCGCGCGCTTCTGCCACTTTGCGGCATAGCGCCGCAGGTGCTTTCTCGCGCCCGCCCCTCCACGTGCCCTCGGGCCCGAAAATGTTGTGATACCGAGCGATACGTGCCTGAACGCCATAATTCCGGCTGTAGGCGAGATAGAGGCGCTCGCTGAAGAGCTTCTCCCAGCCATATTCGCTGTCCGGGTTCGCCGGATAGGCGCTGCTCTCGCGCGTCACCGGCGCGTCGGGATTCAGCTGATTGTGCTCGGGGTACATACATGCAGAAGACGAGTAAAAGATTCGCTTGCTGTTCCGCCGGACGCAGGCGCTCAACATGTTAAGATTGATGCTCGCGGAATTGTGCATGACGTCGGCATCGTGCTCGCCGGTGAAAATATACCCGGCGCCGCCCATATCGGCCGCGAGCTGATAGATCTCGGTGAACGCCCGATCGACGATATGCCGACATTCGACGGGATCGCGGAGATCGGCAACGACGAAGTCGTCGGCTGCGCTCTCGGCGAATTCGGGGAATTTCAGGTCAACGGCGCGAACCCAGAATCCTTCGGCCTTGAGGCGCTTGACGATGTGGGATCCGATAAATCCGCCGCCGCCGCAAACCAGTGCCGATTTCATAAGCATGCTCCAATCAATGCTGTTTCGGCCGCGGCCTTTCAGCCGCCCCCTCTGCAAACACCGGCTCGTTCGTCCGGTAAGATCGTGACCCCGATGGCTACGCGGCAGTATCAACAGTCGAAGAACCGGCCTGGTTCCCAACGCAAACGTGAATGTTCACAGTCGTCGTACAACCCAGACTGTCGGGCAGCCCGCGGCAGTCGGGGCTGCTGCCAGCCCTCGCGCGACCCCTAAGGGTACTGAGAGCTAACAAAGACTTTGGCCGTAACCATTGGCACAACAGTCTCACCTGGGCGAGGACGTCCGCGATGCTGTTGCGTCGGAGCGAACCGCTGAAGGCCGGGCTGCCCCCGCCGACGCCCGCGCCTCGCGACGACGCCTATCTGCCACAATGTCAGAAGGCGGGCCGCTAAGAGGGCCCGCATATGGCCTCTGGGCGCCGGGATTGAAGCTACACCCGCCTTCAAAATCCTTTGTAGACCAGATCGGAAGGCGACACGTTCGTCAGCAGGATTAGAATCGCAGCGCATGTATCCAGGGCCGTTCGCGCACAATGGAGGAGAAGCGGTCTCCTGTCCCAGGCAAGGCGAAGCAGGCGATTACGCGCACCCTCATAGGCGGCGAGCGTGATCGTCGCGGTGGCTGTCGTCACGATCCAAAGCACGATCACCGTCGGCAGACCCAGCGCGTCAACAAACTGGCTCATCTGATCCCAGCTCGACCAAAAGAAGAACAGGGTCAGGCTGAACCACGTGAAGGTCAGTCCTCGACAAAATGCCCGATACATGGGAGCCATGCATAGATTGCGGTAGCGAGCACGCCCGATCGCTTCCGCCATCTCTATCTGATACAACTTGTTGAGGCTGACGCCGAGTCCCTGTAGCAGGCCGAACATCAGGAATTCCGAGGTCTGGCCATGCCAGACGCCGACGAGAAAGAACGTGACGAAAAACGCACTCACGCCGAAGAACCGCTGCAGGCGCGCGGCGGGAAAGCGGCTCATCAGCGCCATCAGCAGCGGATTATACACATAGGTCCTTAGCCATGCTGAAAGCGTTATGTGCCATCGACTCCAAAAATTGATAAAGTTCTCCGACGAGAAGGGCCGGTCGAAATTTTCGGGAAGCCGGATGCTGAAAAATCGCGCGACGCCGATGACGAAGTCTGTGTAGCCGGAAAAATTGAAGTACAGATATAGCGGGAAGACCGTTGCGACCGTGACGCCGGTCGCGATACGGGTCAGGAACGGCTGATCCGCGGACAGCGTGTGAACGCTCGTATTGTGAAGCGCGAAGAGCGCCGCGGAAACGACGGCGACTTTGAAGAAGCCGACGACGATACGCTCCAACGCCCTCCCGACCGCAGCGTTATCGAGAGGCAGGTCGTTCGCCGATTGAGTTCGATCGAAATCCTGATAGCGTTGGATCGGGCCCGATACAAGGCTGGTGAAATTGAGCGTATAAGCGAGATACGACAGTGGCCCAACGCGGGCCGGAAGACTGCCCTGACGCGCGTCGATGATGAGATGCATGACGCGGAAAAAGATGTAAGAGATCCCAATCGTCAAGTACGGAAAATCAAGGAAAGCCGATTTCGGGATGAACGCGTATTGCTTTAGCCAGCAGAACACCGCCACCACGGTCACCACCAGCGCAATAAATCCGAAAAGCGACCGGCTTGATTGCGCAGCGCGCATGCCGACATGGCCGAGCAGAAGGAAGCCGACAAAGGGAACAAAGTCGGTGGGTGTGGTTGAGAAACTCATCAGGAAAAGAAGGTTCGCGCCGACCAGGACGCCCAGACGCCACGCCTTTGCCTTCGAGGCATGGAAGAGCATCGCAGCGAACGCTGCGAAGACCAGAAATTCAACGGATGGAACGGTCATCCTTGCCTCGTATGCACTGTCATATTGACACTTCGGCGTTGCGGGCAACACCGGACTCTGCGACCGTTTCACTGTCGACGTTCGCAAACCCGGCGCGTTCGACCACCATTGACGCAGGGGGAATCTCCGTATTCGTGCTTAGCTCCCACTCGGTCGAGCCATCATCGCAATAGGTGACCGGAGTAAAGCCGAGTTTCGCGTAATGATCCTTGACTAGCTTGTTCCGGTCGGTCGGGCGGTAGACGCCGACCAATTTGCCTATGCCGTGTCGAGCCGCATGGTGAAGGATTTCGCGGAGAACCATTCTCTCTACGTCTCGTCCGAGGACTCGGCAGCTCATCAGCCAAGTGTCGATATACCAGGTCACGGTCCGCCGGCGGCAGATGACGACGCTGATCATGCCGTTATCGCCGAAGATATCGGCGAGCCGCACCTGCAGCGTGAAGCAGTCTGGATCGCGCTCCGCTGCGACAACCTCCGCCTCCGTGTAGCGTCGCGTCGTCAGATTGAACTGGTTCGATTTATTGATGAGCTGGACGATACGAGACCGGCCTACTGCGTCGAAGGGGTGGAAGGTGATTTTCATCCCCAGGGATTCGAGATATGCGGACAGGTCGGCGGCCTGCTTTTGCAGCGTGATACGTCGTGCATTGTCGCGATAGAAATCGGCACGCGAGCGGTCCTCGCCGGAAAACGCGACAGCTTCGAAATAGCCGGCGGCGCATAAGATGCGTGCATAGAGCGCGGGATCGGCCGGTAACTCCGGAACCGCGACGGCCGGGTGCATTTGCCGGATCAACTCGCGCTCGGCCGGATTGTCGTCCAGGAAGACAAGCGACTCGAGGCCGAGAGAAAGCTGTTCGGCAATCGCCTTGATGTTGGTCGCCTTGTCGGTCCAATCGGCTTGGAAGACCGCCAGGTGTTCTTCGCGCAGCAGCATTTCCGGATGCTCCCGGAAGGCCTGGCGCGCGATCTCGTCGCTGTTCTTGGATGAGACCGCGAGGATAACCCCCCTCTCTCTCAAAAGGAGCGCGGTCCGCTGTACGCTCAAAAAGGCTTCGCCGATAGGGTCGCCTTGAGCAATCTTGATTCCTGTCACCCCGTCATCCCCGATCACGCCTCCCCAAAGCGTATTGTCAAGATCGAGGACGAGGCAGCGGCGACTCTTGCCCAGCATGGCGCCAAGGATTCGGCCGACATGATCCGCATAGAGTGGAAGGTAGTCGCTGGAGAAGGGCAGCTTCGCCAAGTTCCACTCGGCGGGAGAATGCCAGTTCGCCAGGCCCACGAGCTCAGCGAGGGCGGCCACGTCGAACAACACGTCAGGCGATCGTTGCACTCTCGCGACAATCTCGCGGTTCAATGTCTCTATGACGCTGCGTGGGGACCCTGCGACCGCACGATCCAAACTGCCGAAGAGCGGCTCTGGCGGTGGAGCAAGCGTCTGCACGATGCATACCGCGTCACTATTTTCCGCGACCCCCGCGCGCGCCGCGGCTATGAAAGACACGCTCCGGCCTATGGCCGCGTCCGCCGCGGCGGGATCTCCTGGCACGAAGTGAAGCGGCAATCCACGGTAGTCCACCGCGATGAGCACTGCGTTCGGGCGTGCAGAATTGATGGCCGAAGTGGGAGACTGTGCGTCTTGGAGGATTTGATCATAGCCGCCCTGGATGCACTCGAGCGCCACGCCATGCCGTGCGGCGCTGGTGATAAGGGCGGGAACGATGAAGTCCCACGTCCCGTTCCCAAGCACCCCAAGCCGAAACGATGTCAAGGGTGCCAGTGAGCGGCCCTCGATCTGAGCTTGGGTGATGACTTTAGAGAGGCGGTCGAGCTGGTTCTCATCGAGGGCATGGGATGCCAGCGCTCGAACACGATTGCCGAGATCTTCGCCCTCGCCGCCGAGCGCCCGGCATCGCGCGCTGAAATCGGCAGGAGGGGGTAGTAACCACGACAGATCGGACAGGTTATTTCCGGTCATGTACGACGCCTTATTGCGCCTAGCAATCGCCTAGCAATCGCGCTGGTAAAAACATCTGGACGGCGTTTTCGTTCCGGTAGAACGAGCGCGGCGGAACAAACGCCTTTGGAAAATGTTTGTTGTGAGGTCGGCATAGCCTCGATGGTGAATTGCTGACCCACGCAGCAAACTTGCTTGAGCTCGACACGTCAGACCCCAAATTTGCGCATGTCAGTACTCGACACGTTTGAAAAAATCGACCGACACTCAGCTGCACGTAGCCACCGCATCATATTTGCGACCGTTGCGGCGATCCTGGCGACGACGATATTTCTCGTCGTCGGTGTCTGCATGCTTCCCCACGATCGTTACCTGCGGTTCAAGAGTTCGACGGCCCCCGAGTTTGCAAAATATGGATGGATCTATGAGCGGATCCATTTCGACAAGCGACCGATTGATGTGGCGTTTATTGGCTCATCGTGCACGATGCTGGCCGTCAACAGCGCACTCGTCGAACAAAGTTTCGCCGACGCCTCGGGCCACGCGATGAACGTGGTTAATTTCAGCCACGCCGATCCTGGCCGAGACATGGACTACCTGATCGCTCGGGAGCTGATGGAAAATGCTCGCCCGCGGTTGCTGGTCATCGAGGTCGGTGAAATCGAAGGAGGGCGTCTGCATCCGGCCTTCGAATCGCTGGCTGAACCGAGTGACTTGCTGAAAGCGCCGCTGCTCGTCAACTCCTCCTATTTCACCAACCTACTGCATCTCCCTTCGCGCCAGCTCTCATTGTCTGTCAGAACGATGGCACCCGAGCCCTTCGGCGACAGCGTGCAGTTCAATCCGGCGACTTACCGCGGACTTCACTGGGACAATCCTGAATTGGAGATCGGCGGGAGCTTTCGGCCAAATGTCTATGATAGCACGACGTCAGAGAGTGAGTTGAAAGCGAACCAGCTGAGGCGGGCGAAAGTAATGTGGGCACCGAACCCACATCTGCCGCTGGCAATACAGGCTGAGCTACGACGGTTAAAACCCCGTGCCAGCCTCATTTATGTTGCGAAAGTCTTAGACTTGGCAAAGCAGCTGCGCGTTCCCGTTCGCTTCCTCCATCTGCCGGCTTGGCGTGAGCATGCCGCGCCCATGCATGCCGATTTCTATCAACGCCATGCGCCAATGTGGAGCTATCCGGGTGACGTCGATCGCATCGACTGGTGGTATGACTCCATACATCTCAACCGAAACGGATCGATCGCCTTCTCCGATTGGCTCGGTAAGAGACTGGCCGAGGACCTTCAGAATGAGCAGCCCGCGTCGGCGCGATGAGACCGTCTGAGATGGTATTAATCGGCAGGCTTTACCGTACCGGGCTGGAATTGCAGAGTGCGGTTGGATGATGAGTGACGAAGAAATCTACCGGAAACTTACGACGATCTTCCGCGAGGTCTTCGATGATGATGATTTGTCTGCGAGGCCCGATCTCACTTCCGAGGATGTGCCGGGGTGGGACAGCCTGAGCCATATTCAATTGATCCTTACGGTGGTGAGAGAATTCCGAACCCAGTTCTCCGCCGCGGAGATCACGGAACTTAAGAACGTTGGCGATCTCGCCGCATTGCTCAAACGCAAAATGCTGGTCGCGTCGGACAACTAGGCTGGCTCTATAAAAATGTGGGCCGCCTTGGATAGCGCATGCACTCCTGACCGGAAGCGCCCGAAAAACACGGCGTCGGTGGTTTCGATTCCGTCAGAGACTGTGGCGCGGGCGAAAGTTGATGTTCTCACAATAGGCTCTCACGCGCTCTTTAGCCGGCACTTAGACTAGCGTAATTTGGGTACAGCCATGTCAGCGATTTTGTTCACTGACAGTTCGACCGATCTTGCCTGACGCGATTGATATCAGCCTATGATACCCGCTCCTCCTAGCGGAGCTGCGCGCGGCGCCGCTTCTCATCGCTGAGGTCGGGCTTACGAGCGCGCCGGCTATGGACGGCGCCCTAGTGATCACGCGCCCGCACTGATCCCGGAGGCTGGAAAGGAGTAGCGCCCCCAGTCACTGGGCCTACCGGGCCTACCGGCCCTACCGCCCCGCCGCCACCGCCACCTCCCCCGCCGCCGCCGGCGTTCCCGAGACCTGGAGGCGCGAATCCTGGTCCCCCCATAGCCTGGGCTCCGTTCTGACACTGTGGTAGGTAGGCGTTCGGCCCGTAGCAATTGGTGAGATCAGGGAGGGGTTCGAACAGCGCTTTTTTCGCCCTTGCCAGATAGATCGTGCATGCAGTTTCGCTTCCGGGCTCCTCCTGCTGCGCGCGGGTCCACCACTTGAGCGCGGCATCATACCGCCCCTTACTGACGGTCTTCATGTGATCGATGCGCGGCTTGAGGTCCTTCAGGTCGTCCCGGCACATGGCGTTCGCTTCGGTTGAAATCAGCAGGAACCCCAATGCCCCAATAGCTGCTCGTGCAATCATTAGTTTCCTCCGCCTGGCGGTAAACACCATCGTGACGTTCTGGTTCCGTCCTTTCCCAAGGGCAAGCGTATCTATTAGCGGGTGTCCGATCGCACCGTGAACGCATTGGCACGTCGTAGACGTGGTCGCAATGCCGCGAAAGTCCTTTAAGCACAAATCGATATGCCCGATCGCAGCAAAGCGGCAATCCGGGCCACCATCCATTCGAAATTCCAGTGCAGGCCGTGCGTGATGAGCAGCAGGAGGCCGACGCCGAGAAGCGCGGATCGCCAGGGAACCGACAATGGCGGCCGGCCTAGGTACGCGCTGCCAAACCACACCACGCAAAGGACGCCAATTGTCAGCCCGAGAGCGACTTCGCTCATAGTGTGCGCATGCAGAAGCACCCGACTCAGCGCCACCGCAAGCGCCAGAAAGGTACCCCCGGCCAGCACCATGACTTGCGTCGCGCGCTCCTTGTCCCCGGTCATCATTAGTGCGGCGCAACCATAAAATGTCGTGCTGAGGCTGGTATGGCCACTGGGACTACGCATCGCTAGCACTGGCACCGCCATGCCACAGGTATAAAACGCGACCTTCAGGAGCAAAGTCAGAAGGGCGCAAAGAGCCAATGCCATTACCCAGATCCGAGCGACACTCGCCGCGCGTAAATAGAGTAGGTAGGCGAAGAGCAGGGCCGATGCCGGCAAGAGGAGTGCCGAATCGCCAAGATCCGTTACCAGGTTGAGCAAAAATCTCATGTGGGCCAGCAAAAATCTCATGTGGGCCAAGGGTCTGTTGCCTCGCTATCGATGGGTTCTCGCTGAACGATTGCGTCTAAACCATTGTTCCCAACAGCCGCTGGAGTGTCCAGCGCACCGCCGACAGACATTACGCTGCGGCGAACCGGCCTAACATGCGAGGCTAAGCCTTGCCGGACGAATGGGCCGAACGTCATGCTGCCTCACGGAGCGAGTTCCTCTTCGTCAGTCTCGTCGCTGCGTTTCAACGAATAGAGCGTTCTTTGCTTATCTCAAAGGTTATCTCAACTCTCGTGCGAAACTGTTCCCGGCGCTCGCGATTTTGCTTGGCCGTGCACGGTAGCGCCGGGCGAAGCGTTTCTTGGATCGAGGCTAGGCGGTCCTGGAGCTCGGGCTTGTCGTCGATCCGCCAGCCAATGTCGCGGATGAGCGGCCACGCCGGCGACGAAGGAACTTGAGCGCCTTGCTGGCGCGCCTGAATTGATGCGTGCGTCCTCTACGCTCGACCCCCCTTCAGCTACGGACGCGGACTTGCCAAGCGGTGGCGCCGTCTGATCCCGTCTCAATGGGCCGAGGCTTCTCCGTCGCGACAGGGGTGGTCACGGGGTCGCGCCGCCATAGCTCCCATGGCGCATTGCCCTTCGCGTAAAGGCTCTCAAGCGCCTGCAAGTCCTTAAAGGTATCGACGCAGCGCCAGAAGCCTCCATGGGCGTGGGTGGCGAGCCTCCCCTCAGCGATGAGGCGTTGGAACGGCTCGACAACAAGCTCCTCGCCCGGTTGCATATAATCGAATATGGCGCGGCGGAGCACGAAGAAACCGCCATTAATCCAGGCATTGGCGCTCAGGACGTCATCGATCGCAGTGACGTGGCCCCGCTCGTCGCGGGCGACGAAGTGGAAGCTGTAGTTGGGCCGCACGCTCAGGAAGGTGGCGATGTGCTCGCTTCGGGTAAACTCGTTGATGATCGTGGGCAACGGGAAATCTGTGAGCCCGTCCGTGTAGTTAGCGAGGAACATCTCGTCATCGCGCAGGAATGGCTCGACCGCCCTCAACCGTTCGCCGATGTTCGAATTAAGCCCGGTATCGACGAAGGTGATCCGCCAGTCGTCGATATCCTTACGCAGCAAATCGATTCGCTGTCCTCCATGTGATAGGACGAAATCGTTCGAGAGGCACTCGTTGTAGTTGAGAAAATAGTTTTTGATGACGTCGCTCTTATAGCCCAGGCAAAGGATGAAATCGCGATGTCCGAAGTGGGCGTAATACTTCATCACCCACCAGATGAGGGGGCGATATCCGATCTGGACCATTGGCTTCGGAATGTTGTCGGAATAATCGCGCATCCGCATTCCTAGGCCGCCGCAAAACAGTACTACACGCATCGAATAACCCCTTCCTGCGCCGCCGAAGAAACGCTGTTGTCCATAAATTGTTCCGCCATCCCGAAAATTTCGCGTGAAGCGAGAGAAATCGGTTTGCTTGGTTGGGACTCTTCTGTTGCGGCCAATCTGGCGTCGTCGCGCGCGCTCGGCGCGTGAATGAAGACGACCCATGGTGAGCCCACGCTGTGGGTCCGCCCAAGCAATCCTCTGAGCACTCCAACAGTAGCTCTCCGGCGACTCGTGACGGCTCCGCAGCGCGCTCGTTCCCGAGAGAGCACTACTCAACGGCCATGCCGTTGCTATGCCGTCGCCGATGAAACCCTTCTGCTCCTTGTTAGAGCGCCAAGCCAAATCAGGCCTTGGGCTCCCACTTCACATCGTGCCAGATGGATCCCGCTATTACGGCCTCGCGTGTCAAACGACATCCGGAACTGGTCCGCGCATTGCCTCAGCCTGAATGTTACCGGCTGAATCCGTTGCCTCATTGGGGATGCTACCGACGGCGGAGCATCTTCGGGGCGGCGGATGGCGAGGCGGGTCAGCATCGCGTCGTCGCACGCGCACAAACGTCGATTTTGAAAAACGAACCCAATTCGTCACGTGCTAGGTTCCACACACTGCTAGTCCCAGGTCACGTGACGCGACCCGCCCCATCTAGGGTGCCAACATCGCGCGCCGGCTTCCCCGTAGCGCTAGAGCTGGTTTCCCGATTTCTCGAGGTCACACCAGAGCGACGCCTACTCATGCTGCGCCGCCCATTCGCGATCAAGCGCCGGACGTCTCGCTCCAACGCAAAGACGAACCGCAGCTCGATATCACAGGTTTGTTCGGGGTCCGCACCCTCGGGGAGGATGTCCCGAATGCACTGCGTCGCGCAGTGGAGTTTCGCGAGCACGCCTTCGAGGCTGGTAGCCGGTAACTTGTAAACCTCGTCACAGGCTTGTTCGTATCGTTGTCCCAGGGCATCTGCCCGGGCTTGCGCCTCACCGATTGCTTGTTCATTGCGCGGTTGTGCTCGCAAAACCGCGCTCAGGTGGCGATAAGCCGCATCCATCTGATCGTGGCGGCGGCGCGCATCCTGCCATAGGGCGATGGCTGGATCTCCATTCTCGTGTGCACCAATGAAGTTCTGCATTTGGCTGCTTCTCCTTTCATCTTTTGTGGAATAGGGAAACGGCTTACGTAGAATGGGTCGCAGCTTTGGCACCGCCTGACCTCCGCCAGAGTTAGGCCGGATCGAGTAGCTGGACACTCGCCTCGGCCGTTTCGTACAAAATCGCACTAATAGTACGATATCATGTCGGGGCGCGGCAAGGGAAAACGTACTGAAAGTCAGAAAATGAGCCCTTCTCAGATACGCATGGCATGTGCCGGCCTTGGTTGGAGCTGGGATGATCTCGCTAAAGCCGCGAGCGTCTCGCGTGACACGATCGCTCGTTTCCTTCGAGATGAAGAGCTGAAACCGTCGACGGCTGCCGCCATTCGGTCGGCGCTGGAAGGGGCCGGTATAGAGTTCACGAATGGGGACGCCCCGGGCGTCCGGTTGCTAGATCCGAAGAAGACGAAGCCGCGTTGATCCTCGTTGCGCTCCCCGTGAGCGGCCGAGCTGGGCGCCTCGCCAACTGGTCGCCGGAAGAGCTGGCGCAGCGAGCCCCCGTCGCGAAACAAACCTTGGCCGATTTTGAGCGCGGCGCACGGTCGCCCTACCCCCCGCACGCGCGTCGACGTCCGGGCAGCCCTTTGAGGCGGATGGCATTTGAATTCATCAATGGCGATGCGCCGGCTGTGCGCCTGTAGCAACGATAGCGATCAACACAGCATTCGATCCGTTGCGAGACATCGAAATCACAGCGCAACCCCCGCGCTGCGGGAAACAAAAACGCTTGCCAGGAGGCGATTCTGCATTTTTTCTCGTCAATCCCGCATGCTGACGACTCTGCCTAAGCTCAGTCTCTCCCTCGGACAAGTCACCTGGGCCATGTCCCTCGGACGCCCGCCCGAGCAGAAGCTGCTTCAGCAGATCCGCTACCTGCGCCTGCTGGGCATTCCCTTCGAAAGCTCGCGACAGGGCACAGGCCGAGGCAATCGCGCACGCTACAGCTTTGAGCATCTGATCGAGCTCAGCCTTGGTGTCGCCGCCCTCCATCGCGGAATGGCCCCGAAAGACATCGCGGGCTTGCTGGTCGGCCACAGAAAAAAACTTCGCGCCCTCTATCGACAAGCCTACTGCGAGCAGCCCGCGGCCGCATTGGGCGCGCCCTGGGTGAAGGCGCGCGGACGGATGATTCCGATCCTTGCGCACGAGCTATTCCTCCGCCTCCATGACCGCTTTTCCGAAGAGCCCGGCAAAATCGAGATCATCGCCCGGGAGGAGATCGCTCACGCCACTCAATACTTCGGTCTGGCGGAGCATCGACCCGGTGAGAGAGCGCGAACGCTGTTTCCGTTGAGCCGCCTTGTCCTCGAACTTGTCGCCTGGGCGCTCGTCGCACCCGAGATGCCACGGGGTCGCCGCCCACGATAACCAGTGTCTGACCCAATGAGCCCCAAACTAACCCGTTCCGGGGCAAGGGCATTGGCCACTGTCAAGGACCCTTTGACCGCACCCGATTCGCTCTGATAGTTTGCTGTGAATTGAAAGTAATTTTACCTGACTTAGCGTGAGGGGAAGGGTTGAGTCGCAAAAAGGCATCGGCGAACGGCGGGCTCCTCGACTTGACCTACCGCGGGATTGGCGACAAGCGGAGGGCGAAGGACGCTCGTTTCAAAACCGTCGCGGCCGGCAAGGCCCGCGCCCGTCCGAACGCCTCGGCGACGTGGGCGGACCTCTTCGCTGCCGAGCTCAGCCGATCGATTTCGGTGGCGATCGACGGGAAGAAGACCCAAATGACCGTCCTCGACGCGGTTGTGCACAAGCTCACCGACCGCGCCCTTGCCGGCAGCATCCCCCATTTTAAACTGCTGATCCGCCATAAGTACCACGACCCGGCCGAACCAGTGATCATCCGACTCAGCGGCGATCTTGCAAAGATCTGATCGAGAATTCGGGGATAACCCGATATCGGAACACCGCCCTTATGTTGTCGGTTACGGCAAGCCGCCGGTTGCCAGCCGGTTCGAAAAGGGCCGCTCCGGGAACCCGCGCGGCCGACCCAAATCGTCCAAAACAATGGAGGCGAAACTCAGAGATCAGGTGAACACGTTAATTGCGGCTATCGACGGCGGCGAGCAAATTGTCCTTACCAAAAAGGAAGCCCTAGTTCGCGCACTGATCAAACGCGCTCTCGCCGGCGATGTGCGTGCGATTGAAATCGTGCTACAGCAAGCCCGCACCGAGCCGAATGAAGAGAACGGTGGCGTAACCGTGATAATAGAGGATGAGGACGAGGATGAGAGCGCATCGGACGGCGACGGTGAGGAATGAAATCGGCGAATCGATCTAATCGGCTCTCCTCTGATTGGGCGGGTGTGAACGGCGCGTCCGCTCCGAGGGAAGCGGGGAAAATCCGACGGGTAAGACCTCGCCTATCACGCGCCGCTCGCGCATCGCAATCCATTTCTAACCTCGCTTAGGCTGGGCCCTGGACGCTGGAATTGAGAATCCGTTTCCCTGATAGGTCTGATCAAATTCCCTGTTCCGATTGCAGCCTCTGCGAATCGCTTGCATCCACAAATGGCCCTTTTGCGGCCATTCGCGGGCTCTGTCGGCGGCTTGCATAGGGGAGAATGCTCAGTCAATTCCCTGTATTTTTCCCTGTTAGCAACCGCCAATTTGGAGCGGTGGCTCCGACAAGAAAGGTTGAAACCCCGGGAAAGTGGACCGGCCAGGTTAATGCCGAACCAGCGAGCCGCTAAGTCCCCCTAGGCGCGGTCAGACGCCTATCGGCTCCGCCAAGCGAACCAGCCAAATTGGAACATCCGGCAACCCTCTGCGGCGAGCAGCAGGCCAACCGCGCCCGTCAAGCTCAAGTGCCATGTGGCGATAACCAGATCCCGCGAGATTCCGGACAGATCGCTCGTTGGCAAACCGCTTCCGAGCGCAATCACCAGACCGATGGCAATCCACAAGAAACAGATGACCATCGCACTCTCCTTGCTTTTGCTTCAGCCGCTAATTGAGATTGAACGGCCGACAGCCAAGCTCATCGTCCCCAGATCGCCGTGTTCCAGATCGCCTTGTTATTGCAGGCGCCGTTCGGGGAAACGAGTTGAAGGTAACTGCTATAAGGAGTGTTTATCCTCGGTTAATCCCGTGCAGTGCAGGATTCACGCGGCCTGATTGTACCGCCCCTCCGGCACTCCTAGACAGGAGCGGGCTCGTGAGGCGTTGAACGGCCGCTTCGGAAAGGCGATGCGCGACAGCAACGACAAGCTCCCGGTATATCAAGACCTTTCCCGGTTTCGGACGCCCACAGGGTTTCGCGGTCGCAGCGGCGTCGCCGTCCAGTTTTGGTGGCTGGTGGACGCCCTGCTGTTTCGCCCCTCTCCGCAGATTTTTTTCGGCTGGCGGCGATGGTTATTGCGGCTGTTTGGTGCACATATCGGCAAAGGTGCGTTGATCCGGCCGTCGGTTGAAATCACCTATCCGTGGAAGGTCTCGATTGGCGATTATGCCTGGGTCGGCGATCACGTCGTGCTTTATTCCCTGGCCGAGATTCGCATCGGCGCCCACAGCGTCATCTCTCAATACAGCTATCTCTGCACCGGCAGCCACGACATGGAAAGCGCCAGCTACACCATCGTTGCAGCGCCCATTGTCATTGGTGCGCAATGTTGGGTCGCCAGCCACGTCTTCGTCGCGCCCGGCGTGACAATCGACGATGGCGCGGTGGTCGGCGCCCGGAGCGCTGTTTTCCACGACCTTCCACCCGCAATGATCTGCCAGGGGATGCCAGCAAAGCCGATACGGCCGCGTCCGGTGCCGCGACAAGCATGAGACGACCCTACGCCGTAGCAACGGTGTCGCGCTTGGAAGTTTCGGCACGGGACGAGGCATTCCAGAGGTCGGCGCCTCATGCGCCGGGACACGACATTTGCGGGGGCTTTGGAAGCACGTCGGAGGCGGCCGCTGTCCGACAGCGGGCGCGTTGAACAGCGGTGTGCCAGGCACCACCCTGTTGAAAGCGCGGCCGCCACGAGCGCCTCAGTATCACTGATCGGATATCGAGCGGATAAGCCTCTAGCTCGGGCGCTATTGGAGGCTCCGCAATTGTCCGAAACGCCGCGTGCTCGCCAACGAGGGCGTTCTGGCTTCTCAAATGAGTCCAGCAACGGTGACCGCCGCCGCGCCCCAGGCGACGCATGAGATGGCGATCCAAAGCCAAAAAACTGTATCATGATCAAGTTGAAATCGCATTTTGGCGCTGCCCGAGTGCCTAACGATCGGGCGAACAATCTCGGAGGCAAGGTTGTTCCCGACGTCGCCGATTTCTTGTCACGCTTTTCTTTGGAAGCGCCGGCGACCTGAGCAAGCCGCGCTGGCGATCAAAATTGGTCCAATTCAAGAGCTCGATGCCTCGGCTCCCATAGCCGCTACAAAAATGCGAGCACCCTATCCAAGTCGATGAACGCGATCAGGATCACGCCCCACGTGATCAGCGCGGCGACAGCAAGGCCAACCCGAGTGCGCATGGTCAATCGAAAGCGCCTCCGCATCGTCATGTGACCATGCCGTCGCTTTCGGGGATCACCAAGTTAATTCGATGTAACCTGCGCTGAAGCGGGGATCGGCAACGGCACGCCCGTCGCTCTGGCGTCTGTTAACTGCACCTAGCCCTAATGGGCAGCGTAGCCCGCCAACTCGAAGTCGAAGTCGCCCTGCGAGGTGTTAGTCGACTTGACGACTGTACCGAGCTCCGGCGCGTACCAGTTTACGGTATCGTTGAAGCCGTGGAACGGTGTCGATTCCCAGGCGTCCTGGCATTCGATGCGATAAGCCTGGAATTCGCCCGCCGCCACCTTGACTGCCTCAAAGGCTTTTGCCTCGCAGGTGACGTGGCTTTTCCAGCTCGTGCGATTGGAGGCGCGGTAGCCTTCGTAGTCGCCTGGCCACTTCTTGCCGATTTGCAGCGGGAAAACGAGTGTCGGGGAGTGCGGCTTGAACTCGAGCAGCTTCGATCCGCTCTTGGACATGATCCGCGCCACCGTTGTCGTCTCCGCATCGATATACGCGAGGTTGTCGTCGCACTGAGTGACCGTGTAGCCGTCCTTGTTGACCTCTTTCACCTCCCAGCGCTTGCAGTCGATGGTGACGAAACGTCTGTTGTATTCGAGCACGTCGCCGACCTTCGCTGCGGGCTTCTCGGCGGCCGGCGCATCGGCGGCGAGGACGGGCGAAGCGATCGCGAGGCTGGCAAGGGCAATGAAGTGGAACCGCATCCAACGCATGACGGCCTCCCCTGGTGGCGATCGTTTGCTTATCGTTGCCACGGCAGCATAGGGTCGGCCACCTAGACGGGTCAACGCAAGTGCGCGCAGTTCGATGGCGGTGAAACTCCACCAAGGGAGCGGATGATGGGCGTGATGATCAATGGCGAATGGCACGCGGATGCCGAGGATGGAAGCCGCCCGGCGAGCGGCGAATTTCGCCGGCCGGAGACTCAGTTCCGCCGTTGGATCAGCGTCGAGCCCGGCGCAGAGTTCCCCGCCGCGACAGGCCGCTATCATCTCTACCTCGCGCTTGCCTGCCCCTGGTGCCACCGCACCCTGCTCTTTCGTCTCTTGAAGCGGCTGGAAGGCGTCATTTCCGTGAGCTTCGTCGAGCCGCTCATGCTCGAGCGCGGCTGGACCTTCGCCGAGCCGGACCCGCTCACTGGCGCCGCCGCCATCCACGAGATCTATCGCCGCGCCGATCCGCGCTATAGCGGGCGCGCCAGTGTGCCCGTGCTGTGGGACAAGGAAAAGCGCACCATCGTCAGCAACGAATCCGCGGACATCATCCGCATGCTGAACCGCGCCTTTGCCGCCCTCACGGATGACCGCAACGACTATTATCCGCGGGCGCTTGCCGCCGAGATCGACGCGATCAACGAGCGCATCTTCGAGACCGTCAACAATGGCGTCTACAAGGCGGGATTCGCGACGCGGCAGGAGCCGCACAAGGCGGCGGTCACCGCGCTTTTCGCGACCCTCGATTGGCTCGAGGAACGGCTGAGGACGCGCCGCTATCTCCTCGGCGACACGATCACGGAAGCGGATTGGCGGCTCTTCCCGACGCTGGTGCGCTTCGATGCCGTCTACTACGGCCACTTCAAGTGCAATCTGCGCCACCTCTACGAATATGCGGCACTCTGGGACTATACGCGCCGCCTTTACGCCGTGCCTGGAGTGGCGGCGACGGTCGATCTTCACGATTACAAGACGCACTATTACGGCAGCCAGCGCCGCATCAACCCGAGCGGGGTCGTCCCGCTCGGGCCGATGATCGACTTCTCGCTGCCGACGCAGCGCTGACCGGCACAAACGGGCACCTTGACCCACCCCGGCGGGCCAGGGACAGTCCGCGGCAAAAGCACGAGGAACCGCCGCCGATGGACCGCCCCGAGAGAGCCCAGCCTAGCAACGCGCCCTCCGCCGCGGACGCGCTGTTGCGCACGCTCCGCGCCCGCGGCGTCGATTATTTCCTCGCCAATCCCGGCACCGATTTTGCGCCGATCATCGAGGGCTTCGCGCGCGCCGGAGAAAGCGGCGGCGCCGTGCCGAAGCCGCTTCTGATCACGCACGAGAACACGGCCATTTCCATGGCGCACGGCGTCTACATGATCTCGGGCCGGCCGCAGGCGGTAATGGTCCACACCAATGTCGGCACCGGCAATACCATCAATATGCTGGTGAACGCCCGGCGCGATCACGTGCCCCTGGTGCTCCTGGCCGGGCGCTCGCCGATCTCGGAGCGGCCCGGCGTAGCGGGGGCGCGCAATCGCTACATCCACTGGGCGCAGGAGATGTTCGATCAGGCGGGCATGGTGCGCGAGCTCGTCAAATGGGATTACGAGCTCCGCCTTGCGGACGAGATCGAGACCGTCGTCGACCGCGCGCTCGAGATCGCCATGACGCCGCCGCACGGGCCGGTCTATCTCACCTTGCCGCGCGAGATCCTGGCGATGGCGGCGACGCGTCTCGGCGAGGCTGCGCCGCCGCGCGCGCTGCCGACGCCGCCGGCGCCCGATGCGGCCGCGATCGAGCGTTTGGCCGAGTGGATCGCCGCGGCGAAACGGCCCCTCGTCATCACCGCCAATGCCGGTCGCACCAAGGAGGGCGTCGCGGCGCTGACGCAGATCGCCGAGCGCTTCGCGCTCCCGGTCGTCGCCTTCAATCCGCGCCACCTGGCCATGCCGACGACGCACCCGATGTATCAGGGCCCGCAGCCGCGGCCGCTCCTCAGCGAGGCCGACCTCGTGCTCGTGCTCGAATGCGACGTGCCCTGGATTCCATCGATCGAGCAGCCGCCCGCCGGTGCGCGCGTCGTTCATATCGGCGAGGACCCCGCTTTCTCGCGCTATCCGATCCGCAGCTTTCCCGCCGATCTCTCGATCACCGCGGCGGCGCCACCGGCGCTGCGGGCTCTCGAACGCGCGCTCGCGGCCCGGCTTGCCGCGGACGACCCCGCCATTGCCGCGCGTCGGCGCGAGCTTGCCGAGCGAAGCGCCGCGCGCCGCGCCCGCGCCGCGGCACAAGCCGAGAAGGACGCGGCTGCCGCGCACATCACGCCGGAATGGATCAGCCGCTGCCTCGGCGAGGCGATCGGCGAGGACGCCATCGTCGTCAACGAATACCCGCTCCGCCTCGAGCATTGTCCGCGCACCCTTCCTGGCACCTATTTTGGCGTGAGCCCGGCGGGCGGGCTCGGCTGGGGCATGGGCGCGGCGCTCGGCGCCAAGCTTGCCGCCCCCGACCGCCTGGTGGTGGCGGCGCTCGGCGACGGCGCTTACGTCTTCGCCAATCCCACCGCCTGCCACTGGGTCGCGGCGGCGCACGGTCTGCCGATCCTCACGGTGGTCTTCAACAACAGCCTTTATGGCGCCGTCAGAAACGCCACGCTCGACATGTATGGCGCGGGCGCGGCGGCGCGCGGCAAGGGCGAGCTGCTCGCCACGCTGGCGCCGAGCCCCGCCTTCGAGAAGCTGGTGGAAGCGAGCGGCGGCTATGGCGAGCGGGTGGAAACGCCGGCGGACCTCGCACCGGCGCTGCAGCGCGCGCTTGATGTGGTGACGCGCGAGAAGCGCCAGGCGCTCCTCAACGTCATCTGCCCCTATTGAGCCTCAGAGCACCTCGAAGACCGAATAGACCGGACCTTGCGGCAAGCGGTGACCGGTGCCAACGGCGATGACGCGGTTGAGCCAGGCGTATTTCTCGGACGCGGTCTCGAACACCGGCGCGGTGCGGAAGTAATACTCGGAGGGGTCCACCGTTTGGCCGCGATTGAGGCGATCGATCACCGCCGCCGGCCCATGGCGAATGCCGCGATAGGTCATGCCGATGAGCTCATCGTCGTCGGTCTTGAGCGCGAGGCGGACATCGAGCTGTAGGACGCCGTCGGCTCTTCCCAGGATCCAGTCCGAGCCGCCTTCGAGCACGATGCCCTTGAGCTTCGGCCCCTCGAAGCTGCCGCCATCGACGATGCCGATGCGGCGCTCGCCGAAGGGCGTGCGGCCGAACGTCTGGAGCTTGCCGACCTTGAGCGTGATGGTGAAGAGCAGCTGGGTGCGGATTTCCGCCATCGATCCCTCCCCTCGCCTGAGGTCGAGGATGATGGCATGGCCCGCGATTGCCGGGGAGTCGCGATCTGATATAGTGACAAAAACACACAAAAAATTCGTGTTGGGGAGAGACTCCATGGCAAAGACCGTGACCGTCGGCCGCCGCCGCTTCATTGCTGGCGCCGGCGCCGCCGCCGGCATCCTGGCGGCAGGGCGCGCGCCCGCCTTCGCTGAGAACGCCGCACCCAAGAAGCTGGTCTATGCCCATATCGTTCCGGAGCCGGAATCAGCGGCGGTGGCCTTTGCCTGGATGGCGGGCGAGCTGGGCAAGCGCTCCAAGGGCGCGCTCGAGATGGAGTTCGCGGGCGGCACGCTCTTGACCAAAGAGCTCGAGATCATGAATGCGGTGAAGGCCGGCAACGTCGCCGTCGGCGATCCCGCCGGCGCCGCCGCCACGATCTTTCCCGAGATGGGTGTCTTCCTCGTGCCCTATCTCGTGCGCAGCTACGACCAGGCCTATCGCCTCTTCAACGGCAAGATCGGCGACGCCCTCGACAAGCAGTTCCAGGAGAAGTACGGCGTCAAGGTGCTGTGCTTCTTCGATTACGGCTTTCGCCACTTCTGGAACACCAGGCGCCCCATCGTCGAGCCCAAGGACTTGCGCGGCATGAAGATGCGGGTCCAGCTCGCCAAGGTCTTCGCCGACACCGTGAACGGGCTCGGCGCCAACGCCGTGCCGATGCCCTGGGCCGAGGTCATTCCCGCGGCGCAAAGCGGCGTCATCGACGGCGCCGACCTTCCCATCATCAACATCCTCGCGCTCAAGGCCTATGAGGTCTCGAAATACTGCTCGATGACCTATCACAATTACGGACCCACGGTGACCGTGATCAATCTCGGGGTCTGGAACAGCCTCGCCAAGGAGCAGCAGAGCTTGCTGCTTGATCTCGCGCGCGAGGCGCAGGCGAAGATCCGCGAGGCGACGGAGAGCGTCGACAATCTCCAGAAGGCGAAGGAGCTGCTCGAGCCCAAGGGCATGGTGGTCAACGCGGCCGATGTCGACGCTTTCCGCAAGATCGCGCAAGAGAAGGTCTGGCCCGCCTATCAGAAGCAATTCCCCGAGCTCTGGGACGAGATCGTCCGCACGGAAGCCTGATCAGCCTTCGTGGCGGGCGTGGCGACGACATCGGCGAAGGACGCAGGCGGGCGAGGCGCGCTCGCCGCGGCGATGCGCGTCGTTCTCGCGGCGCTGCTCTTTCTCGCCATCGCCGACATGCTCGCGGGCGTGCTGCTGCGCTATGTGGTGACGGCGATCACCGATTACTTCGATTGGCCCTCCGTGAGTTTCTTCTGGGCCGAGGAATTGGGTGAGTTCGCGCTCGCCTGGCTCACCCTGTTGGGCGCCGCCGTCGCCATCCTCGAGCGCACCCATTTCGCGCTCTCGGTGCTGACGCACCGCTTCCCGCCGCATCTTCAGCGCGCGATCGAGCGCATCAATTATCTGCTGATCGCCGGCTTCGGCGGCCTCGCCGCCTTCTACGGCTGGAAGCTCGTCTTGCTCAACCGCCCCCTCACCTCCCCCGGCCTCGAGATCAACCTCGCCTGGCTCTACGCCGCCGCCCTTGCCGGCGGCTTGCTGATGGTGTTCTACGGCTTGGCGCTGGCGACGGGCTTTCTGCACGCGCGGCAATCACTCGACGAGGCGCAGTAGAAGAAAATGGGGATATGGGGATGAAAGGAGATGCAGGGGAGGAAAGTAGAGGAAGCGAGGATGCGCTGACGCGTCTCGTCATTGAGGCAATCATTGCCGTGCATAACACTCTGGGGCCTGGCTTCGTCGAACAGATCTATCAGCGCGCCCTGGCGATCGAATTGACGAAGAAGGGCTTGCGGTTCGCAACGGAGGCTGAAATCGAGATCAGCTACGAGGGCCAGATGATCGGCAGACATCGACTCGATTTTTTGATCGAAGGCAAAGTGATCGTCGAGTTGAAGACGGTCGAAGATCTCGGAAGGGCACATTATGCGCAAGTCCGCTCGTATCTCCGCGCCACGGGGCTCGAAGTCGCTCTTCTCGTAAATTTCTCCAAGGAGAGGGCAGATTATCGTCGCGTCGTGAGCTCCCCCCATCCCCCTTTATCCCCACCATCTCCTTTCCCAGCATCTCCTTAAAAAAGCTCATCGCCGATGCTTCTCGCCGTCACCGCCCTCGTTTTCGTCGCCCTCGTGCTGCTCTCGATGCCGATCGTGTTCGCGCTCGGCATCGCCGGCATCGTCGGATTGGCGCTCGGTGGGTTTCCGCTGCAGATGTTGTCATCGAGTCTCGTCGGCGGGTCGCAGAATTGGGTGTTGCTCGCCATTCCCTCTTTCGTTTTTGCCGGCACCTTGATGGAGCGCTGCGGCATGTCGCATGCGCTGGTCGATCTCGCCCGCGCGCTGGTGGGCTGGCTGCGCGGCGGGCTCGGCATGTCCGTGATCGTCGTCTCCTATTTCTTCTCCGACATCTGCGGCTCGAAGATGGCGGAGGTGTCGGCGCTGGGCTCGACCTTGATGCCGCCCTTGCGCCGCGCCGGATATCGCGCCGAGGACGGCGCCTCGCTCATCGCCTCCGGTACCGCCATGGGCATGCTGGTGCCGCCCGCGATTTTCATGATCGTCATCGGCGACGTCACCAACACCTCCGTGGTGGCGCTCTTTCTCGCCGGATTCATTCCCGCCGCCGTCATCGGGCTTTGCCTCTGCGCGCTCGTCTTCCTGCAAGCGCGGCTTTTGGGTTGGCCCACCGACACGCGGCCGAGCTGGCAGTTCCTGTTGCGCTCGGCGCGCGAGGCGCTGGTGCCGATGGTGGTGCCGGTGGTGATTTTGGGCGGATTTTATCTCGGCGTCTTCACCGCCACCGAAGCGGGCGCGGTGGTGGCGGGCTACGCCTTCTGCGCCGCGCGCTTTTATTACCGCAACGTCTCCTGGCGCGAGATCATCGACATCGCCTATGAGAGCGCGCTCCTCACCGCCGCCGTCGTCTTCCTCCTCGCCGTCGCCACCATCTTTCAATACCTGATGGGCATCAGCGGCGCGCCGGCGCTGCTCGCGGAAGTGCTGCGACCGCTCGCCGGCACGCATTGGCTTTTCTTGACCGGCGTCGCATTGATGACCATGGCGTTCGGCATGGTGCTCGAAGGCTTGCCCGCCGCGGTCGTGCTCATCCCCGTGGTCTTTCCCATCGCCACCAAGCTCGGCATCAATCCCGTCCATTTCGACATCGTGCAGACCGCCGCCGTCGGCATCGGCCTCTTCCTGCCGCCGCTCGGCGTGGGCCTCCTCATGACTTTGCGCTTCGCCCGCATCCCCGTAGGCCAGCACGCCCGCGCCTATTGGCCCTACCTCCTGGCGCTCCTCGCCGGCATGATGCTGATCATCTGCATCCCCGAGCTCTCACTGTTCTTGCCGCGGAGCGCGGGGTTGGTGCAGTAGCGGTATGCGTACGAGACCACCTCACAGCGGACACTCTCGATCGTGTAGATCGCCAGTATTCGTCAACTTATTTGCTGATGAAATGACATGAGCGCCGCGCGCGATCTCTTCCTGCAATTGCCGCCGATGCCGATAAACGCCGGCAAAGACGTTTACGACCAACTATGTAGGTGCGCGCAGCTCTGGCGAGAAGGTCGTCAGCACTTTAGTGCTGGCTTGGCGATGTTTGATGCGTCTGACTCCGCATGGGGCCGTCCCGATCTCATGCTTTCTGCCGTTGAAGTGGGATTCCAAGATCTTGAACGCGCGATCTCCGAGAATCCGGTCAATTCACCCGAATCAATCGCGGCCCTCTATAAGCTTATTCAATCGTTGTCTCGGTCAGCGCGAATGTTCGACGTCGACCAAGTAGCGTATTCTGCTCGCATTCGAGAATTGAGGTCAGAGCTAGGTCAGCGCCTTTTCAAGCACTACAAGAACTCTGACCACGCCGATAACTACCTCGTGCGCGGCATCGTCATCACCACCGACCGAGACGGTAGTTGGGACGTTCGCTTTCCGGATTACGAGGTCCCGTTGGGATTCGAGCAGCGTGGCCCCGAGGTTCTTTTGAACATACCTTCAGCATTCCACCTGTTTACGTCAAACGCCGAATGGCAGGCTGCCAGTGAAATCGTCGTTCTTCAGAAGGATGCATTCACTAGCCCAGGCCTACGGGGGTGGCGAGCGGTCACCTTGTCGAACGTAAACCCAACTGAAGCTGTGGAGCGCTTCGACGAAGCAGCTGACGCTTTCGCTTCGGATGTGATGCCGGAGACCGATGCGGAAAGGACCAAGCGAGGTGGGCATTGGTCGAGCATCAACAGAAATCTTTGGGCAAAGTATTATCGCGCCAGAGCCCGGTTGCTCGAGTCGATTCGCCGACCGGAAAAAGTGAAAGAACTACTCGATCATGCGGCCGAGGCTCTAACGGGTACCGAGGCGGGCTGGCATAGTGGAGACGTTTCTCGGTTTCACGTCCTCATTAAAGTGCTGTCGAACCTCCTATCGGACCCGCTCTCGATCGACCCCGAACAAGCTCGGCGCGAGTACCGGCGCGAGATCGACATGTCGTTTGAGACTGAGGAGGATCGCCTCACACTGTCATTCATTTCCGAGGCAGTCAGTGCATTTCGCGGATTTGCGAACGACCCAGCCAGTGAGTTGACGCATGGTCAGCTATCGAAGGCGATCACAGCGCTAGCCAGGCTCCCTACCATTGGTCCAGAGGTCGAGAGCGCACTGAGACCGGCGATTGGACGTAAGGCGCTGAGCACAATCCTTGGTCCGGTACGAACTTGGATTCATAGGTCGCTTGAATCCATATCCGATGAAGCGGCATTTAGACGGTTACTGTTGCGTCTGCTACAGAGCGGACTTCCTCGTTATGCGCAAATTCGGCACGGTCCACTTGAGTACGGAAAAGATATCAGCGTTCTTCTTGACGAAAACGGCCGCCTCATCCTTCGGCCTATCAAGTGAAATGCGGTGACATAACCACCGCAAAGTGGCGCGAGTCTAAGGACGAGATGGAGGAGATCTTCCAGGTGCCGCTAGCTTCGTTCCAATTGCCAGGGATCCCTGGCGAGGTTCAAGGCATACTCGTCACCAATGGACACGCAAACACTTACGTCGAACCGGTGATCGACGGATGGATTCTTGAGCAGCGTGGGAAGCACGGTCGAACCGTGGATTTTATGCATTTAGACAATTTGATTGGGTGGATTAATGAGCATCGCCTCGCGAATGAACTACGGTTGGCGCTAAAGGAACTCGGGATAGCGATTCTTGAGGTCTGAGATATGACGCGCTTTCCGCATGACTGGCTGCTATATTCCCGTCGACCCACATGGGTGCTGCATGAAGCCCGGGGGCCGGTGCGGTAATGTGCGCCGAACTTTGAATGTGAGTGCGACGCAAAGCGGCGCGCTATCGCGAACACGATCGTACTCGGCTGAAGGGCGCAGCTTAATGACGTTTGACGCCGAGCAGGGCCAAAATTGCGCCGACACCCGCTTTCCAAGCAAAATCCATGGACTGCATCGTAGACTGTTGGCTAGGCGTTGGTTGTGCCCAGAAGTGTGCCGCCAAAAATAAGGCGGCCCCTGATGCGATCGTTATGGCTATGACAGCAAGAAAAACGACGAGGAAAGCGGAAACGTGCTTCTCGATCTGCGGCATTACGAAAAGCCCCAATGCGATTTCCCTATCACAGGGATCGCGGCTTCTTCGCGTAGCGCCACGAACCGAAACATCTCAAAGCAACTTCGACATGTAGTTACCATCGATGTCGAAGTACGGCGGTGATGCGAGCCCCGCCGCGTGAGCAAGATGACTAAGCAACGGCATCAGCGCTTTGGCACTCTCATTATAGCCAGTTGGCACGGTGTCAAAAAATACCGGTGAGAACTGGATAATGTTTTCAGCAACGATTGCTTGCGGCATATCCTCTACGAATGCGTTCTCCGCAAAATCTTGCAGGAGGCGCATTCCTTTGACACCGGCGAGACTAACAATGATCGCCACCGGTGGGGCGACGCCGCATGAGTGGAGCGCCGACGTGTAGTTCTGTGCGTATTTGATAATCATCGCCTGAATCGTCGGCAGAATAATGCTGTTCGTACCACGCCCTCTCGCAAGCGATGACGCGACAGCCTCGATTTTGCCGGAACGAAAAACTCGCACATATGCGCGCTGTGGTTTCGATGGTCCTTCTGCATTCGATCCAATGAGCAGGCCGTCGAAATCAATTTTGCTCCAGTTTGGGTGCCCAATTCCAATTGGCGGAAATTTTTCCGGCCTTTTGAATATTTCATCACTTGGTAGTGTGGCTGGATTATTTGCCGAGACCGGCACGGCGTGCATAACTAGTAATCCGCCTCCAAGCGTAGGCACGGGTGGCTTGTCAGACGCGATCTTGGCGACTTGCGCTTGATGAAACTCGCGAACGGTCCTAAGAAATTCCTGTCGGTATGCGGCATTGGTGCTAAGGCCGAGGAACCGCTTCGAGAGACTCTGCTTTTCGGGCGATAGCAATGCGACGATCGCGTCATGAAGAGCGGGGTCCAGAATCGTCCACGTTGGTAACCCACGGCTTTGCGGGCTCCCAATGCTTCCGGTGTCCTTGCTGCCATTCCATCGAAAGCCGATGCGACGCTCTCCGTCCCAAGTCCCGAGCGCATACGCGCAGTCACCTTCACCTCGATCGAGGATCACATCGAACAAGTGCCAATGCGCTTTCGGGGAGATTACCTCGGTGGCTTTGATGTAAGTCGCCATATTGTTTTGTTCCACTTCGTGACCAAACATCATACGTATGCGACTTCGTCAGCGCAAGGAATTTAACGGACCGACGAAAATGGCGTAATTGCAATAGGTTAGGGTAGATAGAGCCAGGCTCTGATTGCTCCCATGGCCGCTCGCCCGCATTGACCGTTCTTAAGGGGCACGGCGCCATGACCATGGCCTTCGGCATGGTGCTCGAGGGCTTGCCCGCCGCGGTCGTGCTCATTCCCGTGGTCTTTCCCGTCGCCACCAAGCTCGGCATCAACCCCGTCCACTTCGACATCGTGCAGACCGCCGCCGTCGGCATCAGCCTCTTCCTGCCGCCGCTCGGCGTGGGCCTGCTCATGACCTTGCGCTTCGCCCGCATCCCGGTCGGCCAGCACGCCCGCGCCTACTGGCCCAACCTCCTGGCGCTCCTCGCGGGAATGATGATGATCATCTGCATCCCCGAGCTCTCGCTGTTCTTGCCGCGCAGCGCCGGGTTGGTGCGGTAGAAGGAGCAAAAACTACCATTGCCCGCTACTTCCGTTGCCGCCGACTAAGGTCGCGAGCGCGGACCTCGACCCATTCAATCGGGATGCGGCGGCCCTCGCTGCCATTGAGCGGCAGGACCGCAAGATCGCAACAGTGTCTGGCAGTCCGCGCGGAGCCATAAAATCTACCACCCGCGTCAGACCATAGACGTCATCCGCGACGCGGGCGACACTAAAGCACGGTCCTGCCCAAATGATGGACCATTAGCGACCGCTCTTCGAGGACCTGAAAGCAGCGCATCTTTATCGTCCATTGCAAAATCGGAGCGCCTCATTATCTCTAGGACCGTCACACTTAAACGCTGAGCTTGCTGCCTGGTCGGTATGCGAATGGGCATATCGAAGATGTGCTGATGAGATGAATGCCTGAGCGGACAGTCGCTGGCCCTCCTTCAGGGAAATCGTCTCATCACGGTGGGCGGCCTTGCGCAGTCAGCATTCAAGGAGATCAGATGGGAAATGTCCGCAGGGAAGACCTGACGCCTGAGGAATTCGCCTCGCTCAAGGAGGTTGGCACCGCGCCATCGCGGGTTAGTATTCCCGACGAACACAAGAAGCGGCTTATCGAGCTCCGCTTGATCAAGGACGAACTCGGCAATTTGCGTCAGACCCCGCACGGAATCTTCATCTCCCGCCCAGACAGAGATCCGCTCGCCGCCATGCCTCGCTGGCGCCGCGATCGGTGAGAATCCGACAGGAGCAGCAATGGAACTCCGTAAATTCAAGCCCGGACAATCCGTCGAATTCGTCGCCAGCGACCGTCATCTCAAGCTGCTTGGGGTGTTCAAGATCGTTCGCGTGATGCCGAGCGAGCGGGGCATCCTGCAATACCGCATTAAATCCGTCATCGACGGACACGAGCGGGTGGCGATGGAAGGCGATCTCACCTGAATGACGCGGTATGGCGGCGAAATCTTGGCCTCCAATTCTGCCCACTCGACACTGCCGCACGCTGCCCCCTGTCTCGCGCCCTTGTGTTGGCTCGCGCAGTGCCCATATGTAGGTTGTCAATCGACCTTGGGTCGGCCTGTCGTTCCGCTCTTCCGAGCTTGACCCGGTCCCATCCAAATCTCGCATTTTGACCCGTGGCGCATCGGCGCCGCGGCATTTCGCTCATGGAGGGACTGATGTCCACCGGTACAGTCAAATGGTTCAACGCCACGAAGGGTTACGGCTTCATTCAGCCGGACGACGGCTCCAAGGATGTGTTCGTTCACATCTCTGCGGTCGAGCAGGCGGGCCTTGGCAATCTGCAAGAGGGCCAAAAGGTGAGCTTCGCTCTCGAGCGCGGCCAGCAGGGCAAGACCTCGGCGGTCAATCTCCAGGCCGCTTAGCAAGCAAGTACGGGGCGGCCTCGGCCGCTCCGTTCCGCTTTTTCCGCGATGCTCGCACGGGGCGACAAAAATCGTCCGATGCCCCTGTGAGCAGTCGTTGGAACAGCGGTTTTTCGTTTCTTTCTTCTCCTCAGGAAAAAAGGGGGCAGCTTGCCGGTTGGTTGCTGTGCTGGATCGGCCGAGTGAGCCATTGGCGCAGCGAGCCCGCCGCACCGATCACCATCATGACACCCGACGCACTGCGGCTGCGTCACGAACCGGCCCCCGATTGCCCGCGTGGCGGCTCTCGGATCGTCGCGTCGAAACTATCCACTCAAAGAAATACTTGCAAAATGCGGCACAGCGAAGCCTATGTCACCGTCGCACTAGCGTGGAGCTCAGTGCTGATCGTCAGTGTCCGTGCGAATTGAGATCGACTTCGTGCGGTGTTGTAGATCCGGCGCGCCGATTTCACTGATCGCTCAAGGTCCTGCTCGCTTGTGCAAAGAGGCGTAGGTCGGCGACCAATCCCTCGTCACGCTCGATTGCGTATTGACGCCGCCCAGCTTCGCTCTTCTCGATGACGGCCAGAACGTTCGGATCCGTTGTCTCAAAAACTCGGAGATTGCGATCATCCGCTTTCAACTCGGCGAGTTTGCCGCGCGCCGCCGCCTCGGTGGTGCGCGGGCTGACGTCGACCAGACCAATCAGCCCCTCCGCGGTAATACTGGCCGACCGCACACGATCGCACAGAGCGTTTGCTGCAGCGAGTTTAGCCCGATCCGCCGCTGCATGCTCATCGGCCTGCGCTCTGGCCTCGCGACGGCTGGCGGAATATTGGGTGCTGATCCGGCGCAGAAAGTCCGATATCGACATATCCCGGGTGTTGATCCAGTCCGCGGCGGCGGTCCACGTGGCGGCGAGCCAATCCCGCATGTCCTTGCTCTCAATCGCCGCAAGCCGCGCGCCGCGCAGGTCGGTCGCCCAGCGTTTCTCCGCCGGAGAGCCGGCGAGTTCCGGCCACTCCGCACGCGGGGGCGCAGCGCGCCTCTCTGGCCGGGCGCGGTGAGGCTCTGGAGCATGTCGCTTCAGGAGATCGTACTGGCGCCGGTATTCCGCCTCCCATTCCTCCCCCTCCTGGTCGGGCATGATGCCGTCCCGCTCGACGAAGAACCGCGTCGTGGCTTCCAACGCCCTGTCCCGCAGCTCCTTCAGATCCATCGACCGCCTCCCGCATGACTGGGTTTCCGCTGCTTTGACTCCAAAGGGGTGGCGCATCAAGCTCCCTTCGACAGGAAACCGAACGATATGCTCCGTGCTGGTTACGTCCGGTTATGGCACTTTCCGGAAGCGGTACCGTGCTCGCGTTGGGTCCGTGACGTCCCGCATAGCGGAACTATCACGGACGTTCCGCCCGCCTCCGCGTGTGTGATCTTGCACAGAGCACGCGCGCGCCTATTGGCCCTACCTCGTGGCGCTCCTCGCCGGCATGATGCTGCTCATCTGCATTCCCGAGCTCTCGCTGTTCTTGCCACGCAGCGCGGGGTTGGTGCGGTAGTGTCAAATCGACGCGCATGACCCAATTCGGACTCGCTGCCAGTCCGCAAACGATCCATCGCTTGACGTGGTATGCTGGATTAATCTTGCCAACGCCTTGCCAACGCCTTGGCGGGCGACCAATGAGACCTTCTCGCTTCGGCTCGTGACGATCGCGACGGGAGCTGCCCGCTACTTCCGTTGTCGCCCAATAACCGGACGTGCAGCGAATACGTCAAAATCGACGCGGATGATCCTTTTCGGACGTTGCCGGTCTCGAATGCGCCGAAACTTGGCGAGCCAAGCGGGGGCAAACTGCGCACTGGGTTTTGGCCATCCCTCGTGACCAGGCACGGAGCAGGACCGCAAAGTGACGGGCATCACGGCTGCCAGCGGCCGTGGAAGTCGCAGCACGCTTTTGACGCCGTCTGACGCATCATCCCGGCCAAGCCGCGGAGCGGCTTGGCCTTAACAGCGTTCGAAAACCTTTCGACCGAGATCAGGCAAAGTCGAAGCGATCGGCGTTCATCACCTTGGTCCACGCTGCCACGAAGTCGGCGACGAACTTCTCTTCCGCGTCGTCGGCGCCGTAGACTTCGGCAAGCGCGCGCAGCTCGGAGCTCGAACCGAAGACGAGGTCGACACGGGTGCCGGTCCACTTCAGTTTGCCGCTCTTGCGGTCGTGTCCCTCGAACACATTGTCATCCGAGGTCGCTTTCCACTCGGTGCCCATGTCCAAGAGGTTCACGAAGAAGTCGTTGGTCAGCATCTCCGGACGAATCGTGAAGACGCCGTGCTTCGACTTGCCGTGGTTCGCGCCCAAGACGCGCAGGCCGCCGGCGAGAACCGTCATCTCCGGCGCGGTCAGCGTCAGGAGTTGCGCCCTGTCGATCAGCAGCTCCTCCGCCGAGATGCTGAACTTAGCCTTGAGGTAGTTGCGGAACCCGTCCGCGACCGGTTCGAGATAGGCAAAGGACTCGACGTCGGTTTGCTCCTGCGACGCGTCCGTGCGGCCGGGCGCGAAGGGAACGGTCACGTTGTGCCCGGCCTTCTTCGCGGCCTGCTCGACGGCAGCTGATCCGCCGAGAACGATCAGGTCGGCAAGCGAGACTTTCTTGCCGCCACTGGCTGCGCCGTTGAAGCCCTTCTGGATGTCGGCAAGGGTGTCGAGCACCTTTGCCAATTGGGAAGGCTGGTTGACTTCCCAACCCTTCTGTGGCGCGAGACGGATGCGCGCCCCATTCGCCCCGCCGCGCTTGTCGGAGCCGCGGAAGGTTGCCGCCGAGGCCCACGCTGTCTGAACCAGCTCGGGTATGGAAAGTCGCGTGGCGAGGATCTTCGCCTTGAGATCGGCGATGTCCTTGGCGTCGATCAGCTTGTGATCGACGGCGGGAACGGGATCCTGCCAGACCAACTGCTCTTTCGGGACCTCCGGGCCGAGATAGCGGGCGCGCGGGCCCATGTCGCGGTGCGTGAGCTTGAACCACGCCCTGGCGAACGCATCGGCGAACTGGTCGGGATGTTCCAGGAAGCGCCGGGAAATCTTCTCGTAGGCCGGATCCATCCGCAGAGCGAGGTCCGTGACCAGCATGGTCGGCGTATGACGCTTCGACGGGTCGAAGGCATCCGGAATCGTGGCGGCAGCGCCCTTCGCCCTGAATTGATTGGCCCCGGCCGGGCTCTTCTCGAACTCCCATTCATATTTGAACAGGTTCTCGAAAAAGCTGTTGCTCCACTTCGTCGGCGTCGTGCTCCAGGTCACTTCCGGACCGCCGGTGATCGCGTCTTTGCCTTTGCCCGTGCCAAACCTGCTCTTCCAGCCGAGGCCTTGTTCCTCGATCAGCGCGGCTTCCGGCTCGGCGCCGACAAGCGCGGCATCGCCGGCGCCGTGGGTCTTGCCGAAGCTGTGTCCGCCGGCGATGAGCGCAACCGTCTCCTCGTCATTCATCGCCATGCGCTTGAAGGTCTCGCGAATGTCGACGGCGGCGGCAACCGGATCCGGCTTGAAGTTCGGCCCATTCGGATTGACGTAGATGAGGCCCATATTCACGGCAGCCAGCGGGTTCTCGAGATCGCGGACGCCGCTGTAGCGCTCGTCGCTATGAGGATCAGGGAACCAAGCTTTCTCCTTGCCCCAGTAGACGATCTCGTCGGGCTCCCACACATCGGGGCGCCCGCCGCCGAAGCCGAATGTCCTGAAGCCCATGGTCTCGAGCGCGACATTGCCGGCAAGGACCATGAGGTCGGCCCAAGAGATTTTCGAGCCGTATTTCTGCTTGATCGGCCACAAGAGCCGGCGCGCCTTATCGAGGTTCGCATTGTCCGGCCACGAGCCAAGGGGTGCGAAGCGCTGTTGGCCGGCGCCCGCGCCGCCGCGGCCGTCGCCGATGCGGTACGTGCCCGCGGCGTGCCACGCCATGCGAATCATGAGCCCGCCGTAGTGGCCGAAATCCGCCGGCCACCAGTCCTGGCTGTCCGTCATCAGCGCGGCGAGGTCCTTCTTCAGGGCGGCGTAATCGAGCTTCTTGAACGCCTCGGCGTAGTTGAAAGCCTTGCCCATGGGATCGGACTGGGGCGAGTTCGCGCGGAGAATTCTCAGGTTCAGCTGATTGGGCCACCAATCCTTGTTCGACCTCATGCCAACATTCGTCGTCCCGTGCACGACCGGGCACTTGCCCGCTTTCTCGTCACCCTTTGCGTCCATGTTTCCCTCCGATCGTGTTCCAGTTTTCTCCGAATTGTTCGTATGGACCAGATAGATCAAAGCGCATCGAGCGCCTTTTGGAAGCGGCCGACATGCGACTTCCCGGCCTTGGCGAGCGTCTCGAACCAGTCGGCGATCTCGTCGAAGCCTTCCTGGCGGGCAACGCGGGCCATGCCGGGATACATGTCGGTATATTCGTGGGTCTCGCTGGCGATCGCGGCCTTGAGGATGTCGCCGGTCGGACCGATCGGCTTGCCGGTCGCAGGGTCGCCCACTTCCGCGAGATATTCGAGATGGCCGTGCGCGTGCCCGGTCTTGCCCTCGGCAGTCGAGCGGAACACGGCGGCGAGATCATTGAAGCCCTCAACGTCGGCCTTCTGGGCGAAACAGAGATAGCGGCGGTTCGCCTGGCTCTCGCCGGCAAACGCATCCTTCAGGTTCTGCTCGGTCTTGGTTCCCTTGAGAGAAGGCATGTCGCCTCCTCAGCTCGGTCCAATAACGACTATGCGTCCGCTGGAACCCGGAATCAATACAGTCTAGAAAATTTCTAGTCTGCGGCCGGAGCCGGGGCTCGGGCCGACGCGGATGATCACGTCGATGCGGCGGATGGCGGCGCCCGCGGGCGGCTTCGGTAGGCCGGAGACGGCGACATACTCGCCCGGAATGTCGAGCAGCCGGCCGGTATCCTCGAAAAAGAAGTGATGATGGTCACTGACGTTGGTGTCGAAATAGGAACGGCCCGAATTCACCACCACCTCGCGCAGCAGCCCTGCCTCGATGAACTGGTGCAGCGTATTGTAGACGGTCGCGAGCGACACCCGGACCGCCGCCTCGACCGCTTCGCCGTGCAGCTGCTCCGCCGTGACGTGCCGGTCACCCTGCTCGAACAGAAGCCGGGCCAGGGTCAGCCTCTGCCGGGTCGGCCGCAAATGCGCCGCGCGCAGCAGCTCAAGGGCGTTGGTGAAAGGGCGCCACGCAGTCATGACGTTGATATAGGAACGATCCGGCCCAGGCGAAGAACCGCGATCCTAGCGCAGGGCCCAGGGGCCCGCGAGTGTCGTTCGTCCGGGCGCTATTGCGCGGCGTGGCCGCTTCACCGACCTTTTCCTTCGCAGCCCGCTAAGAGCACTGCCCCAGTGTTTCGTGCTGAATAGGCCTATGGCACATTTGAAACGCTAGGCGCATAGCCACTCTCGAAAGCGAGGAGCCGCAGATGTTTAGTCACATGACGATCGGCGCTTCCGACCTACCCCGCGCCATCGCGTTCTATGACGTTGTACTGGCACCCCTCGGAATCGAGCGCCTTCCCGTCAAATATGCGACCTGGGCATCATGGCAGCGCCCCGGCGAGGCGCCAAAGCTTTGGGTGGGGTTGCCCTTTAACAAAATGCCCGCACATCCGGGCAACGGTTGGATGGCGGCGTTCTCCGCCTCCAGCAGAAAAGGCGTTGACGAAGCCTATGCTGCGGCAATCTCGGCGGGTGCTGAGGACGAAGGCGCGCCAGGCCTGCGACCCAACTTCGGACCCAATTATTACGGCGCGTATGTTCGCGATCTGGATGGCAATAAGATTCACTTTGTCTGCCGTGAAAAATAAAAACGACTGAAGCGGCAAATTCAAACTGATGCACTAGCGTGCCCTGAATGCTGGCCAACCCTGATCTAGTGGATCGAATCTGACACTTGGCTCCGGCCCGCATCTCCTATCCCATTGATCGGACTCGTGCGGATAGGATTCCAAATGTCAGATTGGTACCACTAGATCGTTTCGCGCTGCCGCATCGCCAGTCCTACCACACCCAAGGAGCAAGACGATATCTCACCCTCTGCATATACGCGGCGTACCCCGATAACTCTTTGCGGAGAAAATTTTCCTCATCGAGGATCCGCCAAACGAGTACTGGGAAGAACGGCACCACGAGGAGAACGCTCCACCACGAACCGAGCGCGAGCGGCATCGCCAACAGCAGGAGCAATGCACCCGAATACATTGGGTGCCGGACATACGCGTAGGGGCCCGTCGAAACGACGCGTTGCCCCACCTCTACCCGAATGGTGGCCGCGGCGTAGCTGTTCGATCGCATCACCGCGAAAAACAGTACGAACGATAGTGCGATGATTACGCTTGCGATAATCGACACGACCGGCGTAACCGGCGACCAGCCGAAGCGATGGTCGAGCGCGGGAAGCGCCACGAACCCCAGAAACCCAAGCACGAAGAGCGCCGAGATGAGTTTCTGAGCTGGTCGCTGCTCCGCCGTCGGTCCGATGCTCATACGGCGCTCAACGAGCTTTCGGTCGTGGACGAGAAAATAGATGCCCAACGCCTGGGCCGACACCTCAAACACCGCCACGAAGACCCACGCTTGCCAATAGTCGAGCGTACCCGCGGGAATGAACAGGCACGCGAGCAAAACTGCGAGCGTTACCAGGTTGGCGAGTATTCCGCGGACGTAAAAATTTGACATGATGAGCGTGTGTTCACGCGGTCTTCGTCGCGAGAAGCGGCGCTACTTTGGCCGCAAAGAGCTCCATGCTCCCGAGGATTTGGCGCTGCGATAGACCCGGGAGCGCCATATCCGCAAGGAGGATTTCCACGCCGCCAATCTCGCGCAGTTCATTGAGGCGCTCGGCCACATAGTCCGGCGGGCCGACGATGACGTTGCCGCGCTCAACCAGGAACTCATACCCCATCTTCATCCCTGGCGCGGGTGTTTCACCGGGGTTCATGAACATCGTCAGCCCGCGGAATGGGTTGTTGTAGAGGAACACGAACGACGCGCTGTCGCGGCCATCACGCTGCGCCTCTTCCATGGTGGGTGCCACATAGATCTGCCGCAACACGCCGACGTGCTGCTTGGCATCGATCGCGCGACCTTCGTGCTTCGAGCGCAGCTCCGCATAGCGCTCCATATAGACGCGGATTGCTTTGGGCGGCGGCTGCCACAGCTGAATGTCGATGCCGCGCGTCGCCGCGAACTCGACGGAGGTCGGGCTCGAGCACACCTGGTAAAGCGGCGGGTGCGGCTTTTGGTAGGGCCGCGGCACGATCGCGAGCTTGGTGACGCGCTCGCCGTCGCGCCAGCGCGGATCCGCCGGGTACATCGGATGATTCCAGCTCGTGGCCGGCGCCGGAAAGACGTAATTCGGACCTTGGTGGCTGAAGAACTCCTCGGTCCATGCTTTGCGGATGACCTCGAGGGATTCGCGAAAGAGCGTCATCAGCGCGTCCGAATTGCGCGGATCGGCGTTGGGGTGAAAGTTGGGTCCTTCCCGCGGCCACACGCCGCGTCCGACTGATACGTCGAGGCGGCCGGCGAGCAGATGATCCAGAATCGCCAAATCCTCGGCGACACGGATCGGGTGCCACCACGGCAGGATGACCGCGCACATGCCCATGCGCACCCGCCTCGTCCGCGCGCCGAGGTCGGAGGCGAGGAGAATCGGATTGGCACTGTTCCCCATCCCTTCGGGGCCAAAGTGATGTTCGGCGATCCACAGCGTCTCGAATCCAGCGTCGTCGCACATCTTGGCCTGCTCGCGCAGTTCATTCATGATCTGCTGGTAAGGCCGCCGGTTGTTGGGATCGGCAAGTGTGGTGAAAAAGCTGTAGCGCATCGTTCACCCGCTCAAAGAGTGGCGCCGCCGTGGCCGCGCCATTATCCGGCAAGGATGGGAAATGGGCAGCCGTTTTTTTGAGCGATGACCGGCGCTAGAGTTTTGCGGGCGGTGCATTCGACGTGGCGTGGCCCGAATGCGCCGGGCATGAGCGGGGTCATTGATGAACGACACGTTCGACGTGCACCCTGATATGGCGGAATTGATCCGCGCCAAAGAAACCGCGGCGAAGAGTGCGGCGACGCAGGGAGAGCGCTCGGCTTGGGACGCCTACGGGGCAAGCATGCGTCGGCCATATCCCAGTGGCATGAGCGTCTCTGACACGAGCTTTCCATCGTCGCGCGACGGATCCGCGAGAATTCCGGTCCGTATCTATCGCCCTCCGGGCGGTTCCCAGCAAAATGCCTGTGTCCTCTACCTGCATGGCGGCGCCTTCATTAAGGGGAGCTTGGAGAGCGGCGATGCCATCGCCTGGGGTGTCGCCGATCAGGTCGAAGCAATCGTCATCAGCGTCGATTACCTCCTCGCGCCCGAGCACCCGTTTCCCGCCGGCATTGACGACTGCTATTCGGTGCTGAGTTACGTCGCGGCACATGGTAGAGACATCGACGTCGATGCCGGTCGCATCGCCGTGTGGGGAGACAGTGCCGGCGGAAATTTTGCCGCAGCGCTTTGCCTGATGGCGCGCGATCGCGGCGGCGCCACGATCGTCGCCCAAGCCCTCAACTATCCCTGTCTCACCGACGAACTGGTGGCACCGTCCTACGAGACCTATGCGACGTCGCCCGGTCTCAGCACGGAAACGATGGAAGACGGATGGACCCAATATCTTGCCGGCGAGCGGCCAACGCGAAATCCCTATGCTGCCCCGCTCAAGGCGACCGATCTCGCGCGACTACCGCCAGCCCACATCCATGTGGCGGAAATCGATCCCCTTGCCGATGATGGGCGAGAATACGCCGGACGCCTAAAGACTGCTGGGAATGTCGTCGAGTTTCGCTGCGCAGAGCGCATGATCCATGGTTTCCTTCGTGCCCGCTTCTTCGGGCCCGATGCCGCCGCCGAGTTCGCGCGGCCCTGCGCTTTCCTCAAACGCTATTTGCAGCAAGCGCGGAGTGCGGTGCCGTAGCGTGGCCCAATACTCGCGCTTCTCTTCGCGCTTTACTGCGCAAGGTGGCTGCCGGTGACGACGAGCTCGGTCCCGCTGAGGCACGGGCGCTCTGAGCGGCGCAGCAGCCGCCTCAAAGCTGGCGGCTGCGCCGCTTCATGGCTTCTTCCCAGAGCGTCCCGCGAGCCTCGTCGAAGACGAGCGCCGGATCAGCCGGCGCCGTGAACCAGCCTCGTTGCGCCATTTCGCTCTCGAGTTGGCCGGGGCCCCAGCCGGCGTAGCCGAAGGCGATGAGGCTCTTCGCTGGCCCCTTGTTGTGGGCGATGTCGCGCAGAATTTCGCGGGTCGAGGTCACCGCCAAATTGCTGCCGACCTCTAACGTCTCGGTGCGATAATAATCGACACTGTGCACAACGAAGCCGACCTCGGGCTCGACCGGGCCGCCGGCAAAAAGTTGCACGCTCCCTTCGATATGCGTTGCGTCCTCGCCGATCATGTCCATGAGCAGGGCGAGCGGCCGTTCGCCGAGCGGCCGGTTGATGACGATACCGAGCGCTCCGCTCAGCTTGTGTCGGACCAGCAGAACGACCGTGTGCTCGAAGCGAGGGTCGCCGATCTCGGGAGACGCGACGAGCAATTGACCGGCGAGCGAGGCGCCCTGCGGCACCGGCTCTGTCGGCGGTGGTGCGGCTGCCGGAAGCGTAGGGATCGCGAGGAAGATGAGACTCAGGACGCGGCGCGTGAGCCGATGCCTCATCGCGATTCCCTTCGCTCGCCGGTTGCAATTGACATTGACGCTGATGAAATCGGCCGTCCGCGAGAGGCGAGCAGCACGCATGACGGCCCATCATGCTCCAAGAGCCCTGGGAATTCGTCAAGCCTTCGCCCGCATGCCCGTGGGCCAGCGCGCGCGTGACCCTGGCCTGTGATCGCGATCACAGCAGGTGGGGATGCCTCGCAGCCGGCAGCGTTTATCATCTGCCAGCGCCGCGGAGGTTGTCTTGCCTGATCCCAATGTGTTCCGCGAACGTGCTCGCCGCTGTCGCGAGTTGTTGGAAGTCGCAATCGCGCCCGAGCTCATCGAGCAACTGAAGGTTTGGTCGAGCGAGTTCGATGCCGATGCCGACCAGCTCGATGCTGAACTGGCCGCTGCTCGACGAGCTTTGCGTCATTCGATGATGAGACGTCGCGCGTAACCTCGCCGGGTATGATCGAGCGGCAACCATCCTCGGCGCGGCCGGCGGCGCAAGCTGAAGAGTGAGTTTTGGCGAACAGTCGCGCTCAGAAACGGCCGAGAGCGCTTAGACTGACATGGTGGAAAAGCAGCGCTACGCCGAACAGCGCGAACCCGTATGCGAACCGACGCCAGCCGATCTCGCGCAAAACGAGCCGCTGACGTCGCTCGGCAATGGCAAGAAATGGGATATCGGAGGTGACAGCCGCGAAAGCGCGCCAGGCTTCGCCATGGCGGCGCGCCTTTTTTGCGTCGAGAATGGGCGCGCCGGCGAAACCAAGGAGCGCCACGCTGCCGAAGGCCAGCGTTGCCGCGACGTCGCCGATGATGATGACATGCGCAAGGGCGAAGAGCGCCATGCCCCAGAAAAATGGGTTGCGGGAAATTCGTAAGACTCCGCGGACGACCTCGGGCGCGTTGAAGAGGCGTTCCGAGCGCACGATGACGGGGTTGGGCGTGGTGACGCCGGCGACGGCGAGGAGCGTGGCGAAAAGGATGACGGGCGCAAGGGCAAGCCGAAGCGTGCGCGGAACTTGCCACAGCGGCACGGCCGGCGCCGCGTAATACGCGACGAGCAACCACGCGACCGCCCCATAGGCGATCCAAGAGTAGAGGCGAAAATAGCGTTTCTCGCCGAGGCGGCCGACGAGCCGATCGCGCAGGCGCGTGCTCGCGATCAGGAAGTGGCTGAGCGGGAGAAAGACCGCGGCAAGAACGAGATTCATCATGCCCTGCCTCCCCTATTCGAGCCATTTCTGCGAGGGCCGCCGCTTCGCTTGGCGGCCCGGCTTTGATCGCAGCAACGCCCCATAAGCACAGGCAATGAGCTCATCGACATAGATCGGCGGCCGCTCGTTGGCGGCGACGTGACGACGCGTCGCCGCAAACGGCAAGTCGAGAACCGCCAACGTCGCAAGCCTCAGTGTTTCCGGTGTCACGCGTTTGAAGAGCCGCCGGGTTATGTCCGCCAGCGCTTCTTCGACCTGGCGGCCGAGCCGCGCGGCTTCGCGTCGCATCTCCGCCGGCCACTCATCGGCGAAAAAATCGTCGCGACGGTGCAGCAGCAGGATGCGCGCGCCGACAAAATCGGCGCGTGCGCTGCGCGGCAGCGACAGCGCCGCGTCGCGGCCGGCGGCCAGCGGATCGGCATCCGCCAGCGCCGCGACGAAGCGATCCTGGAACTCGGCCGCCTTGCCGAGCCAGAGGCGGCCCAAGAGCGCATGCCGCGATGGGAATCGGTGATAGATCGACCCCCAAGGCGCGTCGATGGCAGCACCGATGGCGCCGATCGTCGCGGCCCCCGGCCCGCCTCTCGCCACGAGACCGGCCGCCGCATCGAGAATCTTCGCCTCGGAAAACCGTGAAGGCCGGGCCATAGATATTAGATACTATAATCTATAACGAAGTCAAGCCCGGGCGATTGGGGGACTCGCGTTCGGTGCGGGCGCGGGCGGGACGCCGATGGCCCGTCGCTCTTCCGCCTCTGCCGTCAAGCGTGGACGCCGCACAAGTTGTAGAGAGATTTGCCCGCACTCGCACTGTGTAGTAGTGCGCTTCCTGAACTCGCGTGGCATGTCGTCGCATCTGCAAAGTTCTTGGAAAGAAATCTTGCGATAATGTGACGAGAGCCGTGCACGTTGCTCGGCGCAAGCCGAGCTGGTCGAGGGACGCCGAGACGCCAATGGGTAAGGCGGAGTTTCAGAGATCGCTTGTCGCTTGCTGGAGCCTTTCGGTCAGATCGAGAACGCCATGACCCGCACGCAAGAGGGAACGGGCTTGGGGCTTCCCCTCACCCGGAACCTGGTCGAGCTCCATGGCGGCAGCTTCGAGATTGCGAGCGAACCCGGTCGAGGCACCGTCGTCCGCGTCACCTTCCCCTATGCCGAACCTTCTGGCCCCACGCGCTCGGCGTCCTCGAAGTCTGCCGCGTGAACGCCGTGTCCCCGCGGCGGCCGAGCGATCTGTGGTGGTTCAGGCGCAACCCTTGTCTCACCACCGACCGGCGAAACGGCGGCGGGGGCGCCGGCGACTGTCACCGAGCGCCCGCGCGCGCCCCTCTCCGCGTCAAGTGATGGCCGATTGGCCGGCGATGGTTACTTCTCCAGGCACTTGCCGTGGAACACTAGCGTGAGCTCCGTGGGGTTCGGGATATGCAAGGGGCCGGAGCGGTGGACCTCGGTCAGCGGCTCGTTCGCCTTGCCGATCGTGAAGGAGCGGAGCGCCACCCGTTGCACGATTTGGCCGTCCGTGATCACGGCATAGAGGCGCGCCGGCTTGTTGTCCTCCAAGCCGACCAGCATGCATTGCGGCGTCACGCCTTCGGTGATGGTGGTGAGGCGTTTCGTATTGCCGTTGTCGGTCTCGATCCGAATTTTCATTTTCTGAATGACCACCGGATCGAACTTCGCGTCGAACTCTCTCGTCTCATTGTTCTTGAAGCTGCGCGTGGCGTTTTCGGCAAGCTCGTTGGGGCCGGGCTGAAACTGACCGGGAAATTTCGCCAGAGCCGAGGTTGCCGCCGCGGAAACCGTCAAAGCGAACGCCGCAGCCAAGGCCGATGCATGAACAGTTCGCATGATCACTCCCTATGCTCGAACGCTTGGCGGACGACGCCAAGAACGGGGCATATTTCGACGCACGAGGGTTGACGGATCGTTGAACGGCAGGCGCTTCACGTGATCGCGGCCTCGATAACCCAGCGTTGACACATTCGCCGTCGATGCCGCAAAAACTTGGGCTGATTTCACGTGAAAACCAAGACCCTGAGCGGGCGGAGCCTTTATGAGCAGCCAAGCGAATGACGACGCGCTTACCGCGGCGTGCGATTTCACGCAGGGGATCGCCGAGCGCTGGTGGTCCGAGTTCGGCGAACGTCTGCTCGGCATCTATCGCATCGGCAGCCTTGCCCATGGCGGGTTCAGCGCGCGCTACAGCGACATCGATGTGGCAGTGATCGCCGCGGCGCCGCTCGATCCGGCCGAGTTGGAGCGCATGCGTGCGGTGGCGGCGGACGTCTCGAGCGAGCTCGCTGCGAAGCTCTCGATCTTCTGGGCGGAGCGCTCGTTCCGCGCCGGCCGTCTTCCGCCGCTCGATCGCGTCGACTATCTGGATCACGCCGTAGCCATTGTCGAACGCGAGCGCGTGCGGCCGGAGCGTCCGACCTTGGCGGCGATTCGCGACTACCTGCGCGGTGGACCGCTCGAGCAATGGGCGCAGCAGAGCCGCTCATTGCGCGCGCTTTCGGCGCTCGGGCCGAACGACCACAAGCCCTATCTGCGCTGCCTCCTTTATCCCGCGCGCTTCCTCTACAGTTGGGCGACGGGCGCCATGGCCTCGAACGACGACGCCGTGGCATTCCTGCAGCGCCATCCGGTGCCCGGCGTCGATATCGGGCTCATCGAGCGCGCGCTCGAATGCCGCCGTGAGAACCGCGACCTCGATGCGCTTTTCGCCGAGCGGTCGCGATTGGATGATCAGCTGGCGGCATGCACGGACTTTATCGCCCGAGCATGACGTGACAGGGGAAGCGACGATGGGTGAACAGCGCGGCACGGCGCCCGCGCACGTGCTGGTGCTCATGGGCGTCTCGGGATCGGGGAAGACGACGGTGGGCGCGCACCTCGCCGGGCGACTCGGCTGGAGTGCCGCCGAGGCCGATGATTTTCACCCCGCCCAGAATGTCGCCAAGATGCGGAGCGGCGTGCCGCTCGATGACGCCGATCGGCTGCCCTGGCTCGAAGCGATCGCGGCGCAGATCGACCGCTGGCGCAGCGATGGGAAGCGCGGCGTCATCACCTGCTCGGCGCTCAAACGCCGCTACCGCGACATTATCGTCGGCAAGCGCCCGGAAGTACGCCTCGTCTTCTTGAAGGGCGAACGCGAGCTCATCGCCGATCGCCTCGCCGCCCGCCTCGGCCACTTCATGCCGCCCACCCTGCTCGAAAGCCAATTCGCCGCCCTTGAAGAGCCGACGGCCGAGGAACGGCCGGTCGTCGTGCCGATCCACGAGCCGCCGCCGCGACTCGCCGAGCGGATCATCGCAGCGCTCAATCTTCGTCCGTCGCGCGCCCAGCGCGATTGACGCGCTGACCCTTCGGACTTTAGAGCTGGCGCATAGACTGGCCAGAATGGTAATCGGGCCTTGGTCTTGACAACTTCAAGAAGTCGCATACGATGATTGTTGGAGGGTGGCTCAGGATGTTGCGCTTTGCACCATTGGTAGTGATTTGTCTCTTAGCGATTGCTGGGGCAGTGTTGGCTTCGGTCGTGTATTCTATGACCGGATCGACCGTTGCAATAGCGGCCTGTATTGATAAGTGCTGACTGACCCTCGCAGCAACGGGACTAATGCCAAATCATTGCGATCGGGACGATGGGGGAGCCGCGACTAGCCTCTTGTATTCTTCTCTAAATTCTGAGTCGAAATACCTGTTCATGGTGAGAAGTTCATGGCTGGGTGAGTACGCCAGTGTGACAATGGACACTTTCAAGTTTTGAAAAGCATCTGGCTTCTGACCGAGAGCATAAAGCGCGACTGCATACCTGAACTGAACTGATCCAAGCAGCCCCCTCGCGTTCGTCTTGCTCCCTGCGGCCATCGCCTTTAGTTCAAGTTCTGCACCGTTTTTTAAGTCCCCTCTCTCAAGGAGGATATAGGCAAGAGTATCTTCGCAGACTGCAACTACAAGTTCTCGTGGCAGGTCCCGTGATATTTCAATGGCAGGATCTCTAGTGATCTCTAAAGCCTCGGTGGCGTAACTCTGAGCAACATCCAGATCGACCCCAGTTACTGCAAGCATCCACGCCAAATCATTCAATGCCCGACCTCGACTGAAGTTGCGCGCGGGCGAGTTCGTGACTTCATCCTCTGCCTTCTGTCGTTTTCCCTTAAACACAGCCGATTTCGCATAAGCGTCGACTGGGTACCGACGGGCAATGTTGGGGATTTGCTCAATATCAAGCCCAATCGCTCGCCACCAGGCAACGCCGGTGAAATTGGGAAGATTGTCGTCTACAAATCCGACGCCTCGAAATGAGGCACGCGACAAGTCACTACTTGAAAAATCAACATCGCCGCGGAACCGGGCTCCGTCAAAAGACGAGTCAGTCAGATTTGCTCTCACAAACGTGGTCCCTTCGATATCTGCGCCCTCAAAATGTACAGAGGGCAGAGTCGCCGAATCAAAGTGAGATTGCTTTATCACTGTCTGGTCGAAGAGCGCACCGGCAAGCGTTGAACTGCTAAGATTTACATTCGTCAACATTGAGTTGGAGAAGATTGGCGCGGGAACTGCCACCGAGAGACCGCGCAAATCGAGATTTGAGAGATCATTCGCGTTATTTAGTACTAGCTGCTGCGGTAACCACGCTAGAAATTGGATGGAAAGTGCTCTGTAACTGGAGTTGTGGGACGACTTAACGCTTTGCGTGAGTTCTTCATGTATAGTAGCTACAAATGTCCTTTTGATCGCCGGTACCGTAAGAAGATACGGAACCCCGATGAACGCAAGAGCGAGCAGTAGAGCCACTAACATCGCACGAGTCGCCCTCGCCTTTCGGTTTGCGCGCGACTTGCTAGCAGCAATAAACCTCATCTCTGCGGGCGTCAGGTCACAGTATGCTCCAGCATCCTGTGCCAGCCCCCCGCTCAATAATTTCTTTTCGCTGCATCCGCTCTGTTCCCAGAACTCAGCGGCATAACGGAGTCTGACCCGCTCCTCGATCCAATTGAAGAGAGGCTCCCATTGGCGTCCTAGTGCCTCGCTTTGCAACTCAAGTGAATCATCTTGATCCGTATTGGAGACCCTGATAATTCCGCTTTTCTCCAACCTCTCAAGAATGGCTCGGTTGCGCCTCGCGTTCCCAATTGAGATCAAGCTCTGCCGAGTAGCTGGCAAAGATATCCATCGCTCACCTGTTTCGGGTATCCGTATGAAGCGCATCAGGATCTGGCGCAAAAGCTCGCGCTCACTCGGACGAAGGCCGTTCAAAAGCAAGTTGCCTTCTTTGGCTGCGTCTAGTACCGAGGCAGAATTAAAAGGCTCGAGCCGACTTCTGCGAATAGTCGATCGCGTCTCGTTGCTTGTGTCGGCAGTGAAGGCGCTGGCTACCCAGTAGTCGATAGCGGCCTGCGCTATCCGGCGATCTGATGGAAGGTCGAGTAGGGCGCCCGTTGCGGCTGCTTGGCGAACGAATTTAACTACAGCGGCTTCAGTTGACGCGCTCTGGTCGGTTGGAATATTCGAATCGAACCCAGAAAAAGATTCTAGTAAACTATCGTTCGCACTTCGAAGCGCAGCGAGTGAGGGAAATGCTTCTGGGCGTGGCATGAAGTTCACCCAAAGAGTTTGCTCAGAGCAGATCAAGAATCGCATTCAATGGTGTAACCACTTCCATTAGCTCGCGACAAAGCTCGCGAAGTCGGCCGTCTACATCGTAGAATCGCAGCATGCACTCATTTCGAAACTCCACAAACGCATTTTCTCGTTCGTTGGCACATTGGATGCCTCGAAGCTCTGTGGCACACGCTTCTTCCCAACGGAACATCATCCCCTTTAGGTCAATCGATGGATTATCTTGCAAAGCAAGGTCTCCAACAGCTGTGAGCTTTTCCTTAAACTGGACCCACAAAGGGATTTTAGATACTGGCTCAATAGCCGAGGAATTCTCAGCAGCACCAAGCTCTTTGTCGAGCCATTGCCATTCAATATGCTCTGCCACCAAACTGCTGAGACGCCTGCTTAGCGTAGTGACCGCTCTGGAGGCACGGTTTAGGCTATCCACCGTTTGCTCGTTTGTCGTGGAGTCGAGTCCGCCAACAATATTTTCAATTATTACGCCGAACCGAGCCAGTTTTAGATTTGACGCGGCCTGGGCGAGCTGTCCGTTGACACGAGGTGCTTCCTGCAGCGTTCTCCGAAGGTCTTCAGAGATGTTATTGCGGACGTCGAAATTCCCGCTGGGTGCAGCAACTTTGCTGGCATCGTCGATCTCGCTGATACTAATCTGAAACTTGTTGATCCAGGCTTCTTCAATGGTGTAGTTCGGTAGACCATTGATCTGCTCGAGAGCAGCGGTCGCTTGATGTTTCAATCCACGAGCTATCTGGCGCAAAGCACGGGCTGCAGGCGGGTCCGATCTTCGCGCTAGTGCACTATCGATACTCCAAAATTGGAGCTGCAGATGATGCAATAATTCGTGGAGCGCTTTGCACTTCGTGAGAATCGAAATCTGATCTCGCGTTGTCGCAAAGTCGGCCTGAAAGGCGCCAGCCATTTTCTGGAATTGAGGCGTGATCGCGATGCTTGCCAGCTTCTCTAATCCGTTGCTCATGGTGCGTATGAGAGTATTCAATGGCAAAATCGCGCTTTCGTCGAGAAGGCGATAGAACTCTGTATCCTCTTCCCAGACGTCGGCCAAGCGCACTGCGCGAAAGTCGTACGTTTTCCCCTCAGCTCGAGTGATTACGACGCCGATAATTTCCTGATCATTAAAGAGTGCAGCTCCCGACATACCTAGCCAATTCAAACTCGGATCCAATTCACGTTCGCCGGTCATTTTTATCGCTACGATTTCGAACATGCTCGAGCGGGCACCAGCCAGCGGTGGGACGCGGCCAAAGATTTGTTGAGTTTCTCGCCGACCCGGGCCGGCTTCATCGTAGCGTTGGGCAGGAAATCCGCCCGCGTATACCTCAACGAAAGGTCGACCAATTTGGTCTCCGACTCCGACACGCACCGGACCGCTATACTCGGCCGGCACATGCCTCAGGCGGATTAGTGCGACGTCAGGTGAACTCTTTTCAAGAAGCGCTTTGCAATCTTTTGGCCACACCAAGTCCGCTTGACGAAGCGGTGCGTCTACGCCTTCCGCGAGCGCCCGAACTTCAATCACAAGGCTCGGTGAGGGCTGCTCGCGTAGACTATCTAAAACGAGCACGTGACGTGCCGTCAGTACTAATCCACTACCAAGTAAATAACCGCTTCCGATATTCCCCTTATCCGCTGCACCGCCGGGATGTGCAAAAAGCTCAACGAGCCGCTTCGGAGATCTTTCTGACGACGAAGTTCGCGGGTCAACTGTTGCCCCGGTCATGGCAACGACCTTCCGAAGCTATCGCGGTCGGTCCGCCATCTGATCAGTCACTTGGAACTCGTTTCCATGGGAATCCACCGGAGCAAGCACTAGCTTAAGCTTGTGAGTTGCTGCGCTCTCGTACTTCCCGCTCGCACCCAGTTCCAGAACCCAGAATTTGATACCTGTTTTTACATCGCCTCCAGTGGTCACCCCAATAGTGAGCTCAAGTTCGATGGGCTTCAGCTGAAAGCGCATTGGCTGATTTGCACCCTCGCGAAGAGCTTCGTGCAGCTGCGCCCTGAGGTCTCTAATAACCTCTGCGAGCAAAATCGGGCCCGCACTCCCTTCTTTTCGGATCTCGCCCATTTTATGCCTCCCCAGATCCCAATTTACCATGTTACATCGAATTTGGTCACGCGTATACGCCCAAATAATCGACCGTAGCGCGCGAGATCGGTGAATAAAGATTCAGTTCCACAGCCAGCAAAACACATTAAAGAGTTGGCGCCACACCAGTTGGTGATCCGGGTTCCCAAACAGCTGCGGAGGCGGGAACATAAACGAGGCTACGACAACGTCGCTATGCGCGCTGGCAGGCCTCCGCTTTCTAGTCCACACCCGATTGGTCGGTACATGCGGCGGTTATAGTCGCGGAACGCGTCCGTCGTCCTGATGTCGAAGCTACGCGCCCTGGGCAGGTTGATCCGCAATGTTGTCCACCCTGCGCGCCGGCCTCGCGGCGAGGACGGTCGCGCGTGTACCGAGGAAGACCACCTCGGAAATGCTGTGCGCGACGAAAACGATGGTCCTCCGGCTGCGGAGCTCGAGATTCATCTTCTCGCGCGTCAGCGCAGGGCGCGTCCATGAGAACGAGCTTCGGGTCACGGAGGAGCGCGCGTACGATCGCTGCGCGCTGCTGCATGCCGTCCGAGAGCCCAGCGCGATTGCACCTAACCGGCCCTGCGTCGGCCGGCTCGCATGCGTCGCGTGCGAATGAGCGCGTTGCCCGCGGCGTGGCCGAGCCATACGGAGAAGAGGCAGAGGAGCATCGAGAGGATCACGTTGGCCCCCGCCGCAAAGGTGTGGCCCTCGCGGATGAGCAAGAAGCTCTGAAGGCTGAAGGCGGAGAAGGTCGTGTAGCCGCCGCAGATGCCGACCATGACGAAGACGCGGGTCCTGGTGCGGATCAAATATGGGCTGTCCGTCCCGCTGATCACCGCAAAGAGGCCAATCACGAAGGATCCGGTCGCATTGATGAAGATGGTCGCCCACGGAAATGTCGCGCCGACAAGGTCGGCACCGGCCAACCCAACGAGATGGCGCGCGGCGCCGCCAAGAGCGCTGCCCAGCGCCACCCAAAGATACATCATGACCGGAATGTCCCTAGAGCGCGGCGAAATGCAAACTGGCGGTGACGACTATGCGAGACCGGCGCGCTTCTTCAGCCCGTCGGTCCCGTATTGCAGGACCTGCACCTTTTCGAGGGTCACGAGACCGCTCGACATCATGCCGTCAAGCGTCGGGAGAAAATCCCGAATCCTTTCCTCGCTGTCGACGATCTCGATCACCATCGGGAGGTCTTCGGACAGGCGCAGGATCTTGGCGGTGTGCAGACGGCTGGAGTGGCCGAAGCTCATCGGCCCTCGCAAGACGGTGGCGCCGCCGAGGTGCATCTCGCGGGCCTTCAAGACGATGGCCTCGTAGAGCGGCGCGCCTTCGTAACGGTCATCCTCGCCGCAGAATATCCTGAGGAGCATGGCGTCTTTGGGTATCTGCATGGAAGCCTCCGTTAGCCGGTCATGCGTGCAACGGCAAAACCAATCCAGACCGCAATGAAACAGGTGACGGTCGACAGGATGATGTTGGCCCAGACGCGGCGCCATTGGCCGTCGCGCGCGAGATTGAGGGTTTGCAGGCTGAAGGACGAGAAGGTCGTGTAGCCGCCACAAATGCCAGCCATCACAAACTGCCGGATGCCGGGATCGACGAGATTGGTGCCATCCGGCCCCCAGCCCGAGAAGAGCCCGATCACGAACGATCCCACGACGTTGACAAAGAAGGTTCCCCACGGGAACTGCTCGCCGTAGCGGCGCGCGACAGCGCCTGAGCACCAGTAGCGGCCCATCCCGCCGATGGCGCTGCCGAGAGTGACCCAGACGAGAGCGCTCATGTCAGCGTTCGTCGCTCACGAGGGGCCTGTCGATCCCGGGACGGGCTCCGCAGCTCGACGGGGGTCGAGTTCGCGCGGCAGCAAGTGCCGGGGAAGGTAGATGGCGTTCGCAATCAGCGTAGGCACGACGGCACTCGCGACGACGGCGGCAACCAGCGCCGAATATTGCGCCTGATCGATGATGCCGTGCGAGAGGCCGAAGAGCGACGATATCGTGCCGAAGGTCAATCCCGTGCTCATCAGCAGCGTCGTGTACATGCGCTCCTGCTTCGGTTGCCCGAAGGCGCGAGCGACCGGATAGACGCCGGCGAGCTTCGTGGCGAGCTTGACGAACAACATAAACAGAAATGCGACGGGTGCCGCGACGAGATCGGGAACGGAGACGAAGGAGCCGGCCCTGATGAAATAGAAGGGCGTCAGGAATCCGAAGCAGAGCGTACGAAGGCGGCGGATGAGGATGTGATCCTTGCCGACCGTTCCCGCGAGGATCATGCCAATGAGATAGGCCGGCAGCACCGCCTCGCTATCGGCCCAGCCGGCCAGCGCGCCCAATCCGAAGAGGCAGAGCAAGAGGTACTTCGTCTCCAGCTCCGAGGGCCGGTCGCCGTAGGTGCGGAAAAACCGCGGCGTGAGCCACGGCAGGAGAATGAGGGCAATGATAACCACCGCGGCAAAGAGGAGGGTCTTCAACGTGAAGGGCGCGAAGATGAAGCCAAGTGCCAACACCGTGCCGAGGTCGGTGACGAAGCAAGCCGCCAGCACGACTTTCCCGTACGTGGTCGCGTTGAAGCCGAACTCCAACATCACGGCGTAGACCACCGCCACCGACGTCGTCGACATCGCGACACCGCCGAGCCAGCTCGCCATCGGGTCCCAGCCTAGGACATATCGCGCACCGGCGGCGCAGCCGAGAAAAGGCGCCAGAAAGGAGACAAAGCCGATCGCGCCCGCTTCCTTCCATTTCGCGCGAAAAACCTCGGGATCGAGTTCGGCGCCGGCGAGGAAGGTAAGGACGATCGCTCCCGTTCCCGACAGGAACTTGACCCAGGTCTCGCCGGTGCCGAGAACGGCGCCGCCGATCGCAGCGCCGATGATCAGCTGCGCGATCGTGCCGACGACGATCTCCGAGAGCGCCGTGGCGATCCTGAGCCGTATGGAGAGAAGGGTGGCGATGAGCGCCAATCCCAACCACAGTGCCGCCAGCGCCCAGATCTCGGTCATGTGTCGCCTCGCCTCACGTCATCTCAAGGGACGCGCGCCGGCGGGCAAACAAAACCCGCCAAGCGGCGGGCGGAATGCTCGACCCCACCGCGATCGTCGCGCGGCAGGAGTCATCAGCCCCCTACGGGCGGTTTTGGGGGACCCCATCCCCTTGCGCCGCGAGCTTACCATGGGCGGCACCGGGATCAAGCGTAACGGCAGGTCTAGGGTTCGCGGTGGCCGCCGAACTTTGCGCGCATGGCGGAGAGGAGCTTGTTGGCGAAGCTTTCCCGCTGGCGCGAGCGGAAGCGGGCGTAGAGCGCGGCCGAGAGCACCTCGGCGGGCACCGCCTCCTCGATCGCCGCCATGATCGTCCAGCGGCCCTCGCCCGAATCCTGGACGAACCCGGAATAAGCGTCGAGCGGCGGGTCCTCTGCGAGCGCCGCGGCGGTAAGATCGAGGAGCCAAGACGAGACCACGCTGCCGCGCCGCCAGAGCTCGGCGATGTCGGCGAGATCGAACTCATAGCGCTGCGCCGCCGGCAGGGTGTCGACGCCGGCGTGGCGCAGGATGTCGAAGCCCTCGGCATAGGCCTGCATCAGCCCGTATTCGATGCCGTTGTGAATCATCTTGACGAAATGGCCGGCGCCGCTTGCGCCGCAATGCATGTAGCCGCGCTGCACGCGCGGATCGCGACCGTGGCGGCCGGGCGTCTCGGCGATGCTGGCGGCGCCGGGGGCGAGCGCCGCGAAGATGGGATCGAGCCGCTCGACGATCGCCTTCTCGCCGCCGATCATCAGGCAATAGCCGCGCTCGAGGCCCCAGACGCCGCCGCTGGTGCCGACATCGACATAGTGAAGACCTTTCTTGCGCAGCTCGGCGGCGCGGCGGATGTCGTCCTTCCAGAAGGAGTTGCCGCCATCGATGATGATGTCGCCGCGACTCATCATCGCCGCGAGCGCCGTCACCACCTGCTCGGTGATGTCACCCGCCGGCAGCATCAGCCAGAGGGCGCGCGGCGCTTTCAGCTTCGCGACGAGATCAGCGACGTTCGATGCACCCTCGCTCTCGCCGGCGAGCGCCGCCATCGCGCCGGGGTTCTCATCGAAGACGATCGCCTGGTGACCGGCCCGCGCCAGCCGCCGCACGATGTTGCCGCCCATCCGCCCGAGACCGACCACGCCCAGCTGCATCGTTGGGATCCTCCCGAACGGCAGGATAATCGGCGGTTCTTAGCCGGGCCAGATGCGCCTATGGTCATTCGACGCCCATCGGACGACCGCTATTGGCCGGCGTTGCTGCGCGGCGACATACTGCTTCAGCGGCGTGTCGATCTCGTAGAAATAGATATTCGCGACAAAGCCAGTTTCGGCTTCTCTCTGTCATTGGCGCTGCGGCCGAATCGACTTGCATCACGACAGAGGCTTCGCAAAGCTGAAGCTGACGGCTGATAGCTGACAGATTCGCTCATGTCGCGTTCCGAGCGGCTTCTCGATCTCATCCAGGCCCTGCGGCGGCATCGCCGTCCGGTGCGCGGCGCGGAGCTGGCCGAAGAGCTGCGCGTGTCGTTGCGCACGGTCTATCGCGACATCCAGAGCCTCATCGCCACCGGCGCGCGGATAGACGGCGAGGCGGGCGTCGGCTTCGTTCTGCGCGCCGGCTACACGCTGCCGCCGTTGATGTTCGAGGCCGAGGAGATCGAGGCGCTGGTGCTCGGCTCGCGCATGGTAGCCGAATCTGTCGACGAACCGCTGGCGCGCGCCGCCCGCGACGCGCTCGCCAAGATCGCCGCCGTGCTGCCCGACGAGCGCCGCGATGAGATCGAGAGTCTCGGCCTCCTCTCGGCGCCGCGCCCGCCCACCGCGCCCGACGGCGTCGAGCTGGCGTTCATCCGCAAGGCGATCCGCGCCGAGCGCAAGGTATGGATCACTTATGGCGACGCCCTTGGCAACCACACCGAACGCCGCATCTGGCCGATCGCGCTCACCTTCTACGACCGCAAGCGCCTGCTCGCCGCTTGGTGCGAGCTGCGCCAGGACTACCGCCACTTCCGCACCGACCGGATCGTCGCGCTCACCGAGACCGCCGAGCGCCTCCCCAAGCGCCGCCGCGTGTTGATGCGCGAATGGCTGGAGCTCGAATCGGTGCCGCAACAGGATTGATCGGCTGCTGACAGGATCTGTCACGGCGCGCGCTTAGAGTACCCAATAGATCTATCGATCGATGGAGCACTCGCATGAGCACGCTGGAGCAGCGCCTCCGATGGCGCCGCCAACCCTACGAATCGGGTTTCTCCCGCCTACGAATTCTTGCGGCCGCGGTGCAGTATCTCGCCGCCGAGTGGCATCGCCGTGCCCGCAGTCGTGCCGAGCTTGCGCAGATGTCGGACCACGATCTGCGCGATATTGGCATCACGCGCGCCGAGGCCGCGTACGAATCGGCAAAGCCGTTCTGGCGGGCATGAGGTCTGCCTGGCTGGATCAATCAACCTGCCTGAGAGAACACCGATGCGGCTGAGCTGCTCGCCACCCTTTACCTACCGCGGCGATAACCGGCGCCGGAATGCGATGCCGGCAGGCGCGCGCCGGCACCAAAGAGTTTCTCGCGCAACGTCCCGGGGCGATAGTCGCGCTTGTAGACGCCGCGTCGCTGCAATTCCGGCACGACGGACTCGACGACATCGGTGAAGCTCTCGGGCATCACGGCGTAAGCGAGATTGAAGCCGTCGATGTCGGTTTCCTCGACCCAGGCGATGAGCTCATCGGCGATCTCGTTGGGGCCGCCCACGAACACCGGCCCGCGCCCGCCGATCGCCACATGCTCGGCAAGCTCGCGCACGGTCCAGGTGCGGCGCGTCTCGGCCGAGGTAAAGGCGGCGAGCGCGCCGCGCATCGCGTCGGTCTCGATATAGCGGAGCGGCTCGTCGAGCGAATATCGCGCGAGGTCGAGACCGGTCCAGCCTGAGAAGAGCGCGAGCGCGCCCTCGTGATCGACGTAGCGGCGATAGTCTTCGTGCTTCGCCTGCGCTTCCGCCGCATCGCGGCCGGTAATCACCGTCGCCATGGCGAAGACGCGGATGTCGGAGGGCGCACGGCCATGCTCGACCGCGCGCCGGCGGATGTCGGCGACATAAGAGGCGACGCCGTCCTTGCTGGGGCCGCTGATGAAGACGCATTCGGCATGTCGAGCGGCGAAATCGCGGCCGCGACCGGAGGCGCCGGCCTGGTAGAGCACCGGCGTCCGCTGCGGCGAGGGTTCTGAGAGATGGATGGCCTCGACCCGGAAATAGCGACCCTCGTGCCTGATCTTGTGCACCCGGCCGGGATCGGCGAAGACGCGCGCGTCGCGGTCGCGGCGGGCGGCGCCCTCCTCCCAGCTCGCTTCCCAGAGCTGGTAGACCACCTCCATATACTCCTCGGCCATGGCGTAGCGCTCGTCGTGGCCGAGCTGATTGACGAGACCCATCGCCTTGGCGGCGCTTTCGAGATAGCCGGTGACGATGTTCCAGCCGATGCGTCCGTTGGTGAGGTGGTCGAGCGTCGACATGCGGCGCGCCAGCAGATAAGGCGGCTCGTAGGAGAGCGTGCAGGTGACGCCGAAGCCCAAATGCTCCGTCACCGCCGCCATCGCCGGCACCAGCAGAAGCGGATCGTTCACCGGCACCTGCACGCCGCGCTTCAGCGCCGCCGCCGGCGAGCCGCCATAGACGTCATAGACGCCGAGCACATCGGCGAGAAAGATGCCGTCGAACTTGCCGCGCTCGAGCAGGCGCGCGAGGCTCGTCCAGTAGTCGAGGTGGCGATAGTCCGCGGCGTGATCGCGCGGATGCGTCCAGAGGCCCGGCGATTGGTGAACCGCCGAATTCATCGCGAAGGCGTTCAGTCGAATCTCTTTCATCGCCTTTTCATCTTACTGCTTTCTCTCGTCGTCATGCGCGGCCCTAACTCGGCTTCACGAACTTGCACTTGCTCTCGGCGAGCGGCGGGAATGCCTTCTCGCCGGGGATGCGGCGGAGGATCCTGTAGAAGTCCCAGTCGCGGGCAGACTGCGCGGGCGCCTTCACCTGCGCGAGATACATGTCGTGGACCATCTGTCCGTCGGCGCGCGCGCATGCGCCGCAGAACGAGGGGCGATGCGGTGCGCATCCTAATCCTCCGAGGAAAAGCTGATTTGATCCTGATCCGTGTCCCGATCAGGCGGCGCAAAGACAGTCGCTGGCCGTGCCGCCCGCGCGCGCCCGGACGCGGGCGATGAGGGCGCGGAGTTGCGCGGGCGCGACGCCATCGCGCCGCATGAGCTCAGCGACGATCGGATCCGCCAGCACGTCATCAAGGCGCGGCTCGCAGCCGGCCGCGGACCAGGGACGCGCACGTCGGACTGATGATGTTTGGCAGTCTTGAGGGATCGTCGACATCGCTCACCTCGTCTTTCTCCGCCACGGCGGAGGTTGGAGAAGACGGGCCCGTCACATGAAAAGCCCGCCGCAGCGGAGAGCCTCGGCGGGTCGATGCCAGGCGCTTTAGCTGCATTTGTTACGCGCCCGCAAGCTGTCTGCTCAAATCGGCGCGAGGCTCAATCCTCTCAATACACAGCAGAGACGTCAATGGAAAAATAATACCACCGTTATGATGTGAAATAGACCTCGCGCCACGGTCCCAGGGCAGCGTACTGTCGCCTGGATCGTTCGATCGCTAGTGGGCCAGCGCTCCCTGGCTCGGCCGCTTCCGGCGACCGCGTCGCGTCTTCCTCGAAGCCTCTCTTGCGCCTTGACGAGTGGTCTCCTTGGCCGCTCCGCTCGCCGCCCCTGCCCTAACCGCGTCATCGGCACCGGCCTTCTTCTCCGTGATCCTCTCCTCCTCCTCTTCGACGAGATCTGTCATCTCCCGCGTCAACACGAAGAGAAAGGGTGCGGGGTTGCCATCGTCGCCCTGCGCATAGTCGAAGCCGTAGCGGCCGATGCACCGCGACTCGATCTCGGAGATGTCATGAAGCACTGAGCGTTTGGCGACGGCGACCGCGACCGCACGCTCCATGATTTGAATATAGGCGGCGAGGTGAGGATTGTTGACGGGAAGGGCATCGAGTCTCTTCGCCAGTGCCGCGAGCGAGTACGAGGAACTGATGTTGCGCTGGTCATCCGGGTGTTGCTCGGCCCGCCGCGCGCGCCACTTCGCCGAGTTCGTGACCGCAAGCACGAGTTGCGCTCGAAGCACTTCGTCCGTGATCATGCCCATACGCTTCCTTCGCCCTTCTCCAGCGGCACGCTCCGTTTGAGTCGTGCCGCGACCATAAGGGCGTTCGTGGACGGTTCAGCGGCTTCGACCGATTGGACCTCTGAAGGAGGGGATCGGATATTCTTGCGATTGCTCAGCCAGCCGCCGAAATGCGCCGCGGATGCGGGCGACGCCAACACGACAGTCAAAACAGTCGCAGCACCCATGGGCCGATAAGCCTGAGATTTCCCGAGGTCTCAGAACCTGACGTACGGCGACGTCGATCAATTGCTCCCGATTCTCGCCGGGAGGCGTCCAAAGCGATGGCACGCGAGCCTCCAACCGCGAATTGCGTTATGACCCCGCAACAAACGCCCGCGATGGATAAATCGTTCGTGTCAATTTTGCGCTTCCTCCAGGCGGCGCACCCCTTTCCGCCGCGGACGTTCACTGGTGGAGGACCAAGAATGCGGCCTATTCTGAGGCCGGCGGGAGCGTGGCGGAGATGAGCGCGATTTGCGGGACGCGGTTTGATCCAGCGGGCACCTGGGCTCGTGGAGGCCGATAAGGGAGGGTATCGATGAGGAGCGTAAGCGTGCTCGTGGTGATCGGAGCCGTACTGGCCCTCCTTGGGATCATCGGATTTGCGATCCCGGTCTTTACGACCCATGACACCAAAGAGGTTGCCAAGATTGGCGATTTGAAGCTGCAAACAACCGAGGCGACGCAGCATGTCGTTCCCCCCGTTGTTAGCGGGGGCGCGCTCGTCATCGGCATTGTCCTGATCGGTGCGGGTCTCTACCAGCGGCGGTGACGCTCTCGCCCTAGGCGCAGCCTCGGGCGACCAGAAGTCACTGGCCGCCGCTGCCCCGCATCAGAAACGTGATGATCACTGCGACGCCGGCGCCGATCACGGCGAATTGGACGATCGGCGTCGTCGAGCCGCAGCCTATGTCGAGTAGTCTACACAGCATGTGCTGCTCCATCGGGTGGATGAGCGGGCCCGCCATCACGAGAACTCTATGATTTTTCAATAGAAGAAAAGCTTAACGGGATGGGGCCCCCGTTAACCAAGACGATCCAGTTCGCCCCGCTGGGCATTTGGCCACTTGCGGAACGGCGTCTCGACGGCGGTCTCGCCGTTGGGCATCATGCGTGCAGGGAGAGAGAAGGAGGCTCGGCATGCGAAAGGCACCGGTCGTCGCGCTCAAATCGATCCGCGAGCGCGTCAGCGAGGCGGAATGGGAGACGCGCGTCGATCTCGCCGCCTGCTATCGCCTGGTGGCGCGCTACGGCATGAGCGATCTCGTCTACAACCACATCACCGCGCGCGTGCCCGAGGAGGAAGGGCACATCCTCATCAATCCCTATGGCTTCCTCTATGCCGAGATCACCGCCTCGAGCCTCTACAAGATCGATCTCGACGGCAATACCGTGCTGAAGCCCGAGACGCATTACGGCATCAACCGCGCCGGCTATGTCATCCACAGCGCCGTCCATCGCGCGCGCCATGACGTCGCCTGCGTCATCCACACGCATTCGCGCGCGGGCATGGCGGTCTCGGCCATGAAATGCGGCTTGCTGCCGCTGACGCAGACGGCGATGCGCTTTTACGGGCGCATCAGCTATCACGATTACGAAGGCCCGGCGATCGATCTCGACGAGCAGCAGCGGCTGGTGCGCGATCTCGGGCAAACCGATGCGATGATCCTGCGCAACCACGGGCTCCTCACCTGCGGCCGCAGCATCGCCGAAGCCTTCAACATCCTTTATTGGCTCGAGAACGCGTGCAAGGCGCAGGTGGACGCAATGGCGTCCCACACTGAGCTCACGCTCCCCTCGCCGGAAGTCGCCGAAAGAAGCGCGCATCTCTATGCCCCCGGCACGCGCCGCGTCTATGGTGAGATGGAATGGGAAGCGATGCGCCGTCTGCTCGACCGCGAGGACAAATCCTACGAGACGTGAGCCGGCTCTCAGTAAGAGAGGACCCGGCACTCCCCTTCCATGACATCGCGGAGCATGATGGCGGCGCTCATCATGCCCTTGCACTCTGGGATGAGATCGCTTTCGCTGGCGCCGATCAGGTCGAGATTGGTCGAGCAGGTCCAGAAGCGCGCACCTTGATCGTGCGCCTCCTTGATCCAGTCATAGACGGTCTTGGCATCACGCGCGGTGACAGCAAGCGACTGCGCGATGCCCTTCACCATGAGCCGCGCCGCAGCACCCGAGCAGAACACGTCGACCTCGTAATCCATCGCCGCCGCAAGCGCGGCGTGATAGAAGGGCGCGCTCAGCGTCTGCGGCGCCTCGAGGTCGGCGTTCGTGAAAACGATCAGCAAGCGGCGTGTCATTACATCACCCCGGCTTGACGATGCGGAAGATATAGAGATCGCCCCGGCGCTCCTCGCCGGCCAGCACATGGCCGGTGCGGTGGACGAAATGCGGCACGTCGACGACGCTCAGCGGATCCGTGCATTCCAGCACCACCACGGCGCCCGTCGGCAGACCGCGCAGCGCCTTCTTTGCCCGCAGCACCGGCAGCGGACAGGAAAGCCCGCGGAGATCGAGGCGAAGCTCACTCATGGCCGCGGCACGCGTCAATGAAGGTCGAGCCGCTCGCGCAATTGCGCCGCCGCCTCGGCAATGACGGCGAGCTTCGCCTCCGCCGCCGCGGCGTCGCAGATGGGATTGTCGGCGAAGGTGGCGAAGCCACAATCGGGATGGAGCAGCACGCGGTCGCGACCGAAGAGATCGACGGCGCGGGCGATCTTGGCCGCGACCTCGTCGAGCGCCTCGGCCGCCGCGTGCTTCTGATTGACGACGCCGACGCCGATGCGCGCATCCGCGGGCAGTGCCTTCAGTATCTCCATTTCGCCGGCACGCGGCGTGCACATCTCGAGGAGATAGGCACCGACCCGCATCGCTGCCAGCGTGTCGACGAGCGGCGCGTAGCTGCCGGCCAGCGCCACCGTCTCGTCGGGCGTCCAGTTGCCGCGGCAAACATGAAGCGCGATGCGTTCGCGCGGCGCTTCGGCGATAACGGCATTGACGAGCTCCCGCGCGAAACCGAGCTCATGCTCGGGGCCGTGCGATTCCGAAAGCGCGCCGCACATGAAGCTGCGCTTGTTCTTGGCGCCCGAGAACACCACCTCCGACAACACCGGCTCGTCGAGCTGAATGAGCGCGGCGCCGGCGTCGACGAGATCGGCGATCTCCTCTTTGAGTGCACGTACGACGTCCTCGGCAAGCGCTTCGCGGCTCTCATAAGCGCGGTCGGAGATGCATTCCATCCACATGGTGCGCGTCAAGAGATAAGGACCGGGGAGCGCCACCTTGACCGGCTTCGCGGTGATGCCGCGGAGAAAATCGACCTCGTGCGCCACCAGCGGCTTGCGCCGCGTCAAGCGGCCGAAGACGGCGGGGTGGCGCACATCGGCCGCAGGTACGTCAAGCGCGCGGAGCTCGGCGGCGAACTCCTCGGGATCGTCGACGAGCGGCAGCAGATCGACGAGGGGAATGAGCTGGCAATTGTCGAGGCGGCTCGCGACGAAGCTCGCATAGCTGTCGCGCCGCTGCTCGCCATCCGTGACGACGTCGGCATGGGCGCGGTCCTGCGCGGCCGCAGCAAGCCGCACTGCGTCATTGGCGGTCTCGGCGAAGGCGCGTTCCTCGAGCCGGCCTTCGACGTAAGCGTGCATTGCCTCGATCATCCAGCGCGGGCGCGGCCAGCTGCCGACGCCCATCACCGCCAGCGGCGGCACTGGCCGCGCCGCGACGGGCGTGCGGCGATGCTGTGGCGCGGATCGTGGCGTCGAAGCCGGGCGGGCCGGCACCGGCCTCGTTTCCGCCTCGACGCGCTCACTGAGCGCGCCTTTGCAGACGAGAAAGCTGCGCTGCTTCCCTTCCTTCGTCTTCGAGACCAACTCGTTGCCGGTAAGGCGGCACCAGGCCGGCAGGTCCTCATCGACGGAAATCTCCGTCGAGCGGATTTCCAGGATCTGCCCGCGGCGCATGGGATCGATGTGCTTGCGGATGAGCAGCAGCAAGCCGTTGCCGCAGTCGAGATCGCCGCCGTCGAAGCTCACGTCAGGCTTGAGCGGATGCCCGGCCGAAGTTTCCATGGTGCATACTTCCCTGCTGATCATCGCGTCCTTTGCCGGGCACAGCAACCGCGGCCGCGCCGTAGAGCGCCCCATAGGCGACTTCATCGAAGGCGTCTGCCGCGGATTGCAGCACGACACGCCCTTGCGAGAGCCCGATAATGCGGTCGGCATAGGCGCGGGCGAACGGCACCTGGTGCAGGCTGCACAAAACGGCGACACCTTCGCTCCGGGCGATGCTCTTGAGCAGCGTCATCACGCCGTCGGCGGCGCTGGGATCGAGGCTCGCCACCGGTTCGTCCGCAAGAATGAGGCGCGGCTGCTGCGCCAGCGCGCGGGCGATCGCCACCCGCTGCTGCTGCCCGCCCGAGAGCCGGTCAGCGCGTGCCATGGCGTGCTCGAGCAGGCCGACGCGATCGAGGCATTCGAGCGCCATGAGCCGGTCGGCGCGCGTGAAACGGCGCAGCAAGCCGCGCCAGGCCGGCACATAGCCGAGCCGCCCCGCCAGTACGTTCTCGAGCGCGGTGAGCCGGCTCACCAGATTGAATTGCTGGAAGATGACGGCGACACGGCGGCGCGCGCGATCCTCCGTCGCGATTCGCGCGCGGCCATCATCGGCCTCGAGCAACCCCGCGATGCAGCGGAAGAGCGTGGTCTTGCCGGCGCCACTCGGCCCGAGCACGGCGACGAACTCGTGCTCGGCGACGGCGAAGCTCACCTCGGCTATAGCGGCGCGTCCATCGAAGGACTTCGTGAGCCCGTCGACGACGAGACGCGGCGCGCCCCCTCCGCGGCGAACGTCCATCATCTACACCAGCCGCCGCCGGAGCCAACCGGAGAGTTGGTCGAGCGCGGTGACGACGATGAGAATGACGGCGATGATGGTGAAGAGCCGCGAGAAATCGAGCAGGTCCATGCTGTTCTTGAGCTCCTGTCCGATGCCGCCTGCGCCCACCACGCCCAACACCGTGGAGGCGCGCACGTTGAACTCCCACCAGAAGAGCGCGGTCGAGATCATCACGGGCGAGAGGTCGGGAATGAGCGCATAGGCGATCGCGGTCAACCGACCTGCACCGGTGGTGCGCACCGCCTCGAAGGGACCGAGATGGGCGTTCTCGATGCTGTCGGCGAAGAATTTGGCAGCGCTCCCCCAAGTATGAAGGGCAATACCGAGCACGCCGGCGAAGGGGCCGAGGCCCACCGCGGCCACGAACAAGAGCGCGAAGACGAAGCTGTCGATGCCGCGGAGCGCGTTCAGGAACCAGCGCGCCGGATGATAAAGCCGCGGGAACGGCGTGATGTTGCGGCTCGCCAAGAGCGCCATGGGGAGCGCGAGCAGCGTCGCCGCCGTGGTGCCGATGGCCGCCATCGCCACGGTTTCTGCGGTGCGCTGCAGGAAGAGCGGCAGCTCCGCAAGCTTCGGCGGCCAGGCAAGCGCCAGCCAATGGCCGAGCTTCGGCAAGCCTCTTGCGAGCTTGCCGAGATCGATTTGCGCCAAGTGACCGGCGACGAGGTAGAAGGCGATCACGCCAAGCGCAATTGCCCAAAACCGCAAGCGATCAGGCGTGACGCCGACGCGGCGACGCTCGAGGTCGGCGAACGCGAGTTGCGCGGGGGTCATCGACGCTCATTCCTCGCCTTACCCGCTCACGCCCTCGCCTTGATCTTGCCGACGGCGATGCCGGCCTTCTCGATCGGCGCGTAAGTGGCGTGGTCCGAGGCGATGAAGCCAGTGTAGCGGGCGGGGAGCAGGGTCTTTGCTTGCTCCGGCGTGATTGCGGTCAAGATCTCGCGCACTTGCGCCTTGAGCTCCTTCGGCGCATCGGCGGGAAGCGCGATCGCGTCGTTGGGGAGTGGGTCGGAGGTCCAGATGACCTTGTTCGATTGCTCCGTGACCTTGCCCGACGCGATCATGGCGTTGCGGTTGCGGTCGAAATCGGTGGCCATGTCGACTTGGCCGGCGCTCACCGCCACTTCGTTGGCGGCATGCGTCGCGCCTTCGCTGTAGGTCCAGAAGGCGCGCGGATCGATCTTCCACACTTCCTTCGCGTAATAGGTCGGGATGAGCCAGCCCGAGGTGGAGCCGACATCGGCGAAGGAGATCGACTTGCCCTTCGTGTCGTCGGGAAATTTCGCGACCTGCAGCTCGGGGCGCGCGATGATGATGGCGTGATAGATGGGTTTGTCGTCGTACTTGACGGTGGCGACCGCCTCGCAGTTGGTGGCGTTGTTGGCGATAATGTAGCCCCAGGGGCCCATCCAGGCGACATCGACTTGGCCGCCGCCCATGGCGACCGCCATGCCCGCCCAGTCGGTCGTTGCCTGCAAATCGAACTCGGCGCCGAGCGATTTCGCCAGATGGGCGAAGACCGGCGCGAACGCCTTCTTTGTGTCCTCCGGGGTCGGCAGCAGCGGGCCTACTGCGAAGCGAAGCCGCTTCGTCTCGGCGACCGCCGGCTTGAAGATCGCAGCGGCCGTCGCGCCCGCCGCGGCGGCGAGGAATTGTCGTCTCTGCATGGTCACTCCGAGCTTAGTAGCTGACGCTGGGGCAGGCCTCGCCCATGAATTCGACGAGCTTGGCGCCGCCGACGATGACGGCGCCGGCGACGAGGTTGTTCTCGTCGAGTTTGCGCTTCTTGAAACAGGGCGAGCAGACATAGATCTGGCCGCCGGCCTCGGCGAAATTCGCCATTAGCTGCCTGAGCGGGGCGAAGCCCTCCTCATGAATGTCCTCGGCATAGCCCTTCTGCGAGAGGCGCGTACCCTCGGTCGAAAGAAAGACCACCGTCTGCTTGTCGGACGCGACCGCGGCATTGGCGACGACGAAAGCGACGGTTGCCTTATCGGTATCGCCCTTGGCGCAAGTGAGACTGATGACGAATTTTCCGGCCATGCTTCCCCTCCCCGTTTTTTCGCATTCAGGACCAGTTCAGGCGCGACTTGATCCAAAAGCTCTTGCTCGCGTTATCGTGCCGCACCAGCTCGTTGCCGGTGAGCCGGCACCAAGCCGGCAGATCGATCGGCGCCCCAGGATCGAGCGCGGTCACCTTGAGCACACGTCCCGGCATCTTGCGCAAGCGTTTGCGCAATTCAAGCACCAGCGGTCCGCAACCGAGGTCGCCCGCATCCCACATCTCATCGTCCGACGCCTGGTTCGGCAACGGACCACTTGGAGTGTCCATCCCTGGCTCCTTCGTGCGAGGTTAGCGCGAAGTTACAGCGCTCCCACCGGATTTTTGTGACAGTCCCGTTACGCCCACCCCGTTCAGCGCGGCCGGTCGCCCGCCAGTGTGATCCGGTGCATGATGCGGCGAAAGCCGTGGTAATCGTTGACGGGATTGTGCTGCGCCGCGCGATTATCCCAGAAGGCGAGCGAGCCCACGCGCCAGGAAAAACGGCAAGTAAATTCGGGACGCGTCTGATGGCGGAATAGGAACTGGAGGAGCGGCGCGCTCTCTTCCTCGGTCATGCCGGCAAAGCGCACGGTATGCGCGACATTGACGTAAAGCGCCTTGCGGCCGGTCTCGGGATGGGTGCGCACGACGGGATGCTCGGACAAGAACTCGCTGCGCGATTGCGGCGTGGGATCGGACTTGATGCGGTCCTCGCGCGTCCGCGTCGCATCGGCCTTGGCGGAGCTGTTGACCGCCTTGAGCCCATCGAGGATGCGCCGCAGGCCCTCGGACAAGCTCTCGTAAGCGAGATACATGTTGGCGAAGAGCGTGTCGCCGCCGAAGGGCGGCACCTCGCGCGCCACCAGCATCGTCGCCATGGAGGGACGCTCGAGATAGGAGGTGTCGCTGTGCCAGATGCCGCCGAAATTAACGGTCTCGTCCTCGAGCTTCGCCACCTTGATGATCTCGGGATAGCCCTCGATGCCCTTGATGAGGGGATATTCACTGGGCGTGCCGAAGCGTTTTGCGAAAGCGAGGAAGCGATCCGGCGGCAGCTCCTGATCGCGGAAGAAGATGACGAGATGGTCGAGCAGCGCCTGGCGGATGGTGCGCACGGTGCCGTCGTCGAGCTCGGCGGCGAGGTCGACGCCGTGAATCTCGGCGCCGAGCGCGCCGGCGATGCGGTTGATCTGGAGCTGGGGCATGCACCCTCCTCTCAGTGCGCCTCGAAATCGGGCTGCTTCCTCGGATGGGCTTCGGCAAAGGCCGGGAGGCTCATCGCCGCGTCATAGACGCGCATAACGCGCTTATAGGGCGCGAGATCGACCTTGAAGAGCTGCGCCGGCGTCACTTGCGTGACGAGGCAGATGTCGGCGACGGTCGGCGTGTCGCCGTGGCAGAATTTGCCAGTCGGGTTCTTCTCCGCCAAGAGCTGCTCCATCGCCTCGAGCCCGGCCTTGAGCCAATGCTGAATCCAGGCGAGCTTCGACGATTCGTCGGCTTTGAGCGCGCTCGTCAGGTAATTGCGGATGCGGGGCACGATGAGCGGATGGGAATCGGCGACATTGATGAGCGCGAAGCCCCGAACCCACGCGCGCGCCAGCAGATCCTTGGGCAGGATCGGCGGTTCCGGATATTTCTCCTCGAGATATTCGAGGATGGCGAAGGACTGGAAGAGCTTGGCGTTGCCGTCGTAAAGCGTCGGCACCACCGCTTGCGGGTTGAGCGCCTTGTATTCCGGCTTGAACTGCTCGCCCTTTTCGAGATGCACGAACACATCCTCGCGCGTCAACCCCTTGAGATTGAGCGCAATCCGCACCCGAAACGTCGCCTGCGAGCGCCAATAGCTGTAAAGCTTCAAGTGTGTCCTCCCTCCTAAATTACCCCCGCTCTTCCTTTCCCCTCCCCCCTTGAGGGGGAGGGTAGGGAGGGGGGTCCGGCGCGGAGCGCCTCAAGAATTTTCAGCAACACGCCATCCGTATTCCCCAGTGCATCATTGTTCCAGAAGCGCATGACGCGATAGCCACGCGCCTCAAGCCAAGACGTCCGCTTTTCATCGCTTGTGCTCTCAGCATGCTGGCCGCCATCGACTTCAATAATCAGCTTCGCTTCCGGGCAAAAGAAATCGACCACGTACGGCCCAAGAGGCTGCTGCCGACGAAAGCGACATCCCTCAAGCTGCTTGCGTCGTAAGCGGGACCAGAGGCGGATCTCCGCATCAGTCGGACATGCGCGCAATTTTCGCGCGACAGATGGTGCCATCGTGCGAGCATGGCATAGGCCAGTGCCTACCTCTACCCCCCTCCCCACCCTCCCCCTCAAGGGGGGAGGGGGCGCGTAACTCCTGTTATCGTATCGTCTCCTCATCGCTTCGCCTTCGGCACCCGCACCTTCAACAGCTTTGCCGCGTTGCCGCCGAGGATCGCGGCTTTGTCGGCGGGCGAGAGCTTGGCGCCCGTGACGAAGCCCACGGGGTCGGGCTCGGCCATGTCGAAGGGATAGTCGCTGCCGAGCAGCAGGTGGTCGCTGCCCCAGACGCGGGCCAAGTGCTCGAGCTGCTCGTGGGTGAAGACGATGGTGTCGAAGTAGAGCTTTTTCAAATAGCCGGTCGGCTTCTTCTTGATGATGCTCCGCGCATCGGGACGTGCGCGGTGGCCGTGGTCGATGCGGCCGGCGTAGGCCGGGAGATACCCGCCGCCATGGGCGACGCAGATCTTGAGCCGCGGAAGCGCGTCGAGGACGCCGCCGAAGATGAGGTGGCTCACCGCCACCGTGGAATCGAGCGGGTTGCCGATGATGTTGATGAAATAATGCTCGCTGAGGCGGCGGCCTTCGGTGAAGCCGTTGGGATGCATGAAGATGAGGAGGCCGAGCTCCTCCGCCTTGGCGAAGAATGGGCGGAAGCGTGGTTCCGAGAGCTCCGCGCCATTGACGTTGGTGCAGATCTCGACGCCGCGGAGATTGAGTTCTTTGGCCATGCGCTCGAGCTCGGCCACGGCCAGCTCCGGCGCCTGCAGCGGCACGGTGCCGATGCCGACGAAGCGGTCAGGGTGTGATGCGACGATCTCGGCGATGCGGTTGTTGATGAGCCGCGACGTCTCGCGGCCGAGCTCGGCGGGCGTCCAATAGTAATACTGCGGTGGCGCCGGCGAGATCGCCTGCATATCGATGCCGAGCTTGTCCATTGCCTTGAGCCGGGCCTCGAGCGAGACAAGCTTGTCGCGGATGCGCTCCTGCTGCTCGCGGTTCACCTCGCGGGTCGCGTCGGTGGCGTGACGCACCATCGGTTCGTAATCGGGGCGGAAGCCCGGCTGCGCCAAGCGCTCGGCTTCGGGCGTCAAGACGTGGCAATGAATGTCGATGGTGAAATGCCGCCGCCCGCCGCTTCGGCCGCGCGCTTTTTTTGACGGCGCGCGCATCGCCAAGGGTGCGGCGGGATGACAGGTATAAAGCATCGTCAAGTTCCTCCTCGTTGCGAATTCCGCGCCGCGCGCCAGACCTTTTCGGGGGTCGCCGGCATCTCAATGGTGCTGCCGGGCAAAGCGTCGGCGATGGCATTCATCACGGCGGCGAGCGCGCCGGTGGTGCCGGCCTCGCCGGTGCCTTTGACGCCCAGCGCATTGGTGCGGCAGGTGGTGGGATGGAACGCCCCCTGCACATCCGGCACGGTGTCGGCGCGCGGCATGGTGTAATCCATGAAGGAGCCGGCGAGGAGCTGCCCGCTCGCGTCATCGTAGACCACGTGCTCGGTGAGCGCCTGGCCGATGCCTTGCGCGATGCCGCCTTGCACCTGGCCTTCGACGAGCACGGGATCGAGCACGACGCCGCAATCATCGACGGCGACGTAAGCGGGGATCGTCACGACGCCGGTGTCGGGATCGATCTCCACCTCGCAGATGTGGCAGCCATTGGGAAAGGATTGCGGCACTTCGGCCTTGGTCTTGCTGTCGAGCGGCTCGCCCGCGGTGGCCGCCTTCGCCGCCACCTCGAAGAGACTCACCGCGCGATCGGTGCCGGCGATGCGGAAGGCGCCGGCAGCATATTCGATGTCGGCTTCGGACGCCTCGAGCAGGCGCGATGCGGTACGGCGGCCCTTTTCGAGCACGAGCTCGATGGCGCGGAGCGAGGCGGCGCCCGAGGTCATGGTGGCGCGAGAGGCCACGGTGCCGGCGCCGTCGACCTCGAGCTGCGTATCGCCCGAGCGCACCCGCACCTTCTCTTCGGCAATGCCCAAGCGCTCGGCGGCGAGGCGGCGGAAGATGGTGACGTGCCCCTGCCCCGTCGAGCCCACGGCAAGGTCGAGTGCCACCGTGCCGTCGCCGGGAAACGCCATGCCCGCCCCCTCTGCCGGCACGCCGCCCGCATGCTCGAGGAAGCAGGCAATGCCGAGGCCGCGGCGCTTGCCGGCCGCTTCCGAGAGGCGGCGACGCGCGGCAAAGCCTGCGACATCGGCGAGCGCGAGCGCCTTCGCGAACAAGCCCGGAAAATCGCCGCTGTCATAGGCGACGCCAAGGGCGGCCACGGTGTAGGGAATCTCCGCCGGGGCGATGAGATTGCGGCGGCGAAGTTCGATGCGGTCGATGCCGGTGAGGCGCGCGGCTTCGTCAATGATGCGTTCGATCGCGTAGTTCGCCTCCGGCCGGCCGGCGCCGCGATAAGGGCCGGTCGGGACCGTGTTCGTGAATACGCAGCGCACGCCGCCATAGATATGCGGGATGCGGTACATGCTGCTGAGGCAGCGCGCGAAGTTCGAGGTGGCGATGAAGGCGCCGACGGGCGTCAGGTAAGCGCCCATCGCGGCGAGCTGATCGACGCGCACGGCGAGAAAGCGGCCCTCCCTGTCGAGCGCGAGCGCAATGTCGGTGACGGTGTCGCGCGCATGCTGATCGGAGAGAAACGATTCCGCGCGCGTCGACATCCAATGGACGGGTCGGCCCAAGCGCTTGGCCGCCACCATGAGGGCGATGTATTCGGGATAGGCATGCGCCTTCATGCCGAAGCCGCCGCCCACATCCTCGGTGACGACGCGGATCTTGGCACGCTCGATGTTGAAGATCGCCATGAGATGATCGCGGACGACGCTCACACCTTGCGAACCGACGCGGAGCGTATAGCCGCCGCTTGCCACATCGAAGCTCGCGGTGGCGCCGCGCGGCTCGAGGGAAGCCACCGCAATGCGCTGATTGACGACGCTCAACCGCGCCACCTGTGCGGCGCGCTCGATCGCCTCCTCGACGGCACGAAGATTGTCGGACGCGTCGCCCATCGCCCAGTCGAGCGCGAGATTGCCAGGCGCATCGGCGTGTATCTGCGGCGCGCCGGGTGCAGCGGCGGCACGAAGGTCGGTCACGGCGGGTTGCACGTCGTAGTCGACCTCGATGAGCTCGGCCGCGTCCTGCGCCGCCTCGCGCGTCTCGGCGACGACGAGCGCCACGGGCTCGCCGACATGGCGCACATGGCCGCTGGCAAGCGCCGGCCGCAGCGGGTTCTTGAGCATGCCGCCGTCGCGCCCCTTTTGCGGCAGCGCGCGCACGATATGGCCGATGCCGGCGGCGGCGATGTCCGCGGCGGTCAGCACGTCGAGCACGCCCGGCGCAGATTTGGCGGCGCTCGCCTCGATGCGGCGGATCGCGGCAAAGGCGTGGGGCGAGCGCAGGAACACGCCCGCCAACTCGCCCCGCTGCGCCGCGTCAGCAACGAACCGGCCGCGACCGCGCAGCAACGCTTCATCCTCGACCCGCCCCCGCCACTTCTCAGATGCCATCATTGTGTCTCCCGCAATCACGATCGCGCCGCGGCGTCGTTGGTGCGTCCTTCGACAGGCTCAGGACGAGGACTGCTCGTCGTCGCCCTTGGAAGATGCCAGACTCGATCTCCCTCATCTTGAGCTTGTCCAAGGACGCACGTTGGACATGCAGCGACAAATCACACTAGTAAATCCCGAGATGGACGTGGAGGTCGGTGCCAGCTTGGCGCAGCTCGGCCGCAGTGGCGGTGAGGGCGACGCGGCCACTGTTGAGGATGACGATGTCGTCGGCGACGTCGAAGACGAGCTTCGCGTTCTGCTCGACGAGCACGATCGAGAGCCCCTGCTCCTTCAAGCGGCGGATGGTGGCCATGACCTCGGCGACGATCTGCGGCGCGAGGCCCTCGGAGGGCTCGTCCATCAAGAGGACGCGCGGATTGGCCGCAAGCGCGCGGCCGATGGCGAGCATTTGCTGCTCGCCGCCCGAGAGGTAACCCGCCATCTGGTGCTGGCGCTCGCGCAAGCGCGGGAAGGTCGCGAAGATCGAGTCGAGGGTCCAGGGATGGCGCGCCGCGGCCGCGGGCTTGCGCGCCGCCACCGTCAGATTCTCCCGCACCGTCAAGCTGCGGAAGATGCGGCGGCCCTGCGGCACCAAGGCGACGCCGTGCGCGGCAATCGTCTCGGGCGAGACCCCCGTCACCGCGGCCCCGAAGAGCGCGACCGCGCCGTGCCGCGGCGGCAAGAGGCCGACGGCGACGTTCATGCAGGTGGTCTTGCCGGCACCGTTGCGGCCCAACAGGCCGAGAAGACAGCCTTCCCGAAGTCGCCACGACACCTGCTGCAGCACGTGGCTGTCGCCGTAGAAGGCGTCGATCTCGGTGAGCGCCAGCGCATCAGCCGCCAAGATAGACCTCCCGCGTGCGCGGATGCGCCACCACCTCGGCGCGGCTGCCGTCGACGATCACCTCGCCGAAATGCATGAGGGTGATGCGGTCGGCGAGGTCGAGCGCCACGTCCATGTCGTGCTCGATCATCACCATCGTCACCTCGCGCGGAATCGCCTGCAGCAGCGTTTGCACGTCCTTGCGCTCATCCACCGACAAGCCGGCGAAAGGCTCGTCGAGCAGGAGCAGCTTCGGCCGCTGCACCAGCGCCATGGCGATCTCGACGCGGCGGCGCTCGCCGTAAGAGGTCTCGGCAAGCGGCCGCTCGGCAAGTGTCTCCAGACCGACCCGCGCCAGCGCCGCGCGCGCCTCGGTCATGAGCGCGTGCTCGCGCGCGAGCGGGCGCAGCGGGTTCCAGCGCAACGGCGACAAGCCCAGGAGCGAGAGCACGACATTGTGGAGCAGGCTCTCGCGCGCGAAGAGCGTGATGATCTGATAGGTGCGGGCGATGCCGAGGTGGGCGCGCAGCCGACTCGGCAGCCGCGTGATATCGCGGCCGAACAAGGCGATCGAGCCGCCGTCGGCGCCGAGCTCGCCCATGATGAGATTGAAGAGCGTCGTCTTGCCGGCGCCGTTGGGTCCGATGATGAGACGCCGCTCGCCGGGCTCGACCGCGAGATCGACATCGGCGGTGACGCGCAGCCCGCCGAAGGATTTGGCGAGACGGTTGACGGCGAGCGCGGTCATCGTCCGGCCTCGCCGATGGCGGCGCGGCGCGGCGCGCGCAGCGCCGCCCAACCATAGCGCCAGAGCCGTGCGCAGCCGGGCACGATACCCTCCGGCATGAAGATGACGATGGCGACGAAGATGGCGCCCAGCACGAAATTCCAGCGCTCGATATAGGCGCTCGCCACGTTCTTCATGGCGATGACGAGCGCTGCGCCGGCAATCGGGCCGAAAAGCGTGCCAGTGCCGCCGGAGATCACCATGAGCAACGCCTCGGCGGAGCTGCCGAGCGACAGCACGCCGGGACTGACGAACTGGTTGTAATAGCAGAAGAGCACGCCGGCGACGCCGCTCCAGAATCCGGAGAAGAGGAACGCCAAGAAGCGGATGAGCCAGACATTGTACCCAAGCGCCGTCATGCGCCGCGGCTGGTCGCGGGTGCCGCGCAGGCTCGCGCCGAACGGCGATCGAGCGAATACCGCCATTGCGACTACAGCCAAGAGGAACACGGCGAGCACGGAGAAATAGAAGGGCACGGCGAAAGTGAGCGAGAGGCCGAACGGCATCGGCCGGCCCGAGAGGTTGATGCCGTTGTCGCCGCCGGTGAGCCCGATCCAGCGATAAGCCAAGCCCCAGATGATTTGTCCTAGCGCCAAGGTGATCATGAGAAAGCCGATGCCGGTGGCGCGCAACGACAACACGGCGAAGACGGCGGATGTGGCAATGATCAGGATGAGGGCCCCAATCGCCGCCGGCAATTGGCCCCAGCCGGATGCTGCAAGCCAGGCGACGGCATAGGCTGCAACACCGAAGAGTCCGGCGTGGCCGAGCGAGACGAGACCGGCATACCCGACCACGACATTGAGCGCGAGCGCGAAGATGGCGTAGATGAGGATCTGGCTCAGGATGTTGACGTAATAGGTGTTGACGAGCCAGAGCGGCGCGGTGGCGAGGACGATGAGCGCGAGCGCTGCGCCGAACGCGCGCGTCATGGTGCCTGGCGGCCGAACAGGCCTTGTGGGCGCAGCAGCAGCACCAGCAGCATCGGCAGAAAAAGAATGATATAGGCGAGCTCGGGAAAGAGCGCCTGACCGAAATTATAGAGAAAGCCAATGATGAAGCTGCCGATGAGCGCACCCAAGAGGCTGCCGGTGCCGCCGAGGATGACGACGATGAGCGCGAGCGGCAGCATGTCGGCGTCGAGCCCGGGATAGACCGACAGAATGGGCGCCGCCATGACGCCGCCGAAGCCAGCAAGCGCCGCGCCCAGACAAAAGACGATGGTGAAGAGGCGCGAGATGCGGATGCCGCAGACCCGCGCCATCGCCACGTCATCGACGCCGGCGCGGATCATCGCGCCGAGCCGTGTGCGCTCGAGCATGAGCCAAAGCGCGGCGGCGATGACCAGCGCGATGAGCACGATCACCAACCGGTAGGTGGGGAAGACGGGGAAGGCCTTGAGCGATAGGCTGCCGCGCAAGCCCGCGGGCGTTGCGATCGGAAGGGGATCGCCGCCCCAGCCCATGAGGCAGAGATCGGCGATCATGAAGGAAAGGCCGAGGGTGACCAGCACCTGGGGCAACGCCTCGCTGCCCAAGCGGCGGAGCAAGACGCGTTCGATGACGCCGCCCAACGCCGCCACCACCAGCGCCGCCAAAAGCGCCGCCACCCAGAAATTGGCGCCCGCAGCGAGGAAGCTCACGGCGAGATAAGCCCCCAGCATGAAGAACGAGCCATGGGTCAGATTGGGAATGCGCATCAGCCCAAAGATGAGCGAGAACCCCGCCGCCAGCAGGAACAGCAACCCGCCCAAGGTGACGCTGTTCACCGCGAGCAACACCCACATGTTACCGAGCCTGTTGGTAAACTGGGTGCGGTCCTGGAAGCAGTTTTCGCGCGGCACCCCCCTCCCAACCCGCCCCCACACGGGGGGAGGGAATCTTTTCCATCGTGATGACGAACCCCCTCCCCCCTTGAGGGGGAGGGTTGGGGAGGGGGGTCCGCTCGATCATCCGACCCATTCTTGTTTGAACAGCCCTCACCCCTTCAGCGGCGGATAGTCACGCGAGTAGACGGGCTGCGCCAAATACTGCTTCTCGTCGTAAGTCCAGAACTGGCTGACATCGGGATAGGTCTTGATGACGGTGTTGACGAGTTTGCCGTCCTTGCGGTCAGTGCGGCGGATGAAGACGTTGCCGACGACATTGCCGAGATGGTCGAGGTGGAAGGCGCCGCGCGGCGTGTCGGTGAGCGAGATGGCGCGAAGCGCCTTGATGAGCGCCGCCTTGTCGTCGGTCTTGCCGTCCGTGGCTTGAAGCGCCGCCTCGATGCACATGCCGTTGATATAGCAGCCGGCCGCGTAGCCGCCGGGAATGTTGTCGTACTCTTTCTGCATGTCAGCGACGAAGCGCTTGTTGCTGGGCGTGTCGAGATCGCTCGAATACCAGTGCGCGGAAATGGCGCCCACCGCCTCATCACCCAAGCTCTTCAACAGCGCGTCGTCGACCGCCGTCCAACCGGCAAGGACGGGATATTTGCTCTTCATGCCGAAATCGGCGTATTGGCGGAAGAATTTGAGCGGATTGGACCCGGCGAAGCCCTGCCAAACGCCGTCGACATCGGCGATCTGCGCCAGGAAGGGCGTGTAGTCGGGCGCGGTGAGCGGCGGCCAGAGTTTCTTCGCAACGGTGCCGCCCTCGTCCTCGAAAACGTGCTGGAAGCCGCCCACCTGCTCGTAGCCGAAGGCGAAATCCTCGACAATGGTGGCGACGCGCTTCAGCTTCATCTCCTTGGCGGCGTAGTCGCCGAGCGGATGGCAGCACTGGGACGATGTCGACGACGCACGGATGAACCAGGCGTTCGGTTTGCGCTGCGTCATGTCGTCGGCAGCGGCGAGGCTCAGCATCGGCACCTTCGCCTGCTCGACATATGAGGAAATGGCGAGCAGCTCGAAAGAGGCGAGCGGTCCGACGATGAAATCGACCCGGTCGCGCTCGATGAGTTCCTGCGCCTTGGTCTTGGCGCCGGCGGGATTGCCGCCGGTGTCGGCGACGATGAGCTCGACCTTGCGGCCGGCGAGCGTCGAATTCTTCTCCTTGAAGAAGGTGCTGAGCCCCTGCTCCATCTGGATGCCGCCTTGCGCCAGGGGTCCGGTCTTCACCGTCAAGAGGCCGATCCGCGCGGCCGCGCCCTGAGCGATCGCGGGCGCCCAAGGAAGGGCGGCCGCCGCCGCGGTGCCGGCCACGAATGTGCGACGATCGACGATAAGCGCCATCTCTGTTCCTCCCGTTATGCCGCGGCCCTCTCGACGGGGCCGGTTTCGCGGCAGCTTGCGCCGCGCCCACGCGTTTTCGCGCCGCTTCGATGATAGGGAGCAACGACACCCAGTCCAGCGAAAAAACCAGCGCGGGCGCTTGCCTTGTTGTGCGACTTTATCAGATGATAAGGAATGAGCGCGAGAGTGGGATAGGGTTGGAACGAGGGGGTCGAAAGAGCGGAATGCAGCTGGGCTATTTCACCATGCCGCTCCATCCGCCGGAGCGCGACTACACAACGACGCTCAAAGAGGATCGGGACGCGATCATCCTCGCGGAAAAGCTCGGCTTCATAGAAGCCTTCGTCGGCGAGCACGTGACCGACCGGGCCGAGACCATCACCTCCTCCCTCGTCTTCATCGCGAGCCTGCTCACCGATACGAGCCGCATCAAGCTCGGCAGCGGCACCGTCAATCTCCCCAACAACCATCCCGCCGCCGTGGCGGCACAGGTGGCGATGCTCGACCACCTCCTCGAAGGCCGCTTCCTCTTCGGCATCAGCCCCGGCGGCCTGCGCTCGGATGCCGAGGTGTTCGGCAACCTCGACGCGGACCGGACCGCCATGTTCGTCGAGGCGATCGACCTGGTGCTCAAGATCTGGGCATCGGACGCGCCCTATCGCCTCGAAGGGAAGTATTGGAAGGTCACGACCGAGCGCACCCTCGACGCGGCGATCGGCCAGGGCGTCATCGTCAAACCCTATCAGCAGCCACACCCGCCGATCGTCGTCACCGCGGTGGCGCCCTTCTCGAAGGGTGTGGTCGCCGCCGCCGAGCGCGGCTGGACGCCGATTTCCGCCAATTTCCTCCAGCCGCCCTGGGTCGCCTCGCATTGGCCCAAATACGTCGAAGGCTGCAAGAAAGGCGGCCGCACCGCCAATCCCGCCGATTGGCGCGTCGCCAAGAGCATCTTCGTCGCCGACGACGAAACGACCGCCCGGCGCTACGCCAAGGAGGAAGGCAGCCCCTACCGCTTCTATTTCCGCAACATCGTGAAGAAGCTCATCGGCAACGGCCGTCCCGAGCTCTTCAAGCACGATCGCAGCCTGCCCGACAGCGTCATCACACTCGATTACGTCGTCGATTCCCTGGTGATTTGCGGCACGGTCAACAGCGTCGTCGACCAGCTCCTGGCCTTCCGCGAGACGATCGGCGATTTCGGCACATTGCTCTACGCCGGCCACGATTGGGTCGACCCGGGCTTGTCCAAGCGCTCGATGCAGCTCATGGCGGAAGAGGTGCTGCCCCGGGTCAACGACGCCATCAAGTGACGGCGCTAGTTACCCAAACAACTGGACGTCGTCTCTGCGAAAGCAGGGACCCAGGAGCAAGCGACGGCTCTATGCGCAAGTGCTGAAATTTGCACGCCGGAATTGGCCAATGTAGCGTTGGCCCCTGGGTCCCTGCTTTCGCAGGGATGACGGAGAGCGGGTTGGAACGAAGCGTGCATCGAAAGCGGCGCGGCAATGGCTCAAGCATTTAGATCCGAACTCCGTGACGGCATGCGCATCGATTGGGATGTGCCGGTCGCGATGGATGACGGCATCGTGCTGCGCGCCGATGTGTTTCGTCCGGCGGCGCCGGGCCGCTATCCCGCGATCTTGAGCTATGGGCCTTACGCCAAGGGCTTGGCGTTTCAGGAGGGATACTCGTCCGCGTGGAACCGCATGGTGGAGCAGCATCCCGACGTCGCCAACGGCTCCTCGAACAAGTATCAGAACTGGGAGGTGGTCGATCCCGAGAAGTGGGTGCCGGAGGGCTATGCCTGCCTGCGCGTCGATTCCCGCGGCGCCGGCCGTTCGCCGGGTCTTATCGACCATTTCTCGCCGCGCGAGACGAAGGATCTTTGCGACTGCATCGAGTGGGCGGCGGCGCAGGCATGGAGCAGCGGCAAGGTCGGGCTCAACGGCATTTCCTACTACGCCATCAACCAATGGCACGTTGCGTCGTTGCAGCCGCCGCACCTTGCTGCCATCTGCGTCTGGGAAGGGGCGGCAGATTTCTACCGCGACATGACCCATCACGGCGGCATCCTCTCGCGGTTTTGGGAAAACTGGTACGACATGCAGGTGAAGACGGTGCAGCATGGGCTTGGCACGCGCGGCCCCAGAAGCTCCGTCACCGGCGAGCTCGTCTGCGGTCCGGAGACGCTGAGCGACGAGCAACTCGCGCGCAATCGCTGCGATTTCGGCGCCGAGATTCGTGCCCATCCGCTCGACGACGATTACCACAAGGCGCGCGCGCCGGTGTGGTCGAAGGTGACGGTGCCGCTCCTTTCCGCCGCCAATTGGGGCGGCCAGGGACTCCATCCCCGCGGCAATTTCGAAGGCTTCCTCCGCGCCGCGTCGAAAGAGAAATGGCTCGAGGCGCATGGCATCGAGCACTGGACGCATTTCTACACCGACTATGGCGTGACCTTGCAAAAGCGCTTCTTCGGCTATTTTCTGAAGGGCGAGGACACTGGCTGGTCGCGGCAGCCGCGGGTCCAGCTCCAGATACGCCACATCGACCGCTTCGTCGAGCGCCACGAGAATGAATGGCCGATCGCACGCACGCGCTGGACGAAGTTCTATCTCGGTAACCACGGCCGCACCCTGCGGACGACGCCACCGGCGCAGGCGGCGCGGCTTGACTTCGCCGCTTCGGGCGACGGGCTCACCTTCTCGACGCCGCCGCTCGATGCTGAAACCGAGATCACCGGTCCGGTCGCGGCGCGGCTTTTCGTCTCGTCATCGACGGAGGACGCCGACCTCTTCCTGGTGCTGCACGTCTTCGCGCCCGACCGCGAGGAGGTCGTGTTCCAAGGCGCGCTCGATCCGCACACGCCGATCGGCCAAGGCTGGCTGCGCGCCTCGCATCGCAAGCTCGATGCCGCGCTCTCGACGCCGTGGCGCCCTTACCACACGCATGACGAGCGCCAGCCGCTCGCGCCCGGCACGGTGGTGCCGCTCGATATCGAGATCTGGTCCACCTCGATCGTCGTGCCGCGCGGATACCGTATCGCGCTCAGCGTGCGCGGCCGCGATTACGAGCATGCGGGGCCCGCGGCGCGGCTTTCCAACATGAAGAACCCCATGCGCGGCTGCGGGCCTTTCACCCACGACGATCCAGCGGACCGGCCGCCGGCGATCTTCGGCGGCACCACCACGCTGCATGTGGGGCCGGCGCATCAGGCTTTTCTGCTGTTGCCGATCATTCCATCCCGAGGAGACGCGCCATCGCCACCGCCGTGAAGCGCCGCGTGCCTGCCGCGCTCCGCCACAAGCGCCTGACCGCCGCCGAGCGCCAGCAGCAGATCGTCGCCGAAGCGGCGCGCTTCTTCGCCGAGGTGGGCTTCACCGGCCAGACCCGCGAGTTGGCGCAGCGCCTGCACATCACCCAGCCGCTGCTCTATCGCTACTTCCCGACCAAGCGGGATCTGATCGAGCGCGTCCACAAGGAGGTCTTCTTCAAACGCGTCGATTCGCAATGGACGAAGCTCTTGGCCGACCGCACGCGGCCGCTCGAGGAGCGGCTCGTCGATTTTTACCGCCAGTACGCGGCTGCGACATATAGCTACGAATGGATCAGGCTTTATCTCTTCTCGGCGCTGATGGGCAACGATGTGAACCGCCGCTACATCCGCGTCGTCGAGGAGAAGATCCTGAAGCCGATCTGCGCCGAGCTCCGCCACCACTGCGGCGGTCCCGATCCCGCCACCACGCCCATCAGCGAAGCCGAGCTCGAGCATGTCTGGGTGATGCATGGCGGCATCTTCTATTACGCCGTCCGCAAATACGTCTATCAGAGCCGCGTCGCCAAGGACCATGCTCCCGTCATCCGCCGCGCCGTCAAAGCGATGCTAGCGGGCGTGAAGGCGGTGGGCGTGGTGTGAGTAAAGACGCGGCTGATTTGCCCCTCTCCGCGCGTAGCGGGGAGTGGGAGGGGCCCATCGCGTAGCGATGGGAGGGTGAGGTGTGCATCCGCGGCACGAGCCGCGCGGCGTCCGGCACCCACCTCACCTTCCCACGCCTGCGGCGTGGGTCCCTTCCTCTCCGCCCTGAAGGGCGGAGAGGTGCAAGAGAAGGCCAGCCATAGGGAGAAACGCGCGTGAGAATCAGCATTGTTGGTCTCGGCATCATGGGAAGCGCGATCGCGCGAAACGTCATCGCCGCCGGTTTCACCGTCACCGGCTTCGATGTCGCGAAATCTGCGTGCGACGCGCTTGCCAGCATAGGCGGCACGGTCGCGCGCGCGGCGGCCGAGGCGGCCGATAACGCCGAGATCGTGCTGACGAGCCTCCCGAGCGTCGCCGCGCTCGACGAGACGGCGGCGGCGCTCGCGACGAAGGCGCGGCCGGGCCTCGTGCTCGCCGAGCTCAGCACCTTGCCGATCGAGGCGAAGCTTCGCTGCCGCGACACGCTCGCCAAGGCGCAGATTGCGATGCTCGATTGCCCCTTGAGCGGCACCGGGGCACAGGCGGTGACGCGCGATCTCGCCATCTATGCCTCGGGCGAGCGCGCGGATTATGACCGCGCGGCGCCGGTCTTCGCCGCTCTTGCGCGCGCGCCGCATTATGTCGGCAACTTCGGCAACGGCAGCAAGCTCAAATTCATCGCCAACCTGCTCGTCGCCATCCACAACGTCGCGAGTGCCGAAGCGATGGTCCTCGCCATCAAGGCCGGCCTCGATCCCGCCGATGTCATCGCGCTCATCAAGAGTGGCGTCGGCAATTCCCGCATCTTCGAGCTGCGCGCGCCGATGATGGCGAAGAACGACTATCAGCCCGCGACCATGAAGATCGATATCTGGCAGAAGGACATGGCGGTCATCGGCGAGTTCGCCAAAAGCCTCGGCGTGGCGACGCCGCTCTTCGCCGCCACCGTGCCGGTCTACAACGCCGCCATCGGCTTGGGCCACGGCGCGGATGACACGGCTGCGGTCTGCGCCGTGCTCGAGAAGATGGCGGGGATCACGCGATAGCGCTCGCGATCCTCACTCAATCACCTCGTCGGCGCGGGCGATCAGGATCGGTGAAATCTCGAGGTTGAGCGCCTTCGCGGTCTTGAGGTTGATGGTCAAGTCGAAGTGGGTCGGCTGCTCGATCGGGATGTCGCCGGGCTTGGCGCCTTTGGCAATGCGGTCGATATAAATGGCGAGATCCCGGAGGACGGCGAGGACGGTGACGCCGTAGCTCAAGAGCGCGCCCGCTTCGCCATGCTCGGGAAAGGCGCTGACGGCGGGGATGCGGCGCTCGAGCAACAGGGGGATCAGCTCGGCACGGTCGCGATAGAAGCGTGGACTGGCGGGAATGAGCAGGGGCGCGCCCGGCGCCTCGGCCACGGCCGCGAAAGCGGCGGCGTAATTGGGCGGCTCGCTGCTTGCTTCGATGAGATGGGGCTCGAAACCGAGCGTTCTTGCCGCCGTCGCGGCGGCGTCGGCCTGGTCGCGCGAGAATCTGTCCCAGAGAAGCCACAGCGCGCGCGCTTCGAGCAGGGCTTGCCGCGTGAGCTCGACGCGCTTCGTCGCCAACTCGATCTGGCGGACGAAGATTCCCGTCAGGTTGCCGCCGGGCTTGGCGAGGCTCGTGACGAAGCCTTTGGCGAAAGGATCGAAATCGAAGGCAAAGAAGACCACCGAAGTGTCTTTGTCCGCCGCATCCGCCGCGGCCCGGAGCGCCGCCTCGTTGCCGCTCGCGACGAGAATGTTGCACCCGCGCGCCGCCATCGCGCGATAGCCTGCCGGATATTCGTCGATGCTGCCGATATGGAGGAACTCGAAGGCGTAGTTGACACCGTCCTGGTAGCCGAGCTCCGCCAAGCGCTTCACAAGCGCCTGATGCGCATCGCCTCGCGGTTGCAGCGTGACGTAGCCGACGCGAAGCATCTTCGGCGGCGACTGGGCGCGGGCACCGGCCGCTGCGATGAGCGCGGTCGCGCCGGCAAGCGCCGCGCGGCGGGTTATCAGGGTAGTTCGTCGGGTGGATGATGTCATTCGATGACCTCGTCGGCGCGGGCGAGGAGCAAGGGAGGGACGGTGATGCCGAGAGCGTGCTGGCTCTTGAGATTGATGACCAAGTCGAACCTCGTCGTCTGCTGCACCGGGAGATCGGCGGGCTTCTCGCCTTTGAGAACGCGGCCGGCATAAAGACCGAGAATGCGGTGCTGGTCGCGCACGCTCGCGCCATAGCTCATCAAGCCGCCGGCGAGCGTCAGCAAGAAGTCGCGCCTTCTCACCTGATCATCTCTTTGCCTCCCGCGAGAAGCAGCGGCGGGACATTGAGGCCGAGCGCCTTCGCCACTTCGAGATTGATCGTCAGCTCGAACTTGATCGGCGCGTGCATCGTCAGATCGGCGAGCCGCGAGCGCGACACGCCGGCTTACCTCACGCCCCTCCCCCCTTGAGGGGGAGGGTAGGGAGGGGGGTGCGCTTCGGGATTGGCGATTTCTGATGGATGCGCACAGCTCTATCAGCGCCGAGTCTTCTGGCGCTCCGCGCGCGACCCCCCACCCCACCCTCCCCCTCAAGGTGGGAGGGGGATTTTGCCTTGCCCGCTCCCTCACTCAATCACCTCGTCGGCGCGCACGCTTAGCGCGAGTGGCACGGAAATGCCGAGTGCCTTCGCGGTCTTGAGGTTGATGATCAGCTCTACTTTCGTCGACTGCTGGACCGGCAGGTCGGCCGGCTTCTCGCCGTTGAGAATTTTCCCGACCTGAATGCCGAACAGACGGTAATATTCCGTTTCATTTGTGCCGTAGCTCAAGAGACCGCCGGCCGCAACGAACGGCCGAGCCGCCTGGAGCGCAGGCAATGCGTGGTGGAGCGCCCGTGCTGCGAGCTGCTCGCCTTGGCTATTGAAGAAATTATCGGGGGCGATCACGAGCGCGTCTGCGCGGAGTTGGACTAATGTCGCAAAGACCGTATCGAAATCGCGGTCGGCGCTCGCCTCCACGACATGGAGGTGCATCCCGAGGGTGCTGGCCGTTGGCTGTAGGTCCTTCATAAATTGCTCGGCCAACGTGGGACTGGCCGGATTGACAAGCACGGCAATGGTCGTTGCCATGGGTAGCAACTCGCGCAGAACCTCTAGACGCTTCGGTCCCACCTCCGTGCCCAGATTGGCCACGCCCGTCAGGTTGCCGCCGGGTTGGTTCAGGCTGGCGACAAGCCCAGCTTGGACCGGATCGATTGATGTCGCGAAGACGATCGGAATGGTCGATGTCGCCGCCTTCGCTGCCAATGTCGAAGGCGTGCCGCCACCCGCCGCAATGACGGCCACTCGACGCTGAACCAGCGCGGCTGCAAGGCCCGGCAGTCGCTCGTATTGACCTTCCGCCCAGCGGTACTCGATGACGACGTTCCGGCCGTCGACGTAGCCTGCCTCTTTCAGCCCTTGGCGGAACGCTTCTAGGCGGATCGCGTACTGGTCTGGCGACGTGCTGCCAAGGAAGCCGATCACCGGCATCGTCGGCTGCTGCGCATGGGCCGCCGCCAGCGGCCAAGCAATCGCCGCGCTGCCGAGCCCTGCGATAACCTCGCGCCGCCTCATGGATTCCCCCAACCAGCGGCCGTCGCGAACCAGCGCCACCCGCACGGATATTCCACTCTAGCAGCTCGGTGTCGGCCCTGGTGTGCGAAACCTCACAGCCATGCGCTCGCCTGGCGCGTCCGACCTCCCTAAGATGAAAAGGCAGGGAGGAGTCACGGATGAAGGCATTCGATCTTTCGGGAAAGGTGGCGATCGTCACCGGCGGCAACGGTGGCATCGGGCTCGGCATGGCCGAGGGTCTCGTCGAGGCCGGCTGCGCCGTCCACATCTGGGGCCGCAATCGCGACAAGAACGAGAAGGCGCTGGCGCGGCTGCGCGCCAAGAAGGCCGGGCGCGCCGAGGCGCTCGCCGTCGATGTCAGCGACGGGAAGGCGATCGACGCCGCGTTCGCCAAGACACTCGAGCTCTTCGGCCGCGTCGATGGCTGTTTCGCCAATGCCGGCACGGGCGGCGGCGGACGCCACTCGTTCCTGGAGCGCACGCAGGAGGACTGGCATCGGCTTATGGCGACCAATCTCGACGGCGCGGTGATGACCTTGCAGCGCGCGGCGCGGCATATGGTGGAGCGCGCGGGCAAGGGCGACGCCTTCGGGCGCCTCGTCGCCACCTCGAGCACCGCCTCGCTTTTCGGCACGCAGCGGAACGAGCACTATGCCGCGAGCAAGGCGGGGCTCAACGCCGTCATCAAGGCGGCCGCAGTCGAGCTCGCGCGCTATCGCATCACCGCGCATGCGATCCTGCCCGGCTGGATCGAGACGGAGATGACCGAACGCGTGACGCACGACGAGAAATTCGTCAAGGCGGTGATGCCTCGCATTCCCATGCGCCGCTTCGGCAAGCCGCAAGACTTCTCGGCGCTCGCCGTCTACATCATGAGCGATGCCTCGCAATACCACACCGGCGAGCTCTTCGTCATCGACGGCGGATATGTGCTGTTTTGATGCGCGGTAGATCGCGTCTGCCGCTACCCCCTCACCCTAACCCTCTCCCCGGTGGGGAGAGGGGACAGTGCATCATTTTCCCTCTCCCCTCGGGGAGAGGGTTAGGGTGAGGGGGATGGCGGCAAACACGAGCAATCTCTGGCCCGCCGACCCCGCGGCGATGCGCGAAGCCGCCCTCGCCTTCGACTTGAAGCATCTCGAACCGCGTTTTCTCGAAGATCCCTTCCCGCTTTACCACGCTTTGCGCGACCACGATCCCGTCCATCGCATGCCGGATGGCTCCTATTTCCTCTCGCGCTACGCGGATTGCGTCGCCGTCTATCACGATCAGCATGCCTGGAGCTCCGACAAGCGCGTCGACTTCCGGCCGAATTTCGGCGAGAGCCTGCTCTACGAGCATCATACCACCAGCCTCGTCTTCAATGATCCGCCCTACCACACGCGCGTGCGCAAGCTGTTGGCGCCGGCCTTCACGCCGCGCGCGCTCAAGGCGCTGCAGCCGCGGGTCGAGGCGCTGGTCGATCGCTTGCTCGATGAGGCGGCGGCGCGCGGCGCCATCGACCTCATCGACGACTTCGCCTCCGCCATTCCGGTCCAGCTCATCGGCGATATGCTGGGCGTACCGCAAGAGGAACGCGGGCCGCTGCGCGGCTGGTCGCTCGCCATCCTCGGCGCGCTCGAGCCGGTGCTGTCTAAGGATCAATTCGCGCGCGGCGTTGCCGCCGTCGCCGAGTTCAAGACGTACCTGACCGATCTCGTCGCGCGCCGCTTGTCGGAAGGACGGCGCGAGGAAAGCGAGATCCTCTCGACACTCATCGCGGCAAGCGCCTTCGATCCCGCCAACGCCGCCCGGGAGCGCTTGAGCGAGATCGAGCTCTTGCACAACTGCGTCTTCCTCTTGAATGCGGGCCACGAGACGACCACCAACCTCATCGGCAACGGCATCGACCTGCTGCTGCGCCATCCCGCGGGGCTGGCCGAGCTCCGCGCCGAGCCCGCACTCATCGACAGCGCGGTCGAGGAATTCCTGCGCATGGAAAGCTCGAACCAGCTCGGCAATCGCCGCGCGATGCAGGACACGGCGCTGGGCGGCGTGGCGATGGCAAAGGGCACCTACGTCCATATCGGCATCGGCGCTGCCAACCGCGATCCCGAGGAGTTCGCCGATCCCGACCGCCTCGATCTCCGCCGCCGGCCAAATCGCCACCTTGCCTTTGGCACCGGCATTCACGCCTGCGCCGGCATGTCCTTGGCGCGCATGGAGGGCCAGGTGGCAATCGGCAAGTTCGTGCAGCGCTTCGGTACGATCGAGCGCGCTGGCCCACCGGTGCGCGGCGGCCGTGCGCGGTTTCGCGGGTTCTTGCACTATCCGGTGCGCGTGGCGTGAGCCCCCTCACCCTCCCATCGCTGCGCGATGGGCCCCTCCCTCTCCCGCGAGGGGAGAGGGAAAAGAACGGCGCGGTGCGTCCCCTCTCCCCTTGCGGGAGAGGGACAGGGTGAGGGGGCAAGCGACGGATTAGGAAAGGGCGTCTTCGACAAAGCGCCACAGCCGCTCCGGCGCTTCCACATGGGGATTGTGGCCGGCGTCTTCGATGAGAACGGCGGCGGGGTCGAAGCGGCGCATCTGCTCGAGGCTCACCATGGCATCGCGCGCGCCGGCGGCCAGCCGCAGCGGCGCGCGCATGGCGGCGACAATCTGGTCGATCGGCGCGCCCACCACCTCGCTGATGCGCGGATCGGCGGCGAGGCGGAACTCCCCGCCCTCGGCGACGACGCCGCTTTGCGCCGTGGCCGAATCGGGATCGACCAGGCCCGCGAGACCGGCGACACGGAGATGGCGTTCCACCGCCTCGGCACGCATGGCGAAGCGGCGTGCCGGTGATTGGGCGAGCGCTCGCGCCTTGGCGATCTCTTCCTCCTGCCAGACGAGCTTCACGCCGAAGGCGATGACATGGGCGACCTCGACGCCAAACCAACCGCTCGCGAGCGCCATGGCGACGGCGCCGCCCATGGAATGGCCGAGCACGACGATTTTCGCGCCGGGCTCCAAGAGCGCCGCGACGGCGGCGGCGTGCCGGCCGATGCTGTAAGGCGGCGTATGCGGTGAGCGGCCGTGACCCGGCAAATCCGGCGCGAGCCACCGCCCGCGCCAGCGTTGCTCGATGATCGGCAGGAGATTGCTCCAAACCGCCGCATTGCCGCCGAGCCCGTGCAGCAGAAGCAGTGCTGGCGTGCCGCTGCCGCCTTCTTCCACCCACAGGCCTCCGCGTATGGCCACTGCGTGGCCTCCATGCTCGCCCTCGCGCACTTCAATCTACCCTGTGCACCGGTTTCTGCTACGATCGTTCCGCTGACAGCCGCCGGCCCGGCAGGGAGGGGTGGTGGAGGCGCAAAAGCCAGTGGCTCGCCGACTTGCGGCGATCCTCGCCGCGGACGTGGCGGGCTATAGCCGGCTCACGCAAGCGGACGAGGAAGGAACGCTGACGCGGCTCCGCGCGCTGCGGCACGAGCTGTTCTTGCCCAAGATCGCCGAGCATCGCGGCCGCGTCGTCAAGACGAGCGGCGACGGGATGCTCATCGAATTCGCTTCGGTGGTCGACGCCGTGCGCGCAGCGATCGAGCTCCAGCGCGCACTTGCGACGCAGAATGTCGATGTGCCGCCTGATCGGCGGATCGAGCTGCGCATCGGCATCAATTTGGGCGACGTCGTGGTCGAAGAGGATGGCGACCTCATGGGCGACGGCGTCAATGTGGCGGCGCGGCTCGAGGCGCTGGCCGAGCCGGGCGGGATTTGCATCTCCGCCACGGTGCTCAATCACGTGCGCGACAAGCTATCGTTCGCGGTGGAGGATGCGGGTGACCAAGTTCTGAAGAACATCGCCCGCCCCATCCACGTTTACCGGATCGTGGTTGATGCCCGCCAACGGCGGGCGATGTCGCGGCCGCAGGATGGCGCGCTTGCTCTTCCCGATAAACCGTCGATCGCGGTCTTGCCTTTTCAAAACATGAGCGGCGATCCCGAACAGGACTATTTTGCCGACGGCATCGTCGAGGAGATCATCACGGCGCTGAGCCGCATCCGTTGGCTCTTCGTGATCGCCCGCAATTCGAGCTTCACGTACAAGGGTCGGGCGATCGATGTGAAGCAGGTCGGCCGGGAACTCGGCGTGCGCTATGTGCTCGAGGGCTCCGTCCGCAAAGCCGAGCACCGCATGCGCATTACCGGGCAGTTGATCGATGTGCTGAGCGGCGCCCACCTCTGGGCCGATCGCTTTGATGGTTCACTGGAGGATGTATTCGAACTCCAAGACAGCGTGGCATCGAGTGTCGCTGGCGTGATCGAACCGACCCTGGAAGCGGCGGAAATACATTATTCGGCTCAACGCCCTACCACCGATCTCACCGCCTATGACCTTTACCTGCGAGCACGAGCAGCTAATCAATCATGGGACAAAGAGAGTGTGCTGCGTGCGCTCGATTTGCTGAGGGAGGCTCTGGAACGCGACCCACATTACGCGTCTGCTCTCGCGTTAGCCGCCGCTTGTCACACACTTCTTCACATCAATAGATGGAGCGAGGATCAGGAAAAGATTCGCCAACAGAGCGTCGATTATGCCCGTCGTGCGCTTCGAGTCGCTGGGGGCGACCCTTATGTCCTCGGGGAATCTGCCTTTACGCTTGGTTACTTCGAGCGAGATATCAATCCTGCTCTCGTCCTCATCGATCGATCATTGGAGCTCAACCCAAACTTCGCCATCGGTTGGTTGCGGAGCGGCTGGCTCAGGCTGTGGAGCGGGCAAGCCGATCTCGCGATCGAGCACTTCGAAAAATCCCTACGACTCAACCCGCGCCGCAAGGCCCCTGCTTCGATGGCCATTGGCGTCGCTCACTTCTTCGCCCGACGCCTCGACAAAGCAGCAGCCGTGTTGATGCTGTCGCTGCAAGAAAATCCTCATTGGCCACCGACCTATCGCTTTCTCGCGTCATGCTTTGCGCATATGGGGCGCCACCGCGACGCGCAAGACATGGTGAAGAAACTGCGCGAAATGACGCCTGAATTGGTGCCGAGCGCCGAACATTGGCGGGTCGCCGAGGATCGCGAGTTCTATTTGGCGGGCTTGCGCTCGGCGGTGAGCGAAGCAACGACGTCCACGTGAGAGCCAGTGCCGACGCTGGTCTACGGCCGGAGCTTCTCCTTCTCATAGCCAGCGACGCGTTTATAGGCATCCGTGATCGCCAGCAATTCCTCGCGGCTGATGACGTCGTCGATCGACTTGAAGGGCTTATCGCCGGTGCGCTTGTGCACCTCGCCCAGGATCCAGTCGGGTGGCGTGGTGCGGTTGGTGCGCACCACTTTGGCGGTCGCGTCGAGACGGCGCTCTTCGTAAGCGCGCAGCGCCGCCTCGGCATTATCGGGCGATTGGGCAAGGCAATCGGCGAGCCCGCGCGCATCGAGGATGGCTTGGCCCGCGCCGTTGGAGCCGCGCGGATACATGGGATGGGCGGCGTCACCCAGAAGCGTGATGCGGCCGAAGCTCCAGCGCGGCAGCGGATCCTTGTCGACCATGGGATATTCGAGCATCACATCGGCGGCGCGGATGAAGCGCGGCACGTCGAGCCAATCGAAATGCCAATCCTCCATCGGGCCGATGAAATCTTCGAGCGCAGCCTCCCGCGCCCAGTTCCAGCGCTCGTATTTCGGCGTCTCGATCTCCACGACCCAGTTGACGAGCTGACGGTGCTCGGCGTCGATGTCGTCGCGGATGGGATAGATCACGATCTTCGCATGCGTGAACCAGCCGACGCGGATCATGGTAGGCACGTCGAGGATCGCCGGCCAGCGCGTGACGCCGCGCCACATATTGACGCCGGAGTAAATCGGCTCGCCCTCGTCGGGATAAAGCTGCTTGCGGATCACCGAGTGAATACCGTCGGCGCCGATGACGGCGCGGCCGCGTTGCGGCGGCAGCGCTTCACGCGTTTGGGTGCGCTCGAAATGCACGATGCCGGTCTCTTCCGCGCGCACGCACTGCCAGCCGAGCAGCAAGCGCTCCCGCCCCGCTTCCTTGACGAAGGCATCGAGCAGGACCTGATGAAGCTCGCCGCGATGGATCGAGATTTGCGGCCAGTCATAGCCGGCGGCGCGGCCCAACGGCTCCTTGTGGATGAGCTGGCCGAAGCGGTTGAAGAAGGCCGCCTCCTGCGTGCGAATGCCGCGCTCCGCCAGTGCGTCTTCGAGTCCGAGCGTCGCGATCTCCTTCATCGCATGCGGCAGGAGATTGATGCCGACGCCGAGCGGCTTGATCTCGGGCGCCGCCTCGAAGACGCGACAAGGAATGCCGCGGCGATGCAGCATGAGGCCGAGCGCGAGCCCGCCAATGCCACCGCCGATAACGAGAATGTCGTCGCTACTGCCGTTCATTCAAATCCCGCGTGTGTCGAGGGATGAATACACCACGCCAACGAGGCTGTGCCAAGTGATAGCCGTAAAGAAAAATAGGTGCACAAGGAGACAGTGAGGCAGTGAGAAAATAATTGTGGCGCGCAAAGCGCGACTTTCGTCTTCTCACTGTCTCATCGCCTCCCTGTGCATCTTTTCTTGCCTTTTTTCGATGAGGACGCGACGCTAGCGTGGGCTTTGAAAGGACGGGCAATGCTGAAGACGCGCTTTACCGAAATGTTCGGGGTGGACCACCCGATCGTGCAGGGCGGCATGCAATGGGTGGGGCGCGCCGAGCTCGTCGCAGCCGTCGCCAATGCCGGCGCGCTCGGCTTTCTGACCGGCCTCACGCAGCCCACGCCGGAGGATCTCGCGAAGGAGATCGAACGCTGCCGCGGCATGACCGACCAGCCCTTCGGCGTCAATCTCACCATCCTGCCGACGATCAAGCCGGTGCCTTACGACGAGTACATGGACGCCATCATCAAGTCCGGCATCAAGATCGTCGAGACCGCCGGCAACAATCCCGAGAAATACATTCCCGTCTTCAAGTCGGCGGGCGTCAAGATCATCCATAAATGCACGGCGGTGCGCCATGCGCTCAAAGCCGAGCGGCTCGGCGTCGACGCCGTCTCCATCGACGGCTTCGAATGCGCGGGCCATCCCGGCGAGGACGACACGCCCGGCCTCATCCTCATTCCCATCACCGCCGACAAGCTCAAGATTCCCTTCATCGCGTCCGGCGGCTTCGGCGAAGCGCGCGGGCTCGTCGCGGCGCTTGCCTTGGGCGCCGACGGCATCAACATGGGCACGCGCTTCATGGCGACGAAAGAGGCGCCGATCCATCCAGCCATCAAGCAGAAACTGGTCGACAGCGACGAGCGGCAGACCGCGCTCATCTTCCGCACCATGCGCAACACCGCGCGCGTCCATAAGAACAGCATCGCCGAGAAGGTGATCGAGATCGAGCACCGTCCCGGCAGCACCTTCCAGGACGTGCGCGACTTCGTCGCCGGCGTCAAAGGCCGCCATGTGCTCGAAGCGGGCGAGCTCGATTACGGCATCTGGTCCGCCGGCATGGTGCAGGGCTTGATCCACGACGTGCCGAGCGTGAAGGAGCTCGTCCATCGCATCGTGCGCGAGGCGGAAGCGATCATCGAAGGCCGCCTTGCCGGGATGATGCAGCCGCGAGCGCAGGCGGCGGAGTAACGCATTCGATGGTGAATGTCCTCCTCCGCCCTTTAGGGCGGAGGAGCTAGAGGAGGTGGGTGTCTCCGCCGGCGCGATCTTGCCGGCATCCCCCCCCTCACCCAACCTCACCGCCCCCAAGGGCGGAGAGGAGTGCTATGTGGTAGCGCACCTCCGTGTGCACTCGCCCTACCGCGTCGCGTGCAGCGCCTCCCACACCCGGCGCGGCGTTGCCGGCATGTCGATGTGCTTGATGCCCTTGGCGTGGTGGAGCGCGTCGACGATGGCGTTCATGAGCGCGGGCGGCGCGCCGATGGCACCCGCTTCGCCCGCACCCTTGATGCCGAGTGGGTTCGCCGTCGAGGGCACATTGTGGAGCGCGACCTTGAAGGACGGCACGTCCGAGGCGCGCGGCATGGCGTAATCCATGAACGAGCCGGAGAGGAGCTGGCCGCTTTCGGGATCGTAGACGGTGTGCTCGAGGAGCGCCTGGCCGATCCCTTGCACCACGCCGCCATGCACCTGGCCTTCCAGCGTGATGGGATTGACGACGTTGCCGAAATCGTCGACGACGGTGTAGCGCTCGATCGCGACGACGCCGGTGTCGCGATCGATCTCCACCTCGACGATGTGGCAGCCATTGGGAAATGTCGCCGCCGGCGGCACGCGGTGCTTGGTGGCATCGAGGCCGGGCTTCATGCCCTTCGGCAGCTTCTTGGGGTCGCGCGCCGCGTCGGCGACGGCGAAGAGATCGAGCTTCAGATCGGTGCCGGGCACGAAGAAGGTGGCATCGGCGAATTGCACGTCCGCCGCCGATGCCTCGAGGAGGTGCGCCGCCAGCGTGCGGCCTTTCTCGATCACGTCATCCGACGCTTCGTAAAGCGCCGAGCCGCCGACGGGAAGCGAGCGCGAGCCGCCGGTGAGCCCGGCGGGCGTGCGGTCGGTATCGCCCAGCACCACGTCCATGCGGTCGGGATGAACGCCGAGCCTCTCCGCCACCACTTGCTTGTAGGACGTGATGATGCCGGTGCCGTATTCGACGTTGCCCATGACGAGCTCGATGCGGTCGCCCTTGAACTCGATCGACGCGGTCTCGGGAAAGCCCCCACCGCAACGCTCGGTGTATGTGGCAAGCCCGATGCCGCGCAGCTTGCCGCGGCGCTCGGACTCGGCGCGGCGCTGGGTGAAGCCTCTCCAATCGGCGGCTTCCATGGCGAGGTCCATCACCTTCTCGAACTCGCCGGAATCGAACACCAGCTTGGTGGCCGAGGTGTAAGGGATCGCCGAAGGCGGAATGAGATTGACGCGGCGGATGGCGTCGGGGCTCATGCGCATCTCGCGCGCCGCCGCATCGACGAGCCGCTCCAAGAGATAGGCCGCCTCGGGCCGGCCGGCGCCGCGATAGGCGCAGACCGGCGCGGTGTTGGTTGAGATGCCCTTCACATTCACATGAATGGCGGGCGTGGTGTAAAGGCCGGAAACGAGGTCCGACGAGCGCGTCGGAATGAAGGGGCCGAGATAGGAGAGATAAGCGCCGAGATTGGCGAGAATCTCGACGCGCAAGCCCAGGAACTTGCCCTTCTCGTCCATGGCGAGCGAGGTGCGCGTGACGTGATCGCGGCCGTGATTGTCGGAGATGAAGCCCTCAGCGCGGTCGCTGATCCACTTCACCGGCCGCTTCAGCTTGCGGCTCGCCCAGACGACGAGCGCCTGCTCGGGATAGACGAAGGCCTTCATGCCGAAGGCGCCGCCGACATTGGGGGTGATGAGGCGGAGTTTGTCCTTGCCGATCTTGAGAATCGCCTCGGCGATGGGATCGCGGACGAGATGCGGGCCCTGCGTCGTGGTGTAGAGGGTCGAGCGATCGCTCGCGGCGTCGTAATCGGCGAGCGCGTTCCGCGTCTCCATGGAATTGGCGAGGACGCGATTGTTGACGAGCTCGAGCGTGGTGACGTGCTTCGCTTTGGCGAAGGCAGCGTCGGTCGACTTCGCGTCGGTGAGGTCGTTATCCCAATCGAAGATGAGATTACCGGGAATGTTGTCGAAAATCTGCGGCGCGCCGGGCGCGACGGCATCGCGCACCTCGACCACCGCCGGCAATTCGTCATAGACGACCTCGATTGCCTCGGCGGCATCGCGCGCTTGGTTCATGGTGTCGGCGATGACCAGCGCGACCGATTGGCCGACATGCCGCACCTTGCCGATCGCAAGGACCGGCCGCGGCGTGTCGTGGCGCGGCTTGCCGTCCTTGCTGGTGAGCGGATGGGCGCAGGGAATGTCGCCGAGCTTGTCCCGGGCGACGTCCTCGCCGGTCAGCACCAGCCGCACGCCGGGCATCCGCCGGGCCCCGGCCGCGTCGAGCTTGGTGATCCGGCCGTGGGCGATGGGCGAGCGCAGCACCGCGGCGAAAAGCATGCCAGGAAGCGCAATGTCATCGGTGTAGCGGCCTTTTCCCGTCAAAAGCCGCTGATCCTCATACCGCCGCAGCGGTTGACCCAGGCCGAATTTCACGGTGACGCACTCCCTCTTGGCTTCGGGAGAGATGCCGAGTCTCGGCGCCGATTTCAACCCCGACCGAAAAGGCTGCACGTCCATGGTGCGCCAGACTTGCAACGATTGACCATCCCACGCAAATCGGCTTTCTCCATCGCGGAAACAAGGAGGAAGTTGTTCCATGGCAGGCGTGCTCGCGGGCATTCGCGTGCTCGATTTCGGCCGCTACATCGCGGGGCCCTATTGCGCGGCGCTGCTCGCGGAATTGGGTGCCGAGGTGATCCGCGTGGAGAAGCGGCAAGGAAGCGAGGACCGCTTCGTCGCGCCGGTGGGAGAGGACGGCGCCGGCGCGCTGTTCCTGCAGATGAATCGCGACAAGCTCTCGCTCACGCTTGATCCCATGACGCCCGAGGGACAGGAGATCGTGCGCCGCTTGGTGCGCACGGCCGACGTGGTGGTGGCGAATCTGCCGGCACGCTCGCTCGCGGCGATGGGCCTCGATTACGAGAGCCTCGCCGCGGTGAAGCCGGATATCATTCTCACCACCGTATCGGCCTATGGCGCGCAGGGACCCTATGCCGAGCGCGTGGGTTTCGACGGCGTGGGGCAAGTGATGTCGGGCGCGGTCTACATGACGGGCGAGCCCGATCGGCCCTATCGCGCGGCCGTGGCGTGGGTCGATTTCGGCACCGCTCTCCATTGCGCCTTCGGGACGCTCGCGGCGCTGATGGCGCGGCGCGAGAGCGGACGCGGCCAGAAGGTGGAAGGCGCGCTGTTGGCGACGGCGCTTACCTTCACCAACGCGATGCTGATCGAGCAGGGCGTCATCGAGGCCGACCGCGTGCCCACCGGCAATCGCGGCCAGACGGCGGCGCCGGTCGATCTCTTCCGCACCAAGGACGGCTGGATCATCTGCCAGGTGGTGGGCGATCCGCTCTATGGCCGTTGGGCGCGGCTCATGGGCGAGGCGCACTGGCTCGAAGACCCGCGCTTCAAGGACGACATCGCCCGCGGCAACAACGGCACGCTCATCAGCGAGCGGATGCAGCGCTGGTGCGGCGAACGAACGAGCGCCGAGGCGCTCGACATCCTCGGCCGTGAATACATTCCGGCGGCGCCGATGCTGACCCCGCAACAGGCGCTCGACCACCCGCAAGCGGCGGCGATGGAGCTCTTCCGCCACGTCGATTATCCGGGCTTGCCGCGCCCGGCGCCGGTCGCGCGCGTGCCGGTGTGGCTCTCCGAAACGCCGGGCGCGCTTCGCCGCCGCCCGCCAACCCTGGGCGAGCATACCCAGCAGATTCTGGCGGAGCTGGGCTACGACGAAGCGAGTATCGCCGAGTTGCGAGGAAAGGGTGTCGTCTGACTTAAGAAGAGGGGATGTGGAGAGGCCTGGAGATGAAGGGGAGATGGAGAAGGAGCTTCCCCTCATCCCCTTTCATCTCCCACATCCCCTCACGTGTCGTCATTGCGAGGAGGCATCGCCGACGAAGCAATCCAGAGCATATTGACGCGCACCGCTTCTGGATTGCTTCGCTCCGCTCGCAATGACGACCTTGTGGCCATTTACCTCCCGGTAACCACGATCGGTTAGCTTTGACACCGGATATGGCGGCGCGAAGGAGGGAGAGCGTGCAGCCTCGATTCCGCATTCGCCCGGCGAAACCGACCGATGTGCCGGTGCTCTTTCAGATCAAGACGGCCTTGGCGCGCAGCGAGGGGCAGGAGGAGGTACTGCGCGCGAGCGAGCGCGACTGGCTGCGCGACGGCTTCGGCCCCAATGCGCGCTTCCGCGCCTTTGTCGCCGAAGCCGAAGGTCGGCTCTGCGGCATGATCGTCTACAATCCCTTCTACATGACGGCGCTGGGCGGCGACGTCTTTGCGATCCAAGACCTTTTCGTCGAGCCCGGCATGCGGAAGCTCGGTATCGGCCGGGCGCTCATCGCCCATGTCGCCGCCGTCGCAGTCGATGAAGGAGTTCCGCTCATTCAGCTTGTCGTTCACGAGGACAACCCCGCGCGCAAATTCTATCGCCGGCTCGGCTTCGGCCATTTGCGCGAGTGCCTGACCTACGCGATCGGCGGCCAGCCGATGCTGGAGCTCTCGCTCGCGGTCAGCGAGACGCTGGTGCCGCGCTAATCCCGCATCTCAGAGGCTGATGCGGATCATGCGGCCGTCATGGCTGAGCGGCACGCCGCCGACGAGGAAGCGCTGAACGCTGCCGTCGGCGCCCGCGAAGGGCAGCACGACCCGATGCCAGCCTCGGGTGATTTGCGTCGAGCCCGGCCGGTGCTCGGTGAAGAACGGCCGACCGCGCGTTAGCGCGGCGCGGTGGCTCGCCATGTAAAAATGCGTGATGTGCGGGCTTGCCTTGTGCTCGGAGGTGAGGCGCCCCGTCATGTCGAAGCCGGCGACCGCTGCCAGAATGGTCCCATAGAGGCGGTAACGGAAGTCGCGTCCGCCATCGACGACGTCGAGAAGGGCGATGTATCCCAGCGCCGGGCGGAGCGCCAACGCATCGATCTCCGTCGTGAGAGGCATGGCCCGCCCGGCGGCGAGCTCCGTCCAGTATGCAAGGAGAAAGCGGATCGGCTCCGGCGCGTCGCGCTCGAGCGAAGGATCCCATTCCATGGATGGACCGTGTGCGCCGTGGACGCGGAAGACGCGCACGATGGGCGTGAGATCATCGGCGAGAATTGCCGCCGTCCACTGGTCGACGACGCGCCAGTCGAAGCTTTGCGTGGCGGATTGGCCTTTGATGACCGGACTCCCTCGCACGTCCATGGCGCCGGTCGCCGGAGCGCCGCTGCTATCACGAAGTCTACCGCCGGTTGTGGAGTTGGGCGAAGCATTCCGCGACAAGAGCATGCCCTCCCGATCATCGGCCAGCGCGTCAATTGGCGCAGCGCCTGCCGGATGCATCGCGCGATCGAAACACAAGCGGCTTAAGCAATCGCCAACGCGAGGGAAAATCGGGCACATCCGATCGCTGGGATTTTAGCGGCATTATCCGCGATTGCCTGCGACAGATATGGCGATTTTACCAGTTCTTCACGCGGCGGCGTCGATCATCGCTGTGGCGCAAATCGAGGGCGCCTGATTGCGCATCGAGAGGACGGGAGCAGCCGGTGCCGCCTCAAAGCGACCGCGACATTCCGAGCGAAGCGCTGACCGGAAGCCTCTGCGATTACCGCGACCTCGCCGGCATCGACCTTGTCGGCCGCCTCGATCACTTCTTCCGTTGGCGAGAGACGTGCCGCCAGCAGGGTCTTTGCCCCTCTGGACGCGTCTTGGACGAGAACGGCCGGCGCGTCGACGCGGCTAATTTTACGGCCGAAGACTCTCTCCATCTCGCCGCCCACCCGGCAATCCTTGATGCCGCCAAGGCGGCGATCGAGGCGCAGGGCGTGCATGCCGCCGGAGCACCCGCCACGATCGGCGAGACGGCGTCCTCGCTCGCTCTCGAGCGCGCCCTCGCAACCTTCATGGGCGTCGAGCATGCGCTGCTCTTCCCGAGCGGCTGGGCGGCGGCGTTCGGCACGATCAAAGCGCTGGTGCGGCCGAACGATCACGTGGTGATCGACGGCTTCGCCAACGCCGCGCTGCAGGAAGGCGCCGCCGCGGCGACCCGCAATCTCCATCTCCACGCGCATCTCAATCTTGCATCGGTGCGCCGCCATCTCGTGCGCATTCGCGGCCGCGATCTCGAGAACGCGGTGCTGGTGGTGACGGAAAGCCTCTTCGCCATGGAGAGCGACACCCCCGACATCGCCGCCATGCACGAGCTCTGCCGCGAGTTCAAAGCGACGCTGATGGTCGATTGCGCGCGGGACGTCGGCGCCACCGGCGAGGATGGGCGCGGCCATCTCGGCCTGCAGCAGATGACGGGACGCGTCGATCTCGTCGTCGGCAGCTTCGCCAAGAGCTTCGCCGCCAATGGCGGCTTCGTGCTGAGCAACTCGCCCGCGGTTCGTGACTATCTGCGGCAGATGAGCGCGGCTCACGCCTTCTCGCACGCGCTCTCGCCGGTGGACGCCGCGGTGGCGCTCGCCGCGCTCGAGATCGTCCGATCCGCCGAAGGCCGCCGGCTCCGCGCGGCGCTTTTGCGGAATGCGACGGAGCTGCGCGCGCGGCTCGCGGCGGCGGGCTTCGAAATCGCCGGCGCGGCATCGCCCATCGTTCCGGTGATGATCCGCGACGATGTGCTGGCGCGGCTGATCGCGGCGCGATTGCCGGCGCACGGTCTCGGCGCCGATCTCGCCGAATATCCCGCCGTCGCCAAAGGGAGCGCGCGGCTCCGCCTTTTCGTCACCGCAATGCACGCGGCGAGCGATCTCGAGCGCGCGGTGGCCGCGCTTCGAGCGGCCCATGCCGAGGCACAGGACGCCTATCGGCACTATGCCGAGCGCGGCATCGTCGGCGATCCGCTGCTCGCCTCTGTTGGGACCTAATCACTCGCGCTCGTCACTGCGAGCGGAGCGAAGCAATCCAGGGCCCGTAGCGTGAGGCTGGGCTGGGTTGCTTCGTCGGCTGCGCCTCCTCGCAATGAGGACGTTCAAACGATCTGCCACCGACGTCTTCTGAGCTAGCGAGGTTTCTGCGCCGCCTCTTTCTCTTTTTCGATGGCGGCGGCGATCTCGTCCACCTGCGCTTTCTTCAGCACCTTCCTCGGCGTCAAAGGCCGCGGCGAAGCCAGCTGCGCCGGCTCGCTCCCCTCGGTGATGAACGCGGTCGTGGACGCGCTCTCGGTCTACAGCGTCCGCCACATCAACATGCCGGCGACGCCCGAGCGGGTGTGGAAGGCTATTCAAGCGGCGAAAGCGGCTGATCGAGAGAAGAAGATCACTGGGAGACAGTGAGGCGGTGAGCCCCTCCCTACCCTCCCCCGCTTGCGGGGGAGGAAAGTTGGGGCGGCGCGCGAATGTGCGCCATTCCTAATTCTCACTGCCTCATTGTCTCTCTGTTAAATTCTCTAGCGCTTCAACGCGCTCGCCGCCTTGCGCAGATCGGCGGTGAAGCGGGCGATTTCTTCATCGCGGATTTCGGGCTCGCCGCGCAGCAATGACGAAGGATGCACGGTCGCGAGCACGAAGGGGGCGAGGTTGGACGGCACGAATTCGCCCCGCTCACGACTGACGCGGAATTGCGGGCCGAGGGTCGCCTGCGCAGCGGTCGCACCCAACAGCACCAGCACATGCGGCTTCACCAGCGCCGTCTCGGCTTCGTACCAGGGTTTGCAAGCGCGGATCTCGCCGGCGCTCGGCTTGCCATGGAGGCGGCGCTTGCCGCGCTCCGTCCATTTGAAATGCTTCACCACGTTGGTGACGTAGGCCTCGTTGCGATCGATGCCCACGGCCTCGAGACAGCGGTCGAGGAGCTTGCCGGCCGGCCCAACGAAGGGGCGGCCTTGCCGATCTTCCTGGTCGCCGGGCGTTTCGCCGACCAGCATGAGCCGCGCCGGCGCCGGCCCTTCGCCGAAGACCGTCTGCGTCGCGCGCGCATAGAGCGGGCAGGCGGTGCAGGTGCGGGCCGCGTCGCGCAGTTCGCCGTAATCCGCGTCGGGCGGAATGAGCCGCGCGGCCGTGTCCGCCGCGCCGCGGGTCACGCGGCGCCTACCGCGGCACCGAGCGTGTCGCCGATGGCGGCGTTCACCACGAGATCGGCGACATCGTCCAGACCGGTGGCATCGCGGTTGATAATGACCAGCACCGCGCCGTTGCGCTTGGCGAGCTCGGGAAATCCCGCAGCGGGATAGACCACGAGCGACGATCCCAGCACGAGAAAGAGATCGGCCGCCAACGTCTCCGTCTCGGCGCGGCGCATCTCGGCTTCCGGCATCGCCTGGCCAAAGGAAATGGTGGCGGTCTTGATGAAGCCGCCGCAGGAGCAGACGGGCGGCTCCTCATCCCGCTCGAAGGCAAGGCGGAGCGGCTCGATCTCGTAGCGCCGGCGGCAGGCGAGGCAGAGCGCATACGTGGTGTTGCCGTGCAGCTCGACGACCTGCTTCTCCGGCACGCCCGAGGCCTGATGGAGCCCGTCGATGTTTTGCGTGATCACCGAAGCGGCCGTGCCGCGCCGTACCAGCTCGGCCACCGCACGGTGACCGCGATTGGGCTTTGCCGCGTGCATGGTTGGATGGGTCGCGAATTTGCGCCGCCACGCCTCGCGCCGTGCTTCTTCGGAGGCGAGGAACTCGGAAAAATCGATCGGCGCATAGCGCGTCCAGATGCCGCCGGGGCTGCGGAAATCGGGAATGCCGGACTCCGTGCTGATGCCGGCGCCGGTGAAGACGACAGCGCGCTGCGACTCCACGAGGAGCCGGCGCAGCTCGTCGATGTCGCCCGCGATCGACATGCGCGCGAGTTTGACAAACGAGCGAGCGCATGCCAAGCCGTGCGGCCCTTTCACGGAATACGACGTGGAGAACGCGCAAAGGTCAAGATCCGACTCCTCTCCGCCCCCGGGGGCGGAGAGGTTGGGTGAGGTGGGGGACACTCGGTCTTGGCCGGCAAAACCGCGCCCGCGGAACCACCCACCTCCTCTAACTCCTCCGCCCTGAAGGGCGGAGGAGGACTTTTTTTGTTGCCGTGGAACCGAACGCGCGCTCGTCCGGCACGCCGCTCGACATCCGCATCTACTTGCTGGCGCTCGGGACGTTCGCGCTCGGCACCGACGTTTTCGTCATCGCCGGGATCCTGCCAATGATCGCGCGCGATCTCGGCGTCAGTGTCGAGGCAGCGGGACAGATGGTGACGGTCTATGCCCTCACCTACGCGCTGGGATCGCCCGTTCTCGCCGCGATCGCCGCACAATGGCGGCGTGAACGAGTCATCATCATAGCGCTCGCCGGCTTTGCCGCGGCCGATCTCGCCTGTAGCCTGGCGCCGAGCTTCACCATCCTGCTGGCGGCTCGTTTTCTCGCCGGTGCGTCGGGCGCGCTCTTCTCACCCACCGCCTATACCATCGCTGCCGATCTCGCGCCGGCGGAGCGGCGCGGCGCCGCCTTGGCGCGCGTCGCGCTTGGCATGACCAGCGCCACCGTCATGGGCGTGCCGCTCGGCACCTGGATCGGCCAGCATGCGGGCTGGCACGTAACGTTTCTCTTGGGCTTCGCGCTAGCGGCGAGCGCGGCGGTAGCGCTCCGCCTTGGCCGGATTCCGCCCCTCGGCAGCGCCGGCGTTCCGCCGCTTCGCGAGCGCTTCGCGCCGCTCAAGCGGCCGAGGGTGGTGGCGAGCCTGCTCGCGAACCTCTTGTGGTCGGTCGGCAACTACACCGTTTACACCTACAGCGCCGTGCTGTTTGGCGTGCCCCTCGGCATGGACAACATCGCTCTCCTGCTGCTGGGGTACGGCCTCGGCGGATTGAGCGGCAGCCAGACCGGTGGACGCCTCGTCGACCGCTTCGGCACCACGCTCCCCATCCTGGTGTGCGTCACGATTAACATCGTCAATCTCGCCGCGCTCAATCTTACCGGCGGCTCGGTGTTGGGCGCCGCCGTCGCGCTCTTCGTCATCGCGTTTAGCGGCTGGGCGGCCTTTCCGGCACAGCAAAGCCGGCTGCTCGCGCTCGAGGCGGAGCATGGCGGCTTGGTGCTGTCGCTCATCAGCTCGACGATTTACATCGGCTCCGCCTTGGGCGCGGCGCTGGGGGGCCTGCTGCTGGCGCATGACGCCCCCTCGGCCTTGCCTTACGCGGCGAGCCTCGCCACCTTGAGCGGGCTCGCGATTTTCCTCCTCAGTCTCCGGCGGGGGCGCGTAGTGCGTTGAGCCGTCGGCCGCGACGCTGTGGCTGCTTGGCGCGCCTCTCCCCCTTGGGGCTAAGAGGCCTCAGGCGACCTGCGCCGGGCGCTCGGGCGGCACCGGCACGAAATGGCGGGGGTTGAGCAGGCTCGCGACGGCAATGCTCTTCGTCTGGGTCGGATCGCCGACCTGGACGAGGCGGACATAGGCGATGTGATCGACGCGACTTTGGAACACCGCCTGGACCTCGTAGGCGAAGGTGGGTGTTCCCGTCACCGTGCCGATCGCGTGGAATTTCTGACCAACCTCGACCTTGGTTGTGCGGCGCATGTTCTTAATCCCCTCGAGGACAGCCCCCGCTGTCCGATGGAGAAAAGTCTAAGCCGCGGTTGGTAAAAGACGTCTAAACAGCGGTGCATCGCATCATCAGGGCTCGATCATGGCAAGGAGCTGGCCTTCGCTCACGGTATCCGCCTCGGCGACAAGGAGCCGCGCGATGCGCCCGCCCACCGGGGCAAGCACGGGAATTTCCATTTTCATGGATTCGAGGATCATGATGGGCTCGCCCTCGCCCACCATGCCGCCGGCCGGCACCTCGATTTTCCAGACGCGCGCGCTCAGCTCCGATTTCACCGGCACCGTCATGGGCTCTCCGCTTTCATCCCCTGCTTCCGATGGGATGATGGAGGGCGGGTTTGTCCGGCTCAAGCGCCCCTGTGCTTGGCGGCTGCGCCCGCGTGTCGAGGAGGATGCGGGCGAAGCCCTCGGTTTCCTCGCCCCGCTCGGCCCGCCGCAGCGCCTCGACGACGCGTTGCACCACTGGCAGCCGGTAGTGAAGTCCGTCCCAATATTGTCGATAGTCCCGGGTCGTGTCGTTCGGAAACATGAAGTCGACCACGACCGCATTAGCGAGCGTACGCGCGGCACTCACCAATGCTTCCTTGCAAAAATGATAGCGGGGCCACAGCGCCTCCGATGCGTAGGCGACGACGTGATAGGGCACAAGCATGAGTATCATGCGGGTTTGTGGAGGAAATCGGCGAAGCGTCGCGGCGAGCAAGGTAATATCGGGAAAGGTCCAATCGACGGGACGCGCGCCCACCGCCGGCAAGGTGACGGCAGGCACGCTCTTCGGCGGGGCGGCGCCATAAATCTTCGCCGCGGCGCGGACAGGATCGTAAAGCGCATCATCCGGCACGAATTGCCAGTATCCGTCGTCGCCGAGCACCGGGGCGAGAACGCCCGTCATGGTGAGGGCCTGCCGCAGCGCGGCGTAGATATGCCTGAGATCGAATAAATGCAGATACCCGGCGCGCCCGTCCCGCTCATATTCCCAGGTGGGAAAGGGGCGGAAAGTGAGCGGCGGCGCAGGCTGATCAGGTGCGCACCAGGCAATGTCGATGCCGATGATGAGGGCTCGCGGCTGCGGCGTCTCTTGTGCAAAGAGCCGCATCACTTGCGCCTGCTCCCATGCGCGGCCGTCGCTCAGCGCGGCATTGACGAAGTGCCCGCCGAGCGCCGCATCCAACGCACCGGGATCGAGCAGCAGCACGGTCGAGGTGCCGAGCACCGCCGAGTCAAAGTGACCGCGCTTTATCAAGCCCGGCAGTTCGAAGCGCTCGTTGCCGGTGACCCGGTGTCGCTTCCAGTCGGGCGAGAAAGCCAACGTGTCGAAGGGGTCGACGACGGCAACGAAGACATAAAGCCCGACGCACCACGCGGCGCACCAGAGGAGCCAGGAGAGAACAAACCTTCGCCACGATCGCTGCACTGCGCCCGTCATGCCCGCTCGCTCTGGGTCCTGCTTTCGCAGGGACGACGCGCTAAGATAGCGCAGGGGAAGTGAGGGAGGGAAAAAAGGATGGGCAGCAAGATCGCGATCGTCGGCGCCGGCGCCGTCGGCAGCTATTGCGGCGCGCATCTGGTGCGCGGCGGCGCGGACGTGACCTTCATCGATCCCTGGCCTGCCCATGTCGAGGCGATGCGCACGCGCGGCATTCGCGTGACGCATGCGGGACCAGTCGAAGAGTTCACGCAGCCGGTCCGCGCGCTCGATGTCACGGAGGTGCAGAGCCTGAGCAAGGGGGCGCCGATCGACATCGCCTTCGTCTGTGTCAAATCCTATGACACGGCGTGGGCGACGATGATGATCAAGCCTTACCTGGCGCCGCAGGGCTTCGTCGTCTCGCTGCAGAACTGCATGAACGAGGAGACCGTGGCGGGCGTCGTCGGCTGGGGCCGCACCGTAGGCTGCATTGCGAGCCGCATCCTCGTCGAGCTGCGCGCGCCCGGACACGTCCATCGCGGCGCCGGCAAGGCGGGCGCGGGACACACCGTCTTCCGCGTCGGCGAGGTGCATGGCCGCATCACGCCCAGGGTCGAGGAAATCTGCCGCCTCGTGGCGCATGCCGACAGCGCCATGACGACGCAAAATCTCTGGGGCGAGCGCTGGTCGAAGCTGGTGGCCAACTCCATGTACAACGGGCTCTCTGCCGGCACCGGTCTTCCCAGCAACCGTGTCGTCGGCACCGAGGCGACGCGCCGCTTCGCCATCCGCCTCGGCAGCGAGGCGATCCGCGTCGGCCAAGTGCTCGGCTATGAGCTCGAGGAGGTTTTCCACATTCCGCCCGAGAGCATCGCGCGCGCCGGCGAGGGCGACGGCCGGGCGCTCGACGAGGTCGAGCAGCGCCTCATCGCCGGCAACAAGAATGTCTCCGACGAGCAGCGCCCCTCGATGGGCCAGGACATCGTCAAGGGCCGGCGCACGGAGATCGATTTCTTGAACGGATACGTCGCCGCGCGCGCCCAGGAGGTAAGCCTTCCCGCCGCCGCCAACGCCGCGCTCGTCTCAATCGTGCGCCGGGTCGAGCGCGGCGAGCTCAAGCCCGACCCGCGGCACATCACCGATCTCCGACTCAATTAGATCTGCAGGAGAGAACCATGCAGTACCGCCGTATCTCCGCCGATTGCCACCTCGATCTGCCGTGGATGCCACCGGAGCTCTTCGTGAGCGAGGCGCCCCGGCACTTGAAAGAGCGTATGCCCTATGTCGCCGACGGACCGGATGGGCCGCGCTGGGTGGCGAAGAACGGCGCCAGCTTCGGCCTCGTCAACGGCGTCGGTCCCTCCGGGCAGAAATTCGTGCCGGGCATGCATGCGCGCGTCGATGTGATGGCGAAGACCGGGCTTTACGACGACGGCAAGAAGGGCATCCGCCGCGTCTCCGATCCGCATCTGCGCATCAAGGACATGGATCGCGACGGCGTCGATGCCGAGGTGATCTACGGCATCCTCGGCGCCGCCGGACGGCTCAATGATCGCGAGGCGGCGAACGAGATGCTGCGCATCTACAACGACTGGCTCGTCCAATTCTGCAAAGCCTATCCCGAGCGCCATATCGGGCTTGCCTGTCTCCCCTATGGCGACGTCGATGCCGCGGTGAAAGAGATCTATCGCGTGGCGAAGCTCGGGCTTCGCGGCCTCGAGCTAAGCTGCTCTTGGGACATGGAGCCGATGTGGCACCCGATGTGGGAGCCACTCTGGCAGGCGGTGAACGAGGTGCGGCTGCCGCTCCACTTCCACACCTTCCCGATGATCCCGATGAAGGTGTTCGAGGGCCAGACCGGACAAACCAAGCGCGCCGTCTTCTTCGCGGTCGTTTCGAGCTTCCAGATGAATCTCGTCAACATCTTGGCGGCGCTGATGGGCGCGGCGGTGTTCGAGCGCTATCCCAATGTGCGCGTCGCCTTCGGCGAAAGCGGCATCGGCTGGATCCCCTATGCGCTCGACCGCATGGATTTCGAATGGGAGGACCGCTTCCAGGACCTCGGCCTCAAGATGCGGCCCAGCGATTATTGGCGCCGGCAGTGCAAGGCGACCTTCCAATTCGACCGCATCGGCACCAAGCTCGTGGACGAGATGGGCGCGGAATCGCTGATGTGGGGCTCGGATTACCCGCACGGCGACGGCGTGTGGCCGGAATCCGACAAATACATCGCCGAGCAATTCGCCCATCTGCCGGCGGCGGTCACGCGTAAGATCACTTGCGAGAATGCGGGGCGGTTTTACGGGCTCATGAATTGAGCGCCTGACCTCTCACGAGCTTCATCGAAAGTGGAATGGGGATGTGGGGATAAGCGGAGATGAGGGGGAGCAAGAACACCCATCCCCCTCATCCCCCTTCATCTCCCCCATCCCCTTAAATCTTGGGTTCCGCTACCACTTTCCCGAGAGCGCTTGGCGGAAGCGGATGCGGGCCATGGCGGGGTCGAGGCTGCGCTTGTAGGGCGGCGCGTCTGTGGGCTTGACGCGGAGCAGCACGAAGGCGGTGCCATTGCCGGTGCGCAAGAGGCGGGCGCCGTCGGCGATCTCGCTTTCGCGCGTCACCGTGCGCGTCATCTTGATGCCGCTCCCCTGTGCGATCTTCTCGAGGTCGACGCCGAGGCTGGTGTGACTCTTCTGGTATCCCGTCTCGCCGTAATGGCCGTTGTCGACGCAGACCAGGGCGAGATTGGCGGGATTGAGCACGGCGATGGTGGCGAGCGCACCGACATTCATGAGAAGCTCGCCGTCGCCCGTCACCACCAGCACGCGTTTGTCGAGCCGCGCCAGCGCGAGACCCAATCCCATCATCGCCGCGCCGCCCATCGCACCCGCCATGGGATAGGTGTGCGCGGCGTCGCCGGTGAAGGCGGCGATGTCGCGGGCGCAGCCGCCCAAGCCGGCGATGATAAGAAAATCCTCATGCCGGCCGATGAGCGCGGGCACGGCTTGCTCGCGATCGAGAATGAAATCGGGCGCGACGGCGGTGGCGATCGGTTGGGCCATGGCTTCGCGCTCCTTCAGAACGGCTTTGCGCCGATGAGCTTCTGCGTCAGCAGCACCGCCACCGCATAGCCCGATTGAAACACCATGGTGAGCGCCGCCTTCACCGTCGGCACGACTTCCTCGGGATAATCGACGCTGAGGCAGATGACGCCCATCGCCTCGAGCACGGGCACGACGGCTTGACCCATCGGGAATTGCCAGGGATTTCCCTCGCCGAAATCGCCGCGCATGGAGACGAGTGTCAGAAAGGGAAAGCGGCCACCCTTAATCAGCGAGAGCATGTTGATGCAATTGCCGACGCCGCTGCTCTGCATCAGCAGCACGCTGCGCGCGCCGCCCAGATCGGCACCGGCCGCCAAGGCTACACCCTCTTCTTCGGTGGTGAGTGCGATAGCATGCGCCTCGGGATCGGCGAGCGAGCGGTCGATGAGAACGCGATGACCGGCATCGGGCACATAGGAGAATTGCGTGACGCCGCTCCGGCGCAGCAAGTCGTAAAGCTCGTCCTGCCACGGCTTCGCCGCGGTCGCCGTCGCGCTCATGCGTCCTCCCTTAGCGCCAATCCATCGTTGCCCTTATCTTAGCGGGGGGTCGCGGCGGCGGGAACGCTCGCCGGCGGAGCCGAGAGCGGCGCCGTTTGCGGCCAGCGCTTGAGGGCGGCACGGCCGGCCTCGGTGAGCGCATAGCGGCCGCGCGCGACGCGCTCGAACCAGCCATAGACATTGTGCAGGAGAATCTTGGGAGCATCGGGAATGGACGGGCGGAGCTCGCGCGTCGTGCGCGCGCCATCCGCCAGTGCCGCCGCGCAGAGCAGCGCCTCCTGCCGGTAAGCGGTCATGATCGGCGCCCGGGTGCTCCCGCCTTGCGCGGGATCACCGCGCCGGCGGCGATGCTCCTCGACGAGCGCCGAGCGGCGCTTCTGATCGCGCCGCGGCCGCCACGGGGCACACTCCACCAGGATTTCCACCTGTCCACGCGAGGAGACGCCGAGGAGACCGAAGCCTAGGAGGCGGCAGAGCTTGCGCACGCGCGGGTCGTGCTCGCGCCCGCGCCGCGCGCTCATGCGCACGGCGAGCCAGACCTCGTCCGAGACGGCGACGCGGTCGACACCTTGCAGCACCAGCTCGAGATTAAAGGCGAGCTTGAGCTCGCCGATGACGACCAAGGGTGCGCCGCTGCGGTGGACCGCCACCACGTCGCAACCGCACACTTCGCCTTTCACCTCGAAGCCGCGGGCTTCGAGAAAGCGCTTCACGGGACGATAGAGCGATGTCTCCAAGATGCGTCACGCCCAAGATTTGTCCTCTATTTACGCCAAATGCCGCCGATTTTCTAATCGATCTTGTTTGACACCGCGGACGCCACAAGCATTCATAGGAGCCGGCACGGATGCGAATAGCATCCTTAACAGTATAGCGTGCGTACCATGCGCCTTCAGCGTTTCGGCCGAACCCTCTGCATCATCCTCGAGCCTCGCTACGCGCACGAGGCGGAAGATCCCGAAGAGGGCGCCGAGGAAGATGCGAGCGAGGGCAAAGGTCCGTGGTTCGACCACTGGAAGAGCGGGGACGGACACTTCTTCCGCTTCGGCCGGCTCTCGATCGTCTACGCTTCGAAGCGGTGGCGTGAGAGCAAGCGCGGTCCGGCTGCGGCGTAGCCGAGCCTAGGCCCTCCCCTTTTACGGCTCCGCGATCACGTTTCGTTGAAGCGTGCAATGCCGCAGCCGGACGCGGCAAATCCGCGGCTCAATAAAAAACGATGCGTTAGCAATTTCCGTTCTAGAAACGGTAGAGCCGGGGTGAGCGTCGCCAATCGCGAGCCCCTAACCGCATTGCAAGAGGGTTGAGCAAGGACATGCGCAAGGGGGGATCGTTCTTCTATTTCGGCGTCTATCTTTTGTGCCTCAGCACGCTGACGCTGCAAATCATCCAAACCAGAATATTGTCGGTCGTCAGCTTCTATCATCTGGCTTTCTTCGCCATCAGCATGGCGATGTTCGGCATGACCGCCGGCGCGCTTCACGTATACCGGTCGCGCGCCGCCTACACGCGCGAGAATCTCGAGCGCCATCTGGCGCGCTACAGCCTTTGGTACGCGTTGTCGATCGCGATTTGCGCCGGCCTTCAGATGGCCTCGGTCGCAGCGTACATGCAGGGCGCGGTCGTGCTCTTCATCTGGGCGAAGATGATCGTTCTGCTCGCCGTCCCCTTCTTCTTCGCGGGAATGGCCGTGGCACTCGCGCTCACCTGCAGCGACCGGCCGGTCGGAATTGTCTATGGCGTCGACCTTGCGGGCGCGGCGAGCGGCTGTCTGATCTCGATCGTCCTTCTCAATCTGCTTGATGGGCCATCGGCGCTGATCGCCGTCGCCGCGATTGCGGCAATCGCCTCAGCGTGCTTTGCCGGGGCGGCGCGCGCCGTCACGCCGGAAGCGCCGGCGCTGCGCGGCGGTGCGTCGATGGCTTCCAGCTTTCGCATCGCCGTGATACTCGCCGCAATGGCGGTGCTCAACGCGAGCACGCCCGACGGCATCCAACCCGTCATCGTCAAGGGCGAACGCGATGCGCGCGAACGCTTCGACTTCGAGCAGTGGAACCCGTTCTCGCGCATCGTTGCCTACAAGACGGTGACAAAGGCGCCGTTCCTTTGGGGAGCGTCGCCGCTCACCCCAAGCAGCTTCGAGATCGACCAGCACGAGATGACGATCGACGGCTCCGCCGGCACATGGATGCCCCGCTTCGACGGGAATCCCTCCTCGCTCGAATTTCTCGACTATGACCTGACGACGCTTGCCTACAACATTCGCCACGAAGGGCGGGTAGCGGTGATCGGCGTCGGCGGTGGCCGCGACATGGTTTCGGCCTATCATTTCGGTTTCCGCGACATCACGGGCGTCGAGCTCAATCCGATTTTCGTCGACCTTCTCACCAATCCCGCACGCTATCGCGGCTTCTCCGGGCTGGCGGATCTACCGGGTGTGCGATTTTTCGTCGACGACGCGCGGAGCTGGTTCGCCCGCTCGAGCGAGAGCTTCGACCTCATTCAAATGAGCCTCGTCGATACCTGGGCAGCGACGGGAGCCGGCGGCTTCACCTTGTCGGAAAACGGACTTTACACGGTCGAAGGGTGGCAAACCTTCCTCCGCCATCTCTCGCCCGGTGGCGTCTTCACGGTCTCGCGCTGGTACGCGCCGGAAAACGAGGATCAGACCGGGCGCGCGGTGAGCGTCGCGATCGCCGCGCTTTACGGACTGGGTGTCGAGCATCCGCAAGCGCACATCTTCATGGCTGGGCAGCGCTGGCTGTCGACTCTCGTCGTATCGCGCTCGCCGCTCACTGCCGACGATATCGCACAGCTGCGTGGTGCGGCGGAACGCTACCAGCACAAGGTGATTCTGAGTCCCGATGCGGTGCCGTTCACGCCCATTTTCCGAGACCTCATGGCGGCACGCTCCGTCGCGGAGCTCGAATCACGAGCTGCCGGCTACACCCTTGATCTCTCGCCCGCAACCGACGCGCGTCCCTTCTTCTTCAACATGCTGCGCATCGATCCCGTGCATATGTGGGAAGCCTTCAAGCAGCGGCAATCGGGTGTCGTCTTCGGCAATCTGATGGCCTCAAGCACCGTGCTGCTTATTATCCTGCTCTCCGCGCTCTTCGTCGTCTTCGTCATCATCATGCCGGTGCGCGACGCAGTGCAGGGCATCGACCGGCGTCTGGCGTTCGCGGGGACCGCTTATTTCCTGCTGATCGGCTTGGGTTTCATGCTGATCGAAATCGGCATCATCCAACGCATCTCCGTGTTCCTGGGCTATCCCGTCTATGCGCTCGCCATCGGCCTCTTCAGCCTCATCCTCTCGACCGGAATCGGCAGCTTCGCCTCGGAGAGATTGGTGCTCGGCAGTGCCACCCGCCTCGTCGCGTGGGCGCTCTTGCTGTCGATTTATCTGGCGGGCTGGCCGGCCTGGTTCCCGCTGCTCGCGGCAAAATTCGAGGCGGCGGACATCGTCCTTCGCGGTCTCGTCTGTATCCTCGCGATCCTGCCGGCGGGTGTTCTGATGGGGTTCGGCTTTCCCACCGGCATGCGGCTCGCCACCGCGGTCGATCCGCGGCCGACCCCATGGTTTTGGGGCGTCAACGGTGCAGCGGGCGTGCTCGGCGCAGGACTTGCCGTGGGTTGCAGCATCACGACATCGATCGACATGACCTTGCGGCTGGGGGCTGCGGCCTATCTTCTCCTCGCGCTTGCCGGACTGTGGCTCCGGCGCACCCAAACGAGCCCCGCCGCTCTCGACCCGGAGGTCGCCGCCGCGGAATGACGGCGCGCACTCACGTGGGCGCCGCGAGGCGGCGATAAAGCGCACGGCCCGCCAGGGAGATCGCCGAGCAGCAAACGAGATAAGCGAGCGCGATGGTCGCGAGAATGGTGACGGGCGCGAAGTCGCGCGCGTTCACCAGCATCGCGTCGCCGGTGAGCTCGTGAACGCCGATCACCGAGGCGACCGAGGTGAATTTGAAAAGCCGCACATATTGATTGAAGAGCATGGGAATGACGGCACGGAGCGCCTGCGGCAGCACGACGAGGCGGAGCACCTGCCGCGGCCGCAAGCCGCTCGCGAGCCCTGCTTCGATGTGCCCCTTCGGCACCGCGGCGAGGCCGCCACGGATATCTTCGGCGATATAGGCGCCGGTGAAGAGGATGAAGCCCAGCATTGCCGCGCCGAACGCCGTCGCCTTGTAGCCCAGGAGCGCGGGAAGCGCGAAGTAACAGATGAAGAGCACGAGGAGCAGCGGCGTGCCGCGCACGACTTCGACATAGCCCGCCAGTACGGGTGCGATGGCTCTGACGCGAGCATGGCGCATCGCGGCAACGGCAACGCCGAGCGCGGTGCCGCCGGCCGCGGCGAGCACGGCCAAACCCGCCGTCAGTGCCAGCCCGTGCAGCAGAAAGGAGCCGTTGCGGAGGATCACCTCAGGCATCGGCGAACCCCATGTGAAGCGCGGGGCGATGCGCGCCCGGAAAGAGCAGCACGAGCCGGCTCGCCGCCGTCACCAGCGCCAGATAGAGAAGCGCCACGGTGATGTAGATCTCGAAGCTGCGGAAGGTCTCGCTCTCGATGGCGCTTGCCGCAAAGGAAAGTTCGCCCACGGTGATCACGGAGGCGAGCGATGAATCCTTGATGAGCTGTGAGAAGAGGCTCGCAAGCGACGGCGCGATGATGCGAAGCGCCTGCGGATAGACCACGAGCCCTAGCACCTTGCCACGCGAAAGACCGAGCGCGAGCGCCGCCTCGCTTTGGCCGCGCGGCACCGCGGCGATACCGGCGCGCACAATCTCGGCCACGTAAGCCGCCGAATAGATGGCAAGACCGAGCACGGCGCAGAGAAAGGGCGGGAGCCTGAGAAACGCAAAACCCACATACCAGAGATAGAGGTGGATGAGGAGCGGGACATTGCGCGTCATCTCCACCGACGCCGTCGCGGCGACCCGCCATGCGCGAGCGCGCGCCGCGGCGAGCGTCCCCACCAGCGTTCCCAATACCAGCGCGAGCACGAGCGCCGCAGCGGAGACGGCGATGGTGCGCGCGAGGCCCGCGATGAGAAGATCACGATGCGCCCAGATCGGCGCAAAATCGAAATGATAGGTCGGCAAACGACCGCCCCCTCACCCTATCCCTCTCCCCGCCGCGGAGAGGGGGGGCGCGCGGTACTGTCCCTGCCCCTCTCCCCTCGGGGAGAAGGAGGGGCCCGCTGCACCGCGGCGGGAGGTGAGAGGGAATTTGCGCCATGAGATCTTGCGAATGAGATTGTTACTTCGGTGCCGTCTCGATCGGCACCACGGGATGGCTGCCGAACCATTTGTGGTAAAGCTCGGTATAGGTGCCGGAGGTCCAGAGATCGCGGATCGTCGCGTTCACCGCATCTCGGAGGGACGTAGCGCCCTTGCGAACGCCGATGCCGAAGGGCTCGACGCTGAATGGCGCCCCCGCGATCTTGAAGTCGCGATTGTCCTTGGCGAACCCCTGGAGGACGTTGAGGCTGCCGGTGAGCGCGTCGACGCGGCCTTGGCGGAGCGCGAGCCAGGCGCTGTTGTAATCCTTGAAGGCGACGATCTCGGCCTTGGGCGCGGCCGCCGCGAGGTTCTTCTCCAACGTCGTGCCCTGCTGCACCGCGACGGGCTTGCCGGCGAGATCCTCAACACCCCTGATCTTGCTCGAGGCCGGCACCAGCAGCGACTGGCCGCCGGTATAATAGGTGATGGAGAAATCGATCGCCTGCTCGCGCTCCGGCGTCCGCGTCATGGACGCGGCCACGAGATCGACATTGCCGCTCGCCAGCATGGGAATGCGCGTCGGCGAGGTGACGGCGACGAGATCGACGGGAACGCCGATTTGCCGGCCGATCGCGCGCACGAGGTCGATGTCGAATCCGACAGGCTCGTTCTTCTCGTCGAGAAAGCCGAAGGGCGGCGTGTCGAACTTGACGCCGGCGATGAGCTTGCCCCGCGCCTTGATTGCGGCGAGCGAGTCGTCCTGGGCGTCGGCCGGATGCGAGCTCGCGAGCGCGGCGACCGCGATCACCAAGGCCGTGATCAGCCGGCGCATCTCACGCGACGCCCATGCGAGCGATGCGGCGGAGCGCCTCTTCGAGCTCCTCGTCGCCGCAGGCGAGCGAAAGGCGGAGATGGCCTTTGCCGGAGGGCCCGAAGGCGGAGCCCGGCATGACCGCGACGTCGCCCTCGGCAAGCCAACGCTGCGCCAGCGCCACATCGTCGGCGGCGACGCGGAGAAAGAGATAGAAGGTGGCGTCCGGCATGGCGCAGGATATGCCGGGCACCGCGTCGAGCGCCGCCGCGGCGCGGGCAAGACGAGCGCGGAAGAGCGCGCGGTAACGCGGCACGAGCTCGTCCGCGAGCGCGAGCGCCGCCTCGCCCCCTTTCTGGATGAAGGGCGGCACGCAATAGATCGTGTGCTGGAGGAATTTGACGACGCCCGCCGCGAGCCCCGGCGGCAGCGCCAGATAGCCCAAGCGCCAGCCGGTCATGCCGAAGCTCTTGGAGAGGCTGTCGACGACGAGCGTTCGCGCGAAGCCGCCGGGAAGCGCCTGCGGATAGACCATGCGCACGTCATAGGCGAGATCGCCATAGACCTGATCGAAGACGATCCAGAGCTGGTGCCGCTCGGCGAGCGCGACCGCCGCCGCGAGCTCGTCCTCGCGGAGCACACGCCCGGTCGGGTTCACCGGCGAGTTCAAGATGAGAGCGGAGGTCCGGGGCGTGATGGCCGCTTCGAGTGCACCGGCATCGAGTTGGTCGAGCATGGGTACGGCAACGGGAGTGCCGCCGGCGAGCCGCACCGCGGCGCCATAGCTCACCCAGCCCGGCTCCGGCACCAATACCGCTTCGCCGGGATTGACCACGCCCATGAGCGCCGTCACCAGCGCGAACTTGCCGCCGGGCGTCACGAGAATGTCGGCGGGATCGTAGTTGGCGCCCGACCGCGTGGCCTCGCGGCGCGCGATCGCCGCGCGCAGGCCGGGCTCGCCAACGGGCGAGGAATAATGGGTCTGCCCCTCGCGCATGGCCGTTTCCGCCGCGGCGATGATGCGGGGATCGGTGGCGAGACCGGGATCGCCGCTGGAGAGGCCGAGAATGCGCCGTCCGGCGGCGCGCACCTGACGGATGCGCTCGCTCGCTTCCACCGTCGCCGACGGCTTCATCGTGCGAAAGCGCTCGGCGATGGCGCGGGGCATGAGCTCGGGCACGCGGCTACTCCGATCGTATGGCGCGCCCATATGACAAAGCGCCGCCCCGCTATGCAAGTCGCGGACTTCTTCCCTCTCCCCTCGGGGAGTGGGTTGGGGTGAGGGGAAGCGCGGACGCGTCGCGTGCGGACCGCCCCTCACCCGGCGCTTCGCGCCGACCTCTCTCCGAGGGGAGAGGTTTCAAGTTCCCGCCGCGCCTGCTGGCGGCCGAGCCAGGCGCCGTTCACCAACCAAAGCGCAGCGATAGCGATGGCGGCGACCGCCGTCGCCTGCGGGCCGAGGCCGCCCAAGAGCGCGCTCGCCCAAGCGCCCACCTGATCGCCGAGCCGGTAGACGAAGGTGTCGATGAAGCCCTTCGCCTTGTAGCGGTCCTCGCGCGGCACGACAGTGAACAGCACCTCCCGCGTCGGCCGCGCAATCGCGTAGTCGCCGGCGCGGCGCAGCACTTGGAAGACGGCGATGACCGCGAGGCTCGGCATCACCAGGAGCGCGCCGAAACCCGCCATGGTGAGCGCCGGGAGGAAGGCGAGCGCCGCAGCGACACCCAAGAGCACGACGATACGGCCGGTGAAGAACACCTGCACGACAAGCGTGAGCGTGTTGACGACGAGGTCGACCGTCGCAAAGAACTGCGTCTGCGCGCCGCGGTCGCGGAAGCTTGCGCTCACGATCTCCGCTTGCTGCAAGTAAAGGAAGGTCGCGGTGATGGCGAAAAGCAAAATGAAGGCGCTGACATTGAGGAGGTAAGGCGAGCGGAGCGCGTGGGTGATGCCGGCGATGATGCTGCCGCCGAGCGGCCGTTCCTCCTCCGACTTCGCCGCAACCGGTCGATGATGCAGCGCTGGCGACAGTTGGGCGAGACGCCCAACCGCGAACACGGCGACCTCCAGCAGCAGCGCGGCGCCGGCCAGAAGGAATGTGGGCGGCACATAGCGCGCAAGGCTCGCCGTCACCGCCGACCCGCAAATGGCGCCGACCGTCGCGCCCGCGGCGATGAAGCCGAAGAGCCGCTTGCCCTGCTCGGGCGTGAAGAGATCGACGTTGAGCTGCCAGAACACCGAGACGACGAAGAGATTGTAGACGGAGACCCAGATGAAGAAGACGCGGCCGATCCACACCGTGGCCTCGGCGTCGGCGATGTAGAGCGCGCCGGCGAAGAGCACGATGTTGAGCGCGAAGAAGCGGTAGGTCAGCGGAATGAAGCGGCTGCGCGGCAGCGTCTTCACGAGATAAGCGAAAGGCAAGTTCACCAGCACCATGCCGATCAAGGTGCCGGTGAAGAGCCAGGGCAGATTCTTGACGCCGCCCGCCACGCCCATCTCGTCGCGGATGGGACGCATGATGTAGTAGGACGACAGCACCGCGAAGATGTAGAGCCAGCACCAGAGCACCGCGCGCATCTCCTCCGGCCGCACCGCGACGATACGCTGCAGCAGGCGAAACGGCCCGGGAGTGCGGGCGATGTCGCTCAACGCGATGCACCACTCACTTCAGCGTGGACGCGATTTTTTCGAGCTCGGCGGGGCTGTGCTCGCCGGCGAGCGGCGTGCCCGGCACCAGGTATTTCCCCATGGCAAGCCCGCCGACCCGCACCGGCTCGAAGCCGATCTCCTTGATGAGGCGGGTGGCGAGCGCCAGCGCCTCCGCGTCGTCGCCGGCGATCGGCACACCCACCTTGTCACCGCTCCGCTGCGCGTCCTCGGCGAGCCGGCCGAAGCCGATGGCGTTGAAGCCGCGCACGAGATGGACGCCCGGCAACAGCTTCTGTGTCGCAAGCCCGGCGCCGCCCTGTTCATTCGCCCATTTGACGATCTCCTCGCCATCGCGCCGCGCGATGGGATTGGAGACGTCGATGACGAGCTTCTTGGCCGCGAGCGCCTTGCCGTACTCCTTGCCGATGCCCTCGATGGCGGTGTAGGGCACGACGAGCAGCACCACGTCGGCGAAGGCCACCGCCTCTTCCACCGTGCCGGCCTTGGCATTGGGTCCGGCCGAGGCGACGAGCTCCTTCAGCTGCTCGGGATGGCGCGAGGAGAACATCACGGGATGTCCTGCCTTGGCGAAGAGCGTCCCGAGCGCGCCACCCTCGCGGCCGGCGCCGATGGTGGCGATCTTGAGCGGCGTCGTGCCTGAACTTTGCGCCAACGCGGCAACCGGTGCGGCTGCCGAGAGGGCGAGGCCGGCGGCGAGCCCGAGAAGGAAGCGGCGGCTCGGCCCTAGCAAGCGGATGGTCACGGGATCACTCCTTCGCGCGGTTGTTGCGAGGCAAGGACTGCACTATAGGCGGGCGAGGGCCGCGGCGCCGTTCACGAACGCGCCAGCCCTTGCGCCGGTTGCGCATGCCATGCTTGCGCTGGGCGCAAACCCTGCGTTTGCTTAGATGGACGGAATCATGATCACGCGGCCCATCCCCCGAACCGGCGAAGCCCTGCCCGTCATCGGGCTCGGCACGTGGCAGACCTTCGATGTCGGCGCCGAGGCGAAGGCACGCGCGCCGCTCGGCCAAGTGCTCCGTCACCTCCTCGACGCCGGCGGACGCGTCATCGACAGCTCGCCCATGTATGGCCGCGCCGAAGGGGTGACGGGCGATCTCGTGGAAGAGCTTCGCGCGCGGGAGAAGACATTCCTCGCCACCAAGGTGTGGACCACCGGACCCGAGCAGGGCATCGCGCAGATGCGGCGCTCGGCCGAGCTCTTCCGTGCCGAAGTGATCGACCTCATGCAGATCCACAATCTCGTCGACTGGCGGACCCACCTTGCGACGCTCCGGCGCCTTAAGGAGGAGGGCCGCATCCGCTATATCGGCATCACCCACTACACGCCGAGCGCCTTCGATGCCCTCGCCCAGGTGATCGAAACCGAGGCCGATATCGATTTCGTTCAGCTCTGCTATTCGATCGCGACGCCTGCGGCGGAGGAGCGGCTCTTGCCGTTGGCCGAAGCTCGCGGTGTCGCCGTCCTCGTCAACCGACCCTTCGAGGAAGGGGCTTTGTTGCGGAGGGCCCGGCAACGGCCGCTTCCCGGTCTCGCCGCCGAGCTTGGCTGCCGCAATTGGGCGCAGTTCTTCCTCAAATACGTCCTCGGCCACCCGGCGGTGACTTGTGTCATCCCGGCGACGGCGAACCCCGAGCACATGGCGGACAATCTCGCGGCCGGGACCGGCTCTTTGCCCGATGCCGCGCTTCGCCACCGCATGCGCGCCCTATGGGAAGCTGCTTGAGGCTCGCCTTTCGCCTCGACAAGGACGGTCAGTGACCGGCCGCCGTCATCAGCGGCGAAATATCCCAGAGGCGATAGCCGTGCTCGGCAAATACCTCCCGTGCGCCCGGCGGGAGCGCGGCACGTCCGTCGGGGTCGACAAGGGCGACGTAGACGGCACTGAAGCGGTAAGGCGGCGCATTCACCGCATTGCCGATACGCTGAATCCAGCCGTCGAGCTCGTCCGCGCCAGCGAGGCCATGGGCATCGTGGAAGGAATACCAATGGCCGGCCGCATCGGCCTGGAGCGCCTTCAACGCGGCGAACTCCGGGAGCATTCGCGTGGGCTGCTGGCCATCCACCATCAAAGTTTGCGGCACGAGCACGGCGCGATCGGTAAGCGCCACGGTGGTGACGTGATCGAGCGGCAGCGTATCCTCGCGCTCCCACAAAGGGCGCCACTGCCGGGGCGTCGTGAGCGCGTCTAGGAAGAATGAGCCGTGGTGCAACGTCGCCGTGAAGACCACCGCGCCCGCCGGCATCCGCCGGTAGGCGTCGCGCAGCTCGTCCATTTCGCTGCCGGCGACGCGAAAATCGACGGTCAGCGCCGCGATGCGCAAGACAAAGATCAGCGCCGCCGCCGCAATGATACCCACTTCGCGCGCGCCCTCGCCGCGCAGGCGGCAAGCGGCGAGGACGATGAACACGATGGCGACGGGAAGGCGTAGATCGGCGTAGAAGGTGCCGATCATCGCCGTTGGCGCCAGCAAGACGAGGGGCGGCAGCAGCAACAGGGCAACGCGCAGCGGCGGTGCGACCTCGATACCGCCGCGGCGGACGAGAAGGACCGTGCCCGCGATCGTGCATGCGAGGATAGCGAGATCCACCGGCGGGTTGAGCGTCAGAAATGGCGTGAATGGCGCCAGCAGCTTCACGATCGGCCAATAATCGATGGCGCCCATGCCCGCCACCGCGACGGTGTGGCTCGTGAGAAAGAGCGCCAGCGGGGCAATGAAGGGCACCACCGCCATGGCCGCGTGAAAACCGAGGCGCCGATCGCGACGCCATGCTGCGAGTTCCCCGCTGAGCAAAACGACGCCGAAGAGTCCGACGGCGAAGAGATGGGCGGCATAGAGCAGGATCGTCGCCAGCGACGCGGCAAGGAGGCGGAGGAGGGGAGCGCTCGTCGCGAGATAGAACCAGAGCGCCGCCGCCCAGAGGACCAATGCCAGGCCGAAGAGGTAGTTGAAATAGCCGATGAAGACGATCTGGTTATAGACGAAAAGGCCGGCCAGCAATGGCAACCACGAGAGCTGCCGATAAAGCGCATGGTTGAGCGCGAGCGTGCCGAAGAGCAACAGCAGGAACGTTGCCGCGACGAAGAGCTTGACCGCGGTCAGGACCGGCATGATCCGCGCCAAGAGCGGCACGATCGCGTCCATCGCGAGGTTCGGCACGACGTGCCAATCGGGCGCGTACCAGTCGCGCACATAGGGCGCCGCGGGATCCGCCAAAACCACCATCCGCGCGATGTGGAAATAGAGATCGCAGAACGGCGGCACCGACACGAAGGCGAGCGGCAACAGCAGCCCGGCCGCGACGATGAGGCTGCCCGCGAGAATGACAGCCGGATGGCGTGCGGTCATTGACCGCCCTCACCCGCCAGCGAGCGGGCCGAGATAGGCGAAGCCCAGCGCGATGGCCGGGGCATAAGGGACGTAGGCCTTGCTGCGCTCGAGAGCGAAGGCGGGAATGTTCACGCCACGGACCGCAAGCCAGACCGGGACACCGGTCTGCCGCGCCAGGAACACCAGCATCGCGACCGCGCCGCCGGCGAACGACATGGCGACGAAGAACGGCAGGAAGTTGCCGAAGCCGCACCAGAGCGCAAGCGCCGACAGCAACTTGATGTCGCCCCCGCCGAAGCGAAGGCCGATCGCGAACACGGCAAAGCCGGCAGCGAGCACGCTGGCACCGGCGGCGAGGTGCCAAAGCACGTCGGCGACGCTCATCCCGGTCGCGATCGCAAACGGCAGGAAGAGCCCCGCCACCGCGATCGGCACCGGGTTCGGTATGCGGAGGCTCCGCAGGTCCGTGTAGCAGGCGACGAAGAGCAGCGCGAGGACGGCCGCGTAGAGCGCGTGCGGCATCACTGCCGGCCTCCCTTCAAAGCGGCGAGCTCGTCGAGATTGTGCGAGGTGATCGAGTCGTAGTTGGGATTCTCCGCCACCGCGCGGGCGAAAAACCCGTCGGCGTCGGCGAGATCGCCGCGACGCATCGCCACGTAGCCGACATTGTTCAGCACGATCGGCATCCGATCGCGCGGCACATTGCGCGTCGCTTCGGCGTATTTGCCCTTGGCGGCGATGGCAAGGCGCAGATTGTTCTCGATGGTCTCGCTCTCGGCATCGAGGGCGATTGCGCGGCGAAAATCGGCGATCGCCTCGTCGGCGTGGCCGGCCATGAGCCGCGAATAGCCGCGGTTGTTGAGGAGCACCGCCGAATCCGGATTGGCCGCCAGCGCCTTGCCGTAGAGTTCGGCTGCCTCGTCGGCGCGATGCTGCAGGTCGGCGATGAGCGCCAGGCCGTTGAGTGCCCGCCACAGCGATGGATCGGCCGCGACCGCCTGATTGAGCGACGCCGCGGCCGCCTCGCGCTTATTGAGCGCGAGATCGGCGAGGCCGACGCCCTGGAGCGCGGCGGCGCCAAATTGTGCATCCTTGGTGAGCCCGGCGAAAATCGTGCGCGCATCGCGCGGCTTGCCGATGGCGAAGAGGCATTCTGCCATGCCGTACTGGGCGGCGACGGAATTGGGATTGGTGACGAGGATCTGTTGATAAATTTGCACCGCTTCGGTCAAGCGGCCTTCGAGCCGCGTCGCGTCGGCGGCGCTGATGAGCGCCTCCATATCCGGCTGAGCGACGCTCGGCTTCGCCTCGCTCGCATGCTTGTCGGCGACGGTCGAACAAGCACCCATGGCCAAGAAAACGACAGTGACGACGATGCGACGAAACATGCTTCACCTCTCGAAAAAGTGCTCGTCGGACGGAACTAACCGTTGCGCGCGGCGCGGGTGGAGGCGTCTTTCCGATCTTGGGCCGGCTGTCTTGCCTCACGCTGCTCGAAGAAGGTGCGGAAAAGGTTAAACCATGCACGCTCGGTGAACGAACGGCGTATCGGCGTTTCGCCCGCGCCAGGAGCGTCCGCGGTCGAGACGGCGCTCGCGTTCTCGGCCGCGACGGCCTGGCGGCGCTCCGCCCGCGCCGTAAAGAAGGCGTCGATGCGCGCGCGCACCGCCTGCTCGCGCGGGCTAAGCTCGACGTGCACCGGAGCCGCCAGAGGTGGCAGCGGCTCAACCGAAATGGCACGAGCTTGCACCGGCGTCCGCCCCGGAAGCACGAGCTCGAAGGCGTTCTGGCCGATCCGCTCCACCACGGGCGCGTCAGCGGGAGCATCTTCCTCGCTTGGCGCCGCGGCCGCGGTCTGGACTGGCGCGTCGATGGCGTCGCGATTGGCATGGATGGTGCGGTTGGCGGCATCCGTCGCGAGCGCCCGCTCGAAGAGAAGGCGCGCCTCGTCCGGCTTTCCCGCGATGCGGGCGGAAAGCGCCATATTGTTGAGGGTATCGGCGCTGTTGGGCTCGAGCGCCAGCGCCCGCGCATAGTAGCGCGCGGCGATCTGAGGAAAATGCAGCTCGTCATAGGCCGTGCCGACGGCGTTGAGCGCCGCCACGGAATTGGCATCGATCGCCAGCGCCTTTTCGAACAGCACCAGCGCCAAACCGACGTGATTCCTCGTGAGCTGTGCCTTGCCGCCTTCATAGGCCTGATCGAAGGCGGAGAGCGCCTTCGCATCGAGACCACGCTCGAGGCCGCGAACCTCGAGCGTGTGGGCGGCGCAACCCGCCAAAGACAGGGCACCGACCGCGATCGCAAGACTTGAACGAGCGGCACTCATTGGAGCGGCATCGCCACAGAGAGGCCGTGGAGCTTGGTGATCGCGGAGTAGATCGCCGGGGCCAAGATCGCCGCGAACATCGCTGGGAGGAAGCAGCCGACCAGAACCATGGTGAGCTTGGCGCCGACGCGGTGGCCTAGATCTTCGGCGCGCAGCATGCGGTGCGCGCGCATATCCTGCGAGAACGCGCGCAAGGTCGCTGCCATGCTGGTGCCCAGGGCATCAGACTGGATCAATAGATTGACCAGCGAGACCGTCTCGTCGATGCCGGTGCGATCGGCGAAGTGGCGCATGGCCACGGCACGCACCAGTCCCGCGCGAAGCTCGCTGCTGATGAGCTGCAACTCGTCGGCCAGGAGCGGATGAGGATCGGCCGTTTCCTCGCTCACCTTCAACAAGGCGGTGTCAATGCCGAGGCCGGCTTCAGAGCAGACAAGGAGGAGATCGAGAACATCGGGCAGGCCTTCGCGAAATTGCCGTTGCCGCGACTTCCGCCGCGACCTCACCCAGTAGATCGGTGCCAAGAACCCCAGAATCGCCGCAAATGGAGACATCAGAAGCACGGTGTTGTGCGCTACCCCAAAGACGGGCAAGGCGAGCAGCAGAACGCCGGGCAAGCCGATCGCCAGTATCACGCGGATGCCATAGTAGACTTGCACCGCGTTCGGGGCGTCGTAGCCCGCTTGCAGCAGCGACAGCCCGAGGGCCTTGCGCTCGCGTACATCTTCTGGCACAAGCCCGGCGCTGAAGCGCGTCACCGCCCATTGCATCGTATCGCCGCGCCGCGCGGTCGGCCCCGCCGCCGGTCGTGGCTCCAACAGCGTAGCCGCGCCGAAGACGAGGCAGGCCGATGCCGTGGCGAGCACGCCATAGAGAAGGTAGGGGTGCTGCAGAAGCTGCAACGCTTGCATGATCGTCATTTCGAGCATGGTCGCCTCACACGCGAATGTTGACAATGCGCCGCATCAGCACGATGCCGATAGCGAGAAGCGCCGCGGCGGCGCCCATAATGATCTGCAGCGCCACGCTCTTCGGAACGTCCTCATACAACTCGGGGCGGAGCCAGAACATCCCGCCAACGAGCACGAAGGGCATCACCGACATGATGTTGCCCGAAAGTCGCGTCTCTGCTGTGATCGCCCTCACCTTCGCCTTGAGACGCACGCGCTCCCGCATCACCTCGGCGAGCGAAGCGAGCACGTCGGCGAGATTGCCGCCAGTCGCGTATTGAATGCGAATGGCCGCCACCATGTAGCGCACTTCGGGAACTCGCAGCCGATCCGACATATGCTCGAGCGCATCCTTGAGGTCGAGGCCGTACGCCATGGAATCGAAGACGCGGCGGAATTCGCCGCCGATCGGATTAGGCATTTCGTTCGCCACGCCTTCGATGCCGATTGGGATGGGATGGCCGACGCGGAGCGAGCGAACCAGCATGTCGAGCGCATCCGGGAGCTGTAAGGCGAGCTTCGCCAGTCTCCGGCGGCGCAGCATGGTCAGGACCAGGAGCGGCAGTAGCACACCCGCCACAATCCCCGCGAGGAGCGCGAGTAGCGGAGCGGCAGCAAGGAGAAAATACACCAACAACATGACAAAAGCGGTTGTTCCCGCCATTGCGCAGAGCCATACGGTGGGCGACCAGCCGCTTCCGCTGATCAAAACAAGATTTTCGAAGTCGTGCGCGAGCTCGCCGAGCCACGGTCCGACGCCATCGGCCAAGGTCTTGCGGCGGAGACTCACCGCATCCCCTTTTTGTGATGCCGGGAAGGCCAACAGAATCGCTTGCAGCAACGTGAAGATGGCGAGGACGACGACGACGTAGACGATGATGATGGGCATCGCGGCCTCCTATTCGAGACGCCGGTTCTGCGCGAAGATGTTCGTCGGCAGCACCAGGTTCTGCGTTGCGAGTTCTTCGGCGAAGCGCGGGCGAATGCCGGTCGATTCGTAATAGCCGTGGATCTTGCCCTCGGGATCGGTCGAGGTGCGGCGGAAGCGGAAGATCTCGTTGGCGGTAATGACGTCGCCTTCCATGCCGGTGATTTCATGGATCGAGGTCAGACGGCGCCTGCCGTCGGAGCCACGGGCCAGCTGGACAACCACGTGAATGGCCGAGGCGATCTGATTGCGGATCGAGCGCGGCGCCATCTCCATGCCAGCCATACCGATCATCTGCTCGAGACGCGACAACGCATCCCGTGGGGTGTTGGCGTGGATGGTGGACATGGAGCCTTCATGGCCGGTGTTCATCGCTTGCAGCATGTCGAAGGCCTCGCCGTTGCGCACTTCGCCCAAGATGATGCGGTTGGGCCGCATGCGCAGCGCAGTCACCACGAGCTCGCGCTGCATGATCGATCCCTTGCCCTCGACGTTGGGCGGACGGGTTTCCAGGCGGCGCACGATCGGTTGCTGCAGCTGCAGTTCGGCTGCGTCTTCGACGGTGACGATGGTCTCGCTGTGATCGATCACCGCCGAGAGCGCGTTCAGCATCGTCGTCTTGCCGGAGCCGGTGCCACCGGAGATGAGGATGTTGAGCTTGCCGCGCACCATCGCCTCGAGCACGGTCTGCATTTCCGGGGTGATGGTGCCGACGCCAACGAGCCGTGGCAGGTCGTAAGGCAGCTTCGCGAATTTGCGGATTGAGAGCAGCGGACCGTCGACCGCGACCGGCGGAATCACCGCGTTGACGCGAGAGCCGTCGCGAAGGCGCGCATCGACGATGGGCGACGACTCATCAATGCGGCGGCCCACGGCGGCGACGATCTTGTTAATGATGCGCACGAGATGCGCATCATCGCGGAAGCGCACCGGCGTCATCTCGATCTTGCCGGCTCGCTCGACGCAAACTTGCTGCGAAGTGGTGACGATGATGTCGTTGATGGTGTGGTCCTTGAGGAGCGGCTCCAGCGGACCCAGGCCCAAAAGCTCGTCCAGCACCTCGGCGACCAGGCGCTTCTTTTGTTCGTCGCTGAGCGTTACGGCTTCCCGCTTCAGCATGTCGCGGATGATGTCGCCGACCTCGCTCTCGAACTGCGCCCGCGGCATCCGCTCGACGGCGGTGAGATCGATCTCGTCGGTGATGAGCCGCTGATGGAGGCGAACGCGGAGATCAATGAAGTCGTCCGCCGGCTCGGGCGTCGCCGAAGCGGGAACGACGGTAAGCACCGGCTCCTTCGGTCGTGGATCGGCGGTGCGCTTGAGACGGGTGAACATGGGGACCTCCGAGAAATGTGCGTTAGCTAAGTGCCGGATAGCAGGACTCGGCGGACATCGTTGTCGAAATCACGAAAAATGTAGCGGTGTAGGTGATGGCGACGGCTGTACCTGTGACGCCCGCCGCGCACGTCGCGTTCTGATTGACGGTGACGTTGGCCGTGGCGATGGGCGCGCCGAGCGCCCAGCCCACCGCGGCGTTCTGGATTTGCGAGACGCTAGCGCAGGCATTGTCGACGACCGCGCAGCGCGCCGCTTGCGCCGCCGCCGACTGAATACTGTTCTCGACCCAGAGCACGAATCCGAAGGCAAAAATGCCGATGATGATGAGGACGAAGAGCGGCGTGACGAGGGCGAGCTCGAGAGCGTTTGTGCCGCGCTCATCAGCAAGGAACCTCCGGATTGCCGCCCTGATCATTGGAGCCTCATCACGACGCCGCTCGCCACTTGCGCGGGGAAGCCGGGCCACGGGAAAATGTGGATGGTGTTCGCTTGCGCACTCACCACCGCATAGGTCGCTGCCGCCGTCCCGTCTGGGCAAGCAGCGCCGCAGGTTGGCGGCGCAGGATTGGTGGATACCGTCAATCCCGTGGTGCCGTTCGGGCAGCCGCACGCCATGTAAGGGACCGGCGTCGCCGAGATGGTGACCGGGTAGGAGGCGCCGGTCGTGGCCGCCGCGATTTTCGTGGCGTCGAAGTTGCCGGGCCGCAAGCGCAGGGCGTAGAGCGCGCCGGCGTTGGCGGCAGTTTCGACTTGCGACTGCTCGTACAGCAGGAAACCGAGATCGTAGATCGCGATCATCATGATCAACAGCATCGGCGTGACGAGACACAGCTCCAATGACGCGCCGCCTCTCTGATTGCGAAGAAATCGCTTCATGGCGCCACCTACTCCACGAGCTGAGCCAACACGTTGCCGGGAATGCCAACGGAGTCGCAGCTATTCGAGAACTGACCGTTGCCGGTGTCTTTGATGGTGAGCGCGACCACTTCGGTGCAAGGTGAAGCCGAGACACCGTTGCCAGCAAGCGTGAAGTTTCCGGTCGGCACGTAGAAAGTGCCCTCGATCGTCACATTGCCCTGGCCCGCGATCTGATCGGTCGTCGTCGTCGGTGCATTCCGGTCGCCGAAGAAGACGATGCCCGCTGTGGAGCCGCCAGCCGGCGCCGTGAGGTTGACGTTTGATTGACCGGTGATTGAGAGGTTTGCATAGGTCGTGCCGGCGGCGTTCGTCGTCAACACGATGGTGACGCCGGTGCCGGTGAGCGAGCCATTGCTCATGTTGAAATCGCCGGCTTCGATGTAGTAGATGCCCGGGTTGAAGGTGATGGTTCCGCCGGAGATCGACAATCCGCCGTCGAAGTAGAAAACATTGCCGCCGCCAGCGGCGCCGAAGGTCACCGAACCGCCGCTGATACTGGTGGCGCCACTGAAAAACGTGCCTGACGCGAACGACGATCCGCCGGGTATATTGCCGCCGAGATAGCAGCCTTGCGCAAAGGCCTTCCCCGTGCTGCCAAGCGGCGTGCAGGACGCGGCGGGCGGCGTGGCGGGGGGCGTCTGAAACGAGCGATTGGCGAAAGGATCGCTCGCGCCGTTCTGCGTTACCTTGCCGGAGGGCACGTTGCATTGCGCCGACGGGGTGCTGGCGCACTGCGACGGCGGCGCCGAGCCGACGGAGAGACCCGACGCATCGAGCACCGAATGATTGCCAGCGAACTGAAGGTCGCCGTTGGTTTGCACCGTGCAATTGACTGCGTCCAGCACGGCGTTGCCGTTGATCTGAATCGCGTTGCTGGCAGTGCTGAGCGCAGTGATGCAGGGCGGCCCACTATTCGGCAGAAGCGCGACGGCATGCGCGGCGATCGTGGTATTCGCCACATAGCCGACCGCCCACACCAGGAATGGGCTCACCGGCCGGGAGATCATCACCTCCACCGCGCTGGAGTTACCAGCGTACGTGCCGACCGAAGGCGGATTGTTCACCGCGACCGTGACGTTTCCGACACCGTCTTGCCAGCCGTTCTGACCCGCCACGGCCTTGGCGTGCGCCACGTATTTCCCGGATGCGAACGACGCCGCCGCCTCGATCGCAGCCGAGTCGGCCGCGCCTTGCATTAAGCGCTTCATCGTGTACCAGAAGCCGAGCTCGATCCCGAGGCCGGTGACGCCCAGCAGAATCGGGAACAGGATCGCCGTCATGGTGGCGACGGCGCCGGAACGGGATCTGGTGAAGCGCTTCAGCATGGGCGCGCTCCGCGGCTATTGCTGGCCCGGCGCCGCTGGCGGTGCACCGCCACCACCACCCGAGCCGCCGAACGCGGTGGCGTTGCCAGGCGTGTAGGGCGGATATGTCGTATTCGTGTGATAGCGATGGATCGCCCGCTGGATGCGCTCGCCATCCGTCTCCCATCCGCCGGTGGTCGGTGCGGGATTCACCACTTGAGCTGCGATGTTGGCGCGAACGGAGTCGCCAAAATCGGGCGACAGTGCCTGATGCGGATCATAGTTGCAGGCGGAAAGGCCGAGAACGACGGGGATGAGCAGGCGCTTCATAGGATGCTCCCGTTAGCGAATGATGTGGCCGTACTTGCCGGTGAGCCCGCCGCCGCTCGTCGTGCGCGGCAGTCCGGAGTCCGGGTTCTCGGCATGGTTCATCAGGAAGATCTCGGTGTCGGACGGCGGCACGAAGCTGTCGGTGGGCGCCACCAACGTCTCGGCGGGCGCGGGGTGCACCAGCTTCGGCGTCACGATGATGACGAGCTCGGTTTCGTTCCGCTGATACTCGCTGCTGTGGAAGAGCGCGCCGAGCACGGGAACGTCGGCAAGGCCGGGAATGCCGCGGAGCGTATCGGTGAAATCGCTCGAGATGAGGCCGGCGATGGCGAAACTTTGCCCGTCGCGTAGCTCCACTGTCGTCTTTGCGCGGCGCGTGTTGATGCCGGGGATGACGAAGCCGTTGAGGGTCACCGAATTGGTCTTGTCGAGTTGCGACACTTCGGGCGCTACAACGAGATTGACCAGATCCTTGTCGACCACCGTCGGCGTGAAGGCGAGGCTGATGCCGAATTGCTTGAACTCGACGGTCACTTGCGCCACGCCGCCGATCGTACCGGACTGCGTGACAAGAGGTATGGGAAATTCACCACCCGCCAGGAAGTTCGCGGTATCGCCGGACATGGCGATGAGGTTGGGCTCTGCCAGGATCTTTGCGGCACCTTTCTCCTCAAGCGCATCGATGGTCTGAGCGAAGGCGAAATTGCCGCTAATGGCGGTTGCGGTCGCCACGGCGAAGTTGCTGGTGTTGACGGGATCGAGCGTTGTCAGGTTGACTCCGGACGGATTGCCCGGCTTGCCAATATTGAGGAACGGCCGGAAGCCGAAGGATTTCGTGACGTTCCGCTGAATTTCCGCGACCTTCACCTGCAGCATCACCTGTTGGGTGCCGGTGATACGCAAGTCGTTGACGATGGCGCGGTCCTTTTCGACGAATTGCTTCGCGAGTTCGATGGCGCGGCTCACTTTGGCCGGGCTGTCGAGCGTGCCGCTCAAGGCGAGGGTGTCGTTGATCGCACGCACGCTGATCGCGTCGTGCGGAAGGACGTCGTGAAGCGCCTTCTTCACACCTTCGAGATCGGCGCCGACGACGACGTCGAGGACTGCGAGGAGCTGCGAGTCCTGGCCGTAGACCGAGACGTTGGTCGACCCAGCCTTCTTGCCATAAACGTAGAAGGAGTCGGCGGAAAGCGCCACGGCGTCGGCGACCTCGGCATTTCCGACGGCGATCTTGCCGATCGGTTGATTGACCTTGAAGACCTGCGATTTGTTGATCGGCAAGGTCAAACCCCGCGTCGGCTGCACAGAGCGCTCCGGCGTGAGGACGACCTCGCGCTGCTGCTGCTGCCGCGGTTGCTGTGCGAGGCCCGCCACCGACGGCACGATCACGGCGAAGGCGACGAGTGCGAGAAGGTGCTTGCGCAACATGGTGCCAATTCCTCTTGCAGAGATGCTTCTATCGATTCGCCGCAACCGTGCGCGGCTTCGGCTCGGTCGTCGCGGTGGCATCGGAGCTCTTTACTTCGTATTTCGTTGGTGCGGCGCCGCGAATGATCTCGATCTCGCGCTTCGGCGGCGCTGCGTCCTTCTTGACGCTGGCGCCGAGATCGCCGACAGAAATGGTGCGGCTCGGCACGGGATCGCCATTCGCAAGATTGCGCAGCGATAGGCTGAGCTGCCCGACCGTCCGGGCGAGCGCGATCTTCTGCGCATCCTCGGGGGTGACCTCGAGCGTCACCGCCTTCACGACGATCGGCTTGTCGGTGTGCTCGTTGGCAACTTGGTCGATGGCGAGCACCTTGATGTTCTGCAGCAGAATCTCGGTGTGCGGCGCCGTCTGATTTTCGGCAGTGCGCGTGAGCATGACGTCGACCCGATCGGCCGGTGTGATGAAACCGGCGGTGCCGGAAACGTCATCAACGCGAATGGTGACGGCGCGCTTTTCGGCGTCGATGATGCTGGAGAGGCTGGCCTTAGCGCCGTTGCCCGAGATCTTCGAGGCGAGAACGGGCTCGCCCGGCTGGATCGTCTCGAGCACAACGCGCGGCTCGCCGGCGGTGAGCTCGGCGATGCTGGCGAAGGCGCCTGGCGGCACCGAATTCGGAAGATAGTCGACTTCATGCAGATAGAGCGGCGCGAGGCGATCGCCGAAGCGGAGCGTCGCCGTCGCGACCACGACTTTTTTCACGGAAATATCGGCGACAGGGACGGGCTGCTGCGTCAAGAAGTTGCGGACAAGACCAATGGCGAGCAGACCGAGCAGCGCCGAGATCACGAGGAGTAGAACAGGACGTGCTTTCATCGCCGGTACTCCAATAAACGAGCTAGCCAGAAGGGGCCGATCAGGGCGCGCACAAGCTCGCCCTGATCGGAGATCATCAAAGAGGAGGCGGTGTGATGTTGACGGCGTTGGCCGTGTTCTGGAACAAGGTGTTGAGATTCGTTCCCAACGCTCCAGCGCCGACGGCGATGGCGAAGGCGACGAGGATCATGACCAGCGCGTATTCGAGCGCGTTGGCACCAGCCTCGTCCTTGGCAAAACGAGAAAATAGCGTGCGCATCGTAAGGTCCTCCGAAGCGAAAAGCCCCAAGATCAGAGCGTCGGAACTTTGACGTTGCCGACCTGGGTGGCGGTGTTGCCGAAGAGGGTGTTGAGGTTGGTGCCGAGAGCAGCGGCGCCGACGGCGATGGCGAAGGCGACGAGGATCATGACGAGTGCGTATTCGAGCGCGTTGGCGCCCTGCTCATTCCGGGCGAAACGCGAAGCAAGTGAAGCGAAACGGGAAGTAAAGGTGCGCATTGCAAGAGACTCCTTGGGGGCTAAGGTTGCAGACGGAGCGTTCTCCGTTCGGGTTACTTTTGACCAGAGCGAGGGTATTTTTTAATAAAATGTAAGTAAATCTTTTTCTTTGGTTAATAATCGTTTTCTTTGGTTAATAATAAAATAAAGTTGGTGCAATTGTTCTTAGCTCCCTACTTTTCCGGAAATCAAACTTGGTAAATAGCTAGCGGTTATTGTGTGGACGATTTTAACCAAAAATATTTGGTGCTTCAGCTGGCGAATGCACTCTGAGTGATGGTCCGACCGGTCTTCAAGGATTGCTGGCATCGCTCCGCGATCCACGACGGTTGCGGGTCACATGATAGTGAGTGCAATACCGTTGTCCGGCATCAACGCGAGCTTTATGGTTAATGGCAGGAACTGGCTTCCAAATCGTGGGGGAGCGATGACCAGGAGTTTCTCTACCGCCACTTTGACCGGGCTCTTAAGACGCGGGAAAGGCAGTGACCCCCATAGTCGAACTATGACGACAATCGACGCCGTCCCCCTTCGCCTCTCGCCAGCCCTCCTAACAAAGGCGGCGCTCGTCCTGCTGGTGGTGCTCCTGCAATACGCCGACGTCGTTACCACCAACCGGGCGCTTTCTCATCCCGGCGTCTGGGAAGGCAATCCGCTGATGGCCTGGTGCATGGGTTGGCTCGGCGCCTTCTGGTGGGCGCCGCTGAAGCTCGCTTTTATCGCCTACATGCTTGCGACATTGCCCTTTATCCGGCGCACATGGCCACTTGCTGTCGTAGCGGTCTTCTTCGTCCTGCTGGTGACCAACAATCTCTTCTATTGGTGAGCGTTTGCGGCCCGTGCTGAGCCGCTCGCCATCCAAGCCTTCACTCCTCGTTTACCACGGCTCTCTAGAGTCCGGCGGACCGACGCCGCAGGAGATTGAGCGTGGGGTATGATTATCGTGGCGATGCCGTGCATGGCAGCGTCCTTCGCTATTGGGAGATGAAGCGGGGTGCGCGCTGCATGCCCGCCCGCCGCGACATCGATCCGACCGATCTGCCGCGCGTCCTTCCCTATCTGCAGCTGATCGAGGTGGTCGCGCCCGACCGTTTTCGCTACCGCTTGGTCGGCACCGCCATCGTCCAGACCTTCGGACACGACTATACCGGCCGCTTCCTCGACGAATTGACGCTCGGGGCGGACCGGATCAATTTCTTCGCGCGCAGGCTGCGGGCGGTGCGCGACAATGCGCGTCCGCTGTTCGTGCGGACGCAATACGTCTCGGCGAAGGGCGTCCACTTCATGGCCAATCGCCTCTATGTGCCGCTCTCCGAGAATGACCGGGACGTGAACGTGGTTCTGGGGTCGCTCACCTTTGAGTTCAGCCGCGGAACGACGCGCGATGGCGTCTTGGGATCGGCCCAGTTGGACGCCTCGCAGTCGGAAGTGGAAATCGTCGATCCCGTGAGTTAGGGCGGTGCGCTGTCTCTCGCGCCGGCTCTCGTTATCCGGTACGCCCCCAGCCCGAGCGATCGTGCGGCGCTGGCGACGGTGGCAGCAAGGAATGGACGAGCGAAATGCCCGAGGAGCAAGCGAATGCCGAACCGGGCCCGGATCCCCGGCTCTTTACCAAAAGCGACGAGTGGCTCGCGCGGCTGCTCGGTGCCGATCTCCAGATCGCCATGCTTCGGCTTTTCGGCGCCCTCGTTGCTTTCCTCGTGATCGGCGCCACAGCCGCGCACTTCGCGAGCCGCTGAGCACAAATCCTCATGGCGGTGCGAGGCGATCGAGGTAGGCGACGACGTCGTCGATCTCCTGACGCGTCAGATTGAGATTCGGCATCGGCGGATGAGGGGCCACGAGCCAAGCGCGGACCCAGCGGCGGTCCTTGCGATTGGCCGCAATGACAGGAAAGGGCGGCGCCGTGTCCGGCCCGCTCCCGGACTCCTCGACGACATGGCAGGTGTTGCACCATTGCTTGGCCAATCGGTGCCCGGCCTCGGCGTCGCCGGCGGCGTAAGCCGCTGCACTCGAGAAGAAAACCAGCGACACGGCAAGGTTGGCGGCTTTGCTCAGCAAATCGATCATCGGTTTCTCCGCGAAAGCGCCATATCACGCGATTGAACGACCCCCGGCCTTGACCGAGATCAATGCGCCCCATCGTGCCGCCGCTAGGCTCGTCTGGCAATCTGCGGAGAGCGAGCCATGTTGCGGAAAGTGAGATTGGAACTGGCACGGTGCCATGATTTTCCCGAAGGGAGCCGGCATCACGGCTACGAGCTCACCCTGCCCTTGACCGCCGCGGGAAAGCTCGATCGCGCGGCGTTCGACAAGGATCGGCAGGGCACCGGATTTCGCCGCTTTTGGGGGGACGAGGAAGATCGGCAAGGTGTTCTCGTCCATCACCGCGCCGGATGGCAGCTTTCTTTCGCCAATGGCGAAGGCGCCGATGAAGTGATCTTCCGTGGCGACCAACATCGTTTCACCATCGGCGATTACGTCTCGATCAAGGAGTTCGACGGCGAAACCCGCACCTTCCGCGTCGCTGCGGTGAGCTGAGGTAACTCCTGCTTCATGGAGCTGCTGCACCCATTGCACCTCGCTCCGGCGCTCACCGCCCTCTGCGGCGGCGACGCCGCCGGGTTCCTTGGCATCGCCGCCGGCCTCCTCTCTTTAGGCCTTGTCGGCGGTGCCGTCCATTGCGCGCCGATGTGTGGCCCCTTCGTGCTGATGCAGCTGGCCGAGCCCGCCGGCGGGGTTGGCGTGCAGCGGGTGGCAAGCTCGGCCTTGCCAGGCTACCAGCTCGGCCGTCTCACGACGTACATCGCCCTTGGCGCCGCCTTCGGTGGCCTGGGCGGAACGGTCATGCAAGCGATCCATTGGCGGCCGATAGCGGGCTCACTCCTCGCGATCGCAGCGTTCTCCTTTCTCGCGCAAGCCCTCAAAAGCAGCGGGCTCTCATCGGCAAGCGTGCCATTCGCCGGCATCGGCGCGCAGCTCGTGACGCCGCTTCTCGGGCCGATCGAGCGGCTTCTCCGGATGCGACGTCTCCGCCTCACCGGCTATGCCTTGGGGCTCGTGCTCGGTTTTCTCCCCTGCGGCCTGCTCTACACCGCGCTCATCGCGGCAGCGGCGGCAGGCGGCGCCGTTGCGGGCGGCCTCGCGATGGCCGCCTTTGCCCTCGGCACCATGCCCGCGCTCATGACGCTCGGGCTTCTCGGCGCAGGTGCACTTAGGCGTTGGCGCGAGCCGCTTCGCCGAATCGCCACCCCGCTTTTCCTCTTCAATGCCCTCCTCCTCGGCGGCCTTGCGCTGCGCAGCACGCTTTGAGCGCGGCTTGACTTGGATCAAGGCGGGGCTCGCACGCCGCCCATAAAGTTGCCGCGCACCGGGGACGAGGACGAAACGGATGGTCACAGCGGCAGTGGCAACGAGAAGCGTTGCGACGAGCGCCGGCTACAACGAAGACATCGTGCGCGCCTTTGTCGTCGCGACGATGTTTTGGGGCCTCGCCGCCTTCGCGGTGGGCGTCTTCATCGCCTTTCAGCTGACCTATCCGATCCTCAATCTCGACCTCGAGTGGACGACCTTCGGCCGGCTGCGTCCGCTCCACACCTCGGCGGCGATCTTCGCCTTCGGCGGCAACGCGCTTCTCGGCACCTCCTTCCATGTCGTGCAGCGCACGTGTCGTGCTCCGCTCTGGGGCGGCCGTGCGCTCGCTTGGTTCATCTTCTGGGGCTACCAATTCTTCATCGTGATGGCGGCGGTGGGTTACCTCGAAGGCGTAACCAAGAGCCGCGAATATGCCGAGCCCGAGTGGTTTAATGATCTTTGGCTGACGCTCGTCTGGGTGCTCTATCTTGCCGTCTTCCTCGGCGCCGTGATCCGTCGGCGCGAACCGCACATCTATGTGGCGAACTGGTTCTATCTCGCCTTCATCATCACCATCGCCGTCCTTCATGTCGTCAACAATCTGACGATCCCCGTCTCGCTCTTCGGCGCCAAGAGCTATTCGTTGTTCTCCGGCGTGCAGGACGCGCTGATCCAGTGGTGGTACGGCCACAACGCCGTCGGCTTCTTCCTCACCGCCGGCTTCCTCGCGATGATGTACTACTTCATCCCGAAGCAGGCGGATCGCCCGATCTACTCCTATCGGCTCTCCGTCGTGCATTTCTGGGCGCTGATCTTCCTCTACATCTGGGCCGGCCCGCATCACCTTCATTACACGGCGCTCCCCGATTGGGCGCAAACGCTCGGCATGGTGTTCTCGGTGATGCTGTGGATGCCGTCCTGGGGCGGCATGATCAACGGCCTCATGACGCTCTCGGGCGCCTGGGACAAGCTCCGCACCGATCCCGCGCTGCGCTTCTCGGTGACCGCCGTCGCCTTCTACGGCATGGCCACCTTCGAAGGGCCGATGATGTCGATCAAGGCGGTGAACGGCTTGAGCCACTACACCAACTGGACCATCGGTCACGTGCATTCGGGCGCGCTCGGCTGGGTCGCCTTCATCTCCTTCGGCGCGCTCTATTATCTCGTGCCGGTGCTGTGGAAGCGGCCGGCGCTCTATTCGACGCGGCTCGTCGCCTACCACTACTGGATCGCCACCGTCGGCATCCTGCTCTACATCGTCTCGATGTGGGTCGCCGGCATCATGCAGGGCTTGATGTGGCGCGCCTACGATCAGTTCGGCTTCCTGCAATATTCGTTCGTCGAGACCGTGGCGGCGATGCATCCGCTCTATCTCGTGCGCGCGCTGGGCGGCGTCTGCTTCCTCGCAGGCGCGCTCATCATGGCCTACAACCTCTGGCGCACGGCGCGCGGCGATGTGAGCCGCGAGGCGCAGCGCACCGTGGTCGCGGCGCCCGCTGTTGCGCAAGCGGTCGGGTGAGGGCGCGGCCATGCGGATCCTCAATCAGAAATTCATCGAGCAGAACGCGATCTTGCTTCTTGTGCTGACGCTGATCACCGTCTCGATCGGCGGCATCGTCGAGATCGTGCCGCTCTTCACGATCGAGACCACGATCGAGCGCGTGAAGGGTGTGCGGCCCTATTCGCCGCTCGAGCTTGCCGGGCGCGACATCTATGTGCGCGAGGGCTGCTATCTCTGCCACAGCCAGCAAATCCGCCCCTTCCGCGACGAGGTCGAGCGCTACGGGCACTACAGCCTCGCCGCCGAGAGCATGTACGACCATCCCTTCCAATGGGGCTCTGAACGCACCGGCCCCGATCTCGCCCGCGTCGGCGGCAAGTATTCGAACGACTGGCATCTGGCGCATCTCGCCAATCCGCGCGACGTGGTCCCGGAATCGATCATGCCGCCTTACGCCTTCCTTGCGGAGCGGCCGATCGACCTTGACCGGCTTGCCGACCACATGCGCACCAACCGCTTTGTCGGCGTCCCCTATAGCGACGAGATGATCGCCAATGCCAAGGCCGACGCCGTGGCGCAAGTCGATCCCGCCGCCGACACGTCGGCCGTGCTGCAGCGCTATCCCGGCGCCGTCACCGGCGGCTTCGGCGGCGACCCCCACCGGATCACCGAGCGCGATGCGCTGGTGGCCTATCTGCAGATGCTCGGCACCTTGGTGAAGTTCCGCGATGTCTCGGCCGAGGATCTGCGGCAATGAGCTGGCTTGCCCTCCTCGACCGGCTGCACGCGCCGCTGTCGCTGCTGATGCTGGTTCTTTTCTGCGCCATTGTCGCTTGGGCCTACGCGCCGCGGCGGCGACGATCCATGGATGAAAGCGCGCGCATTCCGCTGCGCGACGACGGCTGAGGACGCGTCATGCCGACCAAGCGAGAGAAGGAAGCGGTTGTCGCCCGCGAAACTACCGGCCACGAATGGGACGGCATTCGCGAGCTCGACACGCCCCTGCCGAAATGGTGGCTCTATACCTTCTATGCGACGATCGTCTTCTCGATCGGCTATTGCCTGCTCTATCCCGCGATCCCTCTGGTCTCAACGCACACTGAGGGGCTTCTCGCCTACACCAACCGCGATGCATTGGCGATCAGCACCGCCGAAGCGGCAGCGCAGCAGGCGACCTTTCGCGACCGCATCCGCGACGCCTCGCTCGATGAGATCCGCGCCGACGCCGATCTCCTAGCCTTCGCCGAGACGGGCGGCCGTGCGATCTTTGCCGAGAACTGCGCGCCCTGCCATCGCGCGGGCGGCGCCGGCGCCAAGGGCTATCCCAATCTCGCCGATGACGATTGGCTCTGGGGCGGCTCGCTCTCTGCGATCCACCAGACGATAACGCACGGCGTCCGCAACGGCGATCCCGACTCGCGGCAATCGCAAATGCCGCGCTTCGGCGCCGACGGCTTGCTGACGCGGGAGCAGATCGCCGACGTCGCCGATTTCGTCCTGTCGCTCTCCGGCCAAGTGGCCGGGCGCGACGCGGTCGCCCGCGGCCAAGCGATTTTCGCCGAGAACTGCGCCGCCTGCCACGGCGAGAGCGGCAAAGGCAATCAAGAGGTCGGCGCCAAGAATCTCACCAACGGCATTTGGCTTTACGGCGGCGACCGCGCCATCGTGATCGACACGATCACCAACGCGCGCAACAGCAGCATGCCCGCCTGGAACGCGCGGCTCGATCCGACCGCCATCAAGATGCTGGCGATTTACGTCCACTCGCTCGGCGGCGGTCAGTGAGACGCAACGACGATGCAATCGGTGCTGGCGCCTCGGCAGGACGAGCAAGACCACAGCGGCATCCCGCTCTTCGCGCCGCATGAGAAAGTCTATCCGCGCCGCGTCCGCGGTCCCATTCGCCGCGTCAAATGGGCGGTGCTGTCGGTCTGCCTCGCGCTTTACTACATCGGGCCGTGGCTGCGCTGGGAGCGGGGACCGGCTCATCCCGACCAAGCGTTCCTCATCGACATGCCGGCGCGCCGCGCCTATTTCCTCTGGATCGAGATCTGGCCACACGAGATTTATTACCTCGCCGGCCTCCTGATCGTCGCCGCCATTGCTCTTTTCCTCGTCACCAGCTTGTTCGGTCGCCTCTGGTGCGGATTCACCTGTCCGCAGACGGTGTGGACCGATCTTTTCATGTGGGCGGAGCGCCTTGTCGAGGGCGACCGCATGCAGCGTATCCGCCTCGACCAGCAACCGCTCACGTTCGGCAAAGCGGCGAGGAAAATCGCCAAACACGCGATTTGGCTCGCCATCGCCGGGCTCACCGGCGGCGCCTGGGTCATGTATTTCAACGACGCGCCGACGCTGCTCCGCGATCTCGTCTCGCTCCATGCGTCGTCGACGCAGGTGGGATTCATCGGTCTTTTCACTGGCACCACTTATCTGTTGGCCGGCTGGGCGCGCGAGCAGGTCTGCACCTATATGTGCCCCTGGCCACGCTTCCAATCGGCGATGATCGATGAGGAGACGCTCACCGTCGGCTACCGCGACTGGCGGGGCGAGCCGCGCGGCAAGCATCGCAAGGGCGAAAGCTGGGCCGGGCGCGGCGATTGCATCGACTGCGCCGCCTGCATCGCCGTTTGTCCGACCGGCATCGACATTCGCGCGGGCTTGCAGCTCGAATGCATCGGCTGCGGGCTCTGCATCGATGCTTGCAACGATATCATGGACAAGGTGGGCCGCCCGCGCGGGCTCATCGCCTTCGAGAGCTACGCCAACCGAATCGCCGCGCGGCGCGGCGAGCCGCCACACCGCCGCTTCTCGCGGCCGCGCACCATCCTTTACGGCGCCGTGCTGGCCGGCATCGCCAGTCTGATGACGGTCGCCCTCGCCGCGCGCAGCACGCTCGAGATGTCGCTGCTGCCCGAGCGCAATCCGCTCTTTGTGCGGCTCTCCGACGGCTCCATCCGCGACGGCTACACGCTCAAGATCGAAAACAAGAGCGGCGAGACGCGGCTCTACACGGTCACCGCGAGCGGCCTCTCGGGCGCGCTCATCCATGTGGCCGAAGCCGAGCAGCCGCCCGTCGGCGCCAGCGAGGGCATCACGCTCGCCGTGCACGGCGACCGGATCGGCACTTATCGGCTTTACATCCAGGCCCCGATGAGTGGCGAGAAGGAAGTCCCGATCGTCGTCACGGTCCGCGACCGCGCCAGCGGCGAGAGCGCTCGCCACGGGGCAAGCTTTCGCGGCCCCGGACGTTCCTGAGGAGAGAGCGATGATCGAGAGAACGCAATGTCGCTGGATCCCCTGGGCGTTCGCGGGCGCGCTCGCGATCGTCGTCGGTGTGAACGGCGCCCTCGCTTATTTCGCCACCGCCACGGCGCCGGGACTGGTGACAGAGCACCCGTTCGAGCGCGGCAACGACTACAACCGGGTGCTCGATGCCGGCGATGTGCGCGATGCCCTTGGCTGGCGCGTCTCGCTGCGATTGAACAGGGTGGCGCCGGGGCGCGGCGAGCTCGTCGCCGAACTCGCCGACCGCTCCGGCCGACCGCTGCGCGGGCTCGGCGTCACGGCGCGGCTGGTGCGGCCGCTGGGACCGGAGTCGGAGCTTGCCGTCACGCTCGATGAAGACGCGCCGGGACGCTACGTGCAGACAATCGTTCTCGATCGGCCGGGACAATGGGATGTCCGCATCGCCGCGCACGACGGTCCCACCCGCTTCGCCTTTGCCCGGCGCATGGTGATGAAATGACGCTCGCCAGCGCGGTCATCGACGCGCCCGCACTCGCGTTCGAAGCGAATGACCGGCGTTGCGCCCATTGCGGCGCGTCGGTCGCCGCCGCGAACGAGCGTTTCTGCTGTATCGGCTGCGCGGGTGCTTATCGGCTGATCGAGGAACTCGGCCTCACCCGCTACTACGCCACGCGCACGCTCGCCGCCGAAGCGCGCGCACCGCAGCCGCCGGACGAGGACGCGACCGATCTCTCAGCCTACGCCGTGGCGGCAGCAGACGGGACAGCCTCGCTCTCGTTGTTGGTGGATGGCCTCCACTGCGCCGCATGCGTCTGGCTGATCGAGAGCGCGCTCAAGCGGCAGGCGGCGGTGACCGAAGCCCGCGTCACGCTCACCACCCGCCGCCTTGACCTGCGATGGCGTGGTGGCATCGAGGCTGCCGCCCCGCTCGTCGCGCTGGTGCAGCGGCTCGGCTACCGGTTGGCTCCCTACGATGCCGAGCGGGCAGCGGCGCTCACTGACGACGAGGGGCGGCGTCTCCTCCGTGCGCTGGCGATCGCCGGCTTTGCCGCCGGGAACGTGATGCTGCTCTCGGTCGCGGTGTGGTCGGGCGGCGCCGGCGACATGGGTGCCGCGACGCGCGATCTTCTCCATTGGGTCTCGGCGCTCATCGCCCTGCCGGCGGTGGTGTTCGGCGGTGCACCTTTCTTCCGCTCCGCATGGCAGGCACTCAAACATCACCGCACCAATATGGACGTACCCATCGCCGTGGGCGTGGTTCTGACGAGCGCGATGAGCCTCTACGAGACCATCGTGTCGGGGCCGCACGCCTATTTCGAATCGGTGGTGATGCTGCTCTTCTTCCTCCTGATCGGCCGCTATCTCGATCTCCGCGCGCGGGGACGCGCCCGCTCGGCGGCGCAGTTGCTGCTGGCGCTGACCACGCATCAAGCCACGGTCCTGGACGCGAACGGCAGGGTAAAGCGTCTCGCGGCCACCGCGGTCGAGTCCGGCGAGCAGGTCCTGGTCGCACCCGGCGAGCGCGTCCCCGTCGACGGACGCGTCGTCTCGGGCGCGTCGGCAGTGGACCGCAGTCTCATCGACGGCGAAAGCACGCCCGCGCTCATCGCCGCGGGCGATCGGGTGCTGGCCGGCATGGTGAATCTTTCGGCGCCGCTCACCCTCATCGTGACGGCAACCGGCAATCGCACGTTTCTCGCCGAAATCGTGCGGCTGATGGAAGCGGCCGAGCAAGGCCGCGCCCGCCTTGTCGCTCTCGCCGATCGCGTGGCGCGGCTCTATGCGCCGGCCGTCCATGGGCTGGCGCTCGCCACCTTCGCGCTTTGGCTCTTCTTCGCGCCCTGGCAGCAGGCGCTGCTCAATGCCGTGGCGGTGCTGATCATCACCTGCCCCTGCGCGCTTGGCCTCGCCGTGCCGGCGGTTCAGATGATCGCCAGCGGCCGACTGATGCAACGCGGCATTCTCTTGAAATCGGCCACCGCGCTCGAGCGGCTCGCCACGGTCGATATGGTGGTGTTCGACAAGACCGGCACGCTTACCACTGGCCGCCTCGCGCTCGAGGCGGCGGACATCGCCCCAGACCGGCTTCGCCTCGCCGCCGGTCTTGCCGCCGCAAGTCGCCATCCGCTCAGCGCGGCGCTCCGACGCGCCTGCCCCGACGGGCCGGCGATCGATGGCGTCTTGGAGCATCAGGGCGCCGGGCTCAGCGCCGGGCAACTGCGCCTCGGCAGTCGCGCCTTCTGTAGCGTCGCTTCCTCCGATGACGACGATCGGCCCGAGCTCTGGCTCACCCAACGCAATGCATCGCCCACGCGTTTCACCTTTCGCGATGAGCTGAGGGAGGATGCGGCGACGGTGATCGCTGCGCTGCGACGCGCCGGGATCGAGGTATCGCTGCTGTCCGGCGACCGGGCGCCGGTCGTCGCCGCCCTTGCCGCGCGCCTCGGTATCGCCGATTGGCGCGCCGAGCAAACACCCGTCGAGAAGCACGCAGCGCTCGCCGCGCTAACCGCGAGAGGCCGTAAGGTGCTGATGGTGGGCGACGGGCTCAATGACGCGCCGGCGCTTGCTGCGGCCTTCGTGTCGATGTCGCCGGCGAGCGCCGCCGATGTCAGCCAGACCGCCGCTGACGTCGTCTTTCAAGGACGCTCGCTGAAGTCGGTGAGCGAGACCCTGGCGATCGCCCGCCGCAGCCAGACGCTTGTTCGCGAGAACATCGCGCTGGCGATCGCTTACAACGCACTTGCGGTGCCGCTCGCCATGCTCGGCCTGGTGACCCCGCCGCTCGCCGCTTTCGCCATGGCGAGCTCGTCCCTCATCGTGCTGGGCAATGCGCTGCGTCTCTGCGGGAGCCGCGCATGAGCGGGCTGCTGCTGCTTATTCCCGTCGCGCTGGCGCTGGGGCTCGGCGGCCTCGCCACCTTTCTCTGGGCGCTCGGCGCCGGCCAGTTCGATGATCTCGAAGGAGAGGCCGGCCGCATCCTTTTCGACGACGAGGACACCCCGCCCCCTGCACCCGCGTCACCCGCTCACCCCAGGAGAGCACCATGACTGCTTGGCTTCTCGGCATTCTCGCCGGCTTTTTCGCGTTGCTCGGCGCCGTCCTCGCCGCCGGCGCCATCGACGCCGGCATGTTCACCTTCGGCATTGGGCTCGTCGGCTTCGGCGTGCTGTTCGTCTTCTGGCTCATCAAGGATTATTTCGACGCGCTCGAAAGAAGCCGGGCGGCCTAACACCAGAAGCGCCAGCCGCGGAGCCACGCCGCCGCGCGCGGCTTCTACGGACGTGCGCCTTCCGTCGAGAACGCCACGGTCAAAGGCTCTTGAAAGAGGTTGAGCACGAGCGCGCCGATCACCGCAAGGGCAACCGCCGCGACGCAGGCAAGAATAAAACTCCGCATTGATGCGCCTCCCGGTCCCACTCAGCGTCTTTCAGGCTAAGATAATTGACCATTGTCGATCAAAGCATAACACCGATGCGGCTCGCATTCATCGTTCTCCTTGCCTCGGTCATGCTGGCCAATGCGTCGCCGGCGGCGGCTCAGCTGGCGGGGCATGGAGGGCCAGTCCGCGCGCTCGCGATTTCGCCAGACGGGGCGACGCTGATTTCGGGGAGCTTCGATAGCTCAGCCATTCGCTGGTCTCTCTCGCGCGAGGTTGCCGAGCAGGTGCTCCGCTTCCACGAGGGGGCGGTCAATGCCGTTGCCTTGCTGCCCGATGGCCGGCTGGCGACGGCGGGTGAGGACACCCGCATTGCGCTCTGGACGCCGGGGCGGCCGGCGCCCGACGCGGTTCTCGTCGGACATACAGGACCGGTCGCGGCGATCGCGGTCTCGCCCGATGGCGCAAGCGTTGCCACGGCTTCGTGGGATCGGACGGTTCGCCTCTGGTCTTTGGGGGGCGGTCCGGCGCGCGTCTTCGAGGGACACCAGCAGAACGTCAACGGCGTCGCATTCATGCCCGACGGGAAGACCCTGGTGAGTGCCGGCTACGATGCCACCCTACGCTTTTGGCCGCTCGGGGGGTCCGAGGCATCGCGGGTCACGACGCTGCCGCTCCCACTCACGGCGGTGGCGGTCGCGCCCGATGGCGAGATCGTCGCCGCCGCCACCGACGGCCAGCTCCACTTTCTTTCGCCGGCGGGCGACGAGCGCGAGCTTATCGAGGCCTCGCCGACGCCGATCACCGCGCTTGCGTTATCACGAACGGGCGAGCATCTCGCCGCGGCTAGCATCGGTGGGGCGGTCGCGCTGGTCGAGCGCAAGCACCATCTCGTGACGGAGATGCTCGCGGGGCCACCGGGGCCGGTCTGGGCGGCCGTCTTCTCGCCGGATGAGAAGGTGTTGTTCACCGGCGGTGCGGATCGCGTGATCCGGCTATGGGACCTCGCCACGGGACATCAGATCGGCCGCGAGGACGCGGATAACGGGCGTGATCCGCTCGCTGCCTATGCCGGCGATCCCGGCGCGCGCGTCTTCCGCGCCTGCACCGCTTGCCACAGCTTGACGGCGGCGGAAGGCAATCGGGCCGGCCCGACGCTCCACGGAATTTTCGGGCGGCGCATCGCCACCCTGCCCGGCTACAATTTTTCCGAAGCGCTGAAGCATCTCGATATCGTGTGGACGCCGGAGACGCTGGCGAAGCTCTTCGAGCTCGGGCCTTCGCGGTTTACGCCGGGAACCAAGATGCCGGAGCAGCTCATCACCGCACCGGAGGATCGCGACGCCTTGATCAAATTCCTCGCGCACACCACGAACTGATCAGTTCTTCGGCTTTTCCCCGCGCTCGCGCAAATAGTCGTCCGTGGTGCGAAGGGTGGGGCGCGCTGGCGCGCTATACGGATCGAGGCCGGCCTCGGTGACCGCGGCGACGCGACAGGTGTCGCACATTTTGATCATCTCGAGACGCTGCGGCGCGTTCTGGAACATCCAGTGCTTGCCTTCGAGCTTGGCGACGATGCGCTCGATCGTGCTCTTGACCCCGAACGCCTTGCCGCAACGGACGCAATGGAACGGTTCCTCCTGCTTCAGGACCCGCGGTGCGGCGCGCGCCGCGGCAAAATCGAGCCGCGGTACGAGGCTTATGACCTTCTCGGGACAGGTGGCCTGACAAAGGCCGCACTGGACGCAGGCGCTCTCGGCAAAGCGGAGCATGGGTCGATCGGGATCGTCGGACAGCGCCCCCGTCGGGCATGCCGAAACGCAGGAGAGACAGAGCGTGCAACCCTCGACCGCGATCTCGACCGCACCGAACGGCGCGCCCGCCGGCAAGGGGATGACCTCGACCGGTTGCGGCGCCACGCGCTGAAGCTCTTGCAAGGCAAAGCGCAGGACATCGCGCTTGCCGCCCATCGCCATGAAGCTCGCCGGTGAGGACGCGGCTGGAAGCACCTCGATCCCGCGCAGCGCGTTGCCCAATACATCAGGATCGTCGGTCTCGATTGCGGCAACGCGTTCACCGGCGAAGCCGAGCGGCGTTAGGATCGCGTCCATGAGTGCGAGCGTCCGACGCAATCCAATGATGTCGTGGCGGGGCTTGGCGCGGAGCACGAACCGCACCGCGCTTGCCCCATAGGCGAAGGCCGCGGCCAGCGCTTCGGGGCCGATTTGGGTCACCTCATTGACGGCGAATGGCAAAACTTTGGCCGGCAGCCCCTCGCCATAGCGCGCGAGCGCGTCGATCAGAGCACCGCCGTGATCCTCATCGTGAATGAGAAGGATGGGTAATTCACCGCCGGTTTCCCGATAGACCCCGAGCATCGTCCGGAGTTTCGCCAGCAACGCGTCGGCCGGAGGCATGGCATAGCTTGCCGCGCCGGTCGGGCAGGCCGCCGCGCACTCGCCGCAGCCGGCGCAAATCCCCTCATCGATCGAGACGTGATCGCCCAACGGCGAGATGGCGCCCGTCGGGCAGAGATCGAGGCAGCGGCGACAACCCACAATCCCGGAGCGCGAATGGGCACAAAGCTCGGATAAAAATGCGACGTAGCGCGGCTTGTCGAAGCTGCCGACGAGATCGCGTGCGCGCAGCACCGCCTTCAGCACCGCGGCGGGATCGCCGGGGTCGGCACGGACATAGCCGTCGCGCAGCTCGCCGGCCGTGAAGAGCGGCGCTCCGCCGGAAAGATCGAGCAGGATGTCGCAGCGTGACGCCGCGCCATTGCGCGCGGCACCGAAGATCAGCCGCTCGCGCGACGAAGGAAGCGGCAGCGCGTAGTCGTCGACGACGATCTCGAAAGCGCCGAGCCGGCCCTTCGCGGCACGGATCGTGCCTTTGACGATGGGAAAGACGGTGGCGCGCGGCGGTGCCAGATTCCGCGGTCGGTCGATCACGACGGTGACGTCGAGCTGCTCCTTCAGCAGCGATGCCGCCTCGATGGCCCGCTCGTCGCGTCCATAGACGAGCACGACGCCGGCGCTCTCGATGTGAACAAACGGCACGTCCGGCATCGGCACCAGCGCCGCCGCGGCGAGCGCCGCCATCTTTGATCCGGCGGCTTGCGCCTCCGCGGACCAGCCGGCGGCCTCGCGTATATTGAAGAAGGTGATGGCGTCGTTATCTCCCGCCGTCTCGCGGAATAGAGGCGCTTCTTGTGTGCATCCGACGGCGATCGGCGCGCCGGAATTGGCGAGGGCGCGGAATCGCTCGAGTTCGGCGCGGCAGAGTTGGCGACCGCTGACGACCTGGGCACCGCGGCAGCCGCGCTTCATCGCCTCCTGATCGAGCGGCACGGTGTCCTCGCAGGAGCAAATCACGACGGTGCGCTGATCGCTCATCCGGTTTCGCTCATCCTTGGCAGCGCTGCGGCATTAACCCGCGCACTCCACTTTAGGGTATAGTTTAGCAAAGCATAAGGTGAGGCCGGGCAAAGGATGAGGTTGGGAAAGGGCCAGCCGGCGGGCAATCGCTTCGAGCGCGCGCTCGACCTCCCGCCGCTGTTTCGGCCGCTGGTTCTGCGCGAAGTGGGCGACGCGTTCGCCCACGCGATCGCGAATGCCGGCGCGCTCGGGGCGGGCGCCTTGATCTATGTCGGCCGCTTCAATCTTGCGGAGTTCGCCGTGGTGCTGGAGCCCGAGCAACCGCTACATGCTGCGCGGCTCGCCTTCTATGTCGGGATGGTTGCGCTCGCCGATGCGCTCGCGGCGCTGGCGCCACCTGAAAAACCGATCACGATCGATTGGCCCGATGCGATCCGTATCGATGGCGGGCTTGTCGGCGGCGGTCGGCTCGGCTGGCCGCCCGCGGCGATGGAGGACGCGGTTCCGGACTGGCTGGTGTTCGGCGCCGCCATCCGCATCGTCTCCATCAGCGAGAGCGGCCCCGGCCTCTATCCGTTGGCCACGGCTCTCCAAGACGAGGGCTTCGGCGAGATTGGCGCAGAACGCTTTATCGAGACCTTCGCGCGCCACTTGATGGCGGCAACCGACCGATGGCAGGACGGCGGAGTTTCTCCGCTCATTCGCGAATACGCGGCGCGTCTCGACAAAGGTGTGGGCATCGAGATCGACGGCAAGGGCGATGCCCATGTTCAGCGCGGCCGGCCGACGACCCGTTCGCTCGTGTCGGCGCTGAAGCAACCCACCTGGCTTGATCTCGAGACCGCGGAGCCGCGCCTGTGAAGCTCCTGCGCACCATTCGGCTCGATGCGTCCGACACCTTCATCTTCCCGGCGGCTGCCGACCCCGGCGATTGGGCGATCTCCGGCAGCTTTGCGTTCGATGGCGCGCCGCCGAACCTGACGGGCAGGGCGCTCGCGGCGTTCCGCGGCGGTTTCCTCGGCATCCCATCGCTTGGCTGGTCGACGCTGGCACAAGTGGTCGAGATCAAGGCGGAGGATCGCCACGCCGCGATCGAGATGCTGGCGCGCTGTCTCGTCGAGCGCTATGACGCACCCGATCTCGATACGGCGCGGGCCGCGGCCACCGAGGAGATCGATTTCGCTGCCTCGCTTTGCGATCATCCCGCCGACACCTTGATCGCGGTGCGCCGCACCGCCGAAGCGGATGCCATCCGCGAGGCCTTTCGCACCTTGAAGCCACGTGGCGACAACCGGGGCTGGCACGCCTTCTCGTTTCTCGAGGCGCGTGACGACGAGCCAGTGGACGAGGTCGACCTCACCGGGCTTGCGCGCGGAGACGAGCAATGAGCGATTTTTGGCTCGCGAGCGGCCATCACCTGATGGATCGCGACGATGACGGATACTTGCTCGTCACCGACGAGTTCTTGAAAGCCTACCTCGCCCGTCCCGAGCTGCAGCCGCCGTCCGAGGCTTGCGCGGTCGAGCGCGAGCTTCACGCCGCGCTGCTTGCGGCACCGCGGCAGCCCATCGGTCTCGGCATGATCGAGGCCATCGCCGATGCCGATGCGCGCGAGAACTGGCGTCTCATGCTCGCGTTTCGCGACGGGCTCGTGCGACACCGGACCATCGAGGCCGCCTATGTCGCCCTCATCCGCGAGGGCGTCGGCACGACACCGCCGCTGTTCCTCAATCATCTCGTCCATGCGATCCTGCGCAACGCCCTCGACGGCTGCGAGGATCCGTTCGTGCTGCGGGCCGGCGAGCTGTTTTTCCGGCCGCAGCGTCTCGCCACCGATCATGGCGCGCTGATTGCCGCGGACGAAGAGATGATCGCCGGCATCGGCAGCGCGCCGCGTTCGCCGCTGATGTCGATGCTGGACACGCCAGCGACTTCCGACGTGGAAGTGCTTACGGAGGAGAACGCGAAGCAATACTGGGCGCGCAGCGACCGCTTCGATCTCGCGCTCGACCTCACCGCCGGTCACCGCGGCCTCGCGGCCTTGGGCATGGTCATCGAGCGTTGGCTGCGGCACATGCTGGGCATTTCTGTTCGCGTGGAGCCGTTGCGTGAGATTCGCGACATGCCCCTCACCTGGTATATCGGCCTCGATGCCGAGGGCACGCGCATCGGCGACGCGCTGTGGCGGGGCGAGGATGCGGACGAGCCGACCCGCCGCCGTGTCATCGGGCTGTTCACGTTGCGCGGCGACGCGTTTGCCGCGACCGCGTCGACACCCATCTATCTCATCATGGCGATGACGGAAGAAAAGTTGCTGCGCCTCAAGCCACAGAATCTTGTCGTGGGCCTTCCCGCCTCACGATCGGAGGCGGTCGCATGAAGACAATCGCGCCGGTTCTGCGCCTTCCCGTCGGCGTGGTCGTCGAGCGGCGAAAAGCGACCTCGCCATGGGCGGATGTGTTGTGGCGTCCGGTCGCGGTGTTGGCGGGCTTGCCGCAGGCGGCGCCATGGACCCCGCTCGCGACCGGCAATGATGCGACCACCTTCTATGCCGGCGCGGCCGAGATTGAGCTTTATCGATCAGAGGCGGGCAGCTATCGCCGCAACCTGGAGTCCGACACGCCTTTACTCTGGGTCGCCCTCAACGCAACGGGCGGCGAGCCGCCCTATGAGATTGCCGCCGTGACCGCCGATCCCGCGGAAGGCGAAGGGCTCACTGAGCCGGGACATACGCTCGTCGAGGCCGTCCCAATGCCGCAATCCTTGCGCGAGGCGATCACTGCCTTTGTTGCGGCGCACCCGATCGAGCACGGATTCGAGAAGCGCCAGCGCGACCGCGCCGACCCCGAGGCGTTGGCGCGGCGAGGGTCGCCCTCGAGGCGCGGCAATGGCTGAAGAGAAGTTTCTCGCGCGGTGGTCGCGGCGCAAGCGCGCCGCGGCACGACATGCGCCGTCGGCCCCGGCGCCCGGCGCAGAGACGGCGCGAGACGCTTCGACAGAGGTCGCCAAGCCCGCCGAAGGGCCAGCGGCCAGCACCGCGCCGAGCCTGCCCCCCGTCGATGCGATCGACGGCGGCACGGATATTCGCGAATTTCTGGCGGAGGGGGTGCCGACCACGCTTGCGCGCGCGGCGCTGCGTCGCGCCTGGGCGAGCGATCCCGCCGTTCGCGATTTCGTCGGCTTGGCGGAGAACGCCTGGGATTTCAACGCGCCCGATCAAATCGCGGGCTTCGGCATGGTGAGCGCCGAGGACGTTCGCCGCCTGCTCGCGCACGCGGAGCAACCCGGATCAGCTTCGGCTGAAACGCCGTTCCGGGCCGCATCTGCCGGAGGAGCCTCGCCGAAAGAGGGAGCGAACGACGAGCGCGCCCCGCAATCTGAACCGCTCAAGGATGCGAATCAGTCGGCGCTCGCTCACTCCGAGCCCATAGAGGCTGCACCATCTCCGCCATCCCTCCCCCGTCATGGCGGTGCGCTTCCGAAATAATCCTCAGCCTCGCTCCATTTGGCGCACCGAAGTCCAGCGAGCTCATAGTATTTGGCTTTAATTTTAATTAAAACCTCCGATTTCCCCGTATTTCTTTGAATATTATTTAGATTTACGTAACCTGTTGGGCGCAATTTTTCTCTCGTCTCAAAGTGTGACGAGGTTTCTCATGCGCTGGGAGCACTTTCTTTCCGGAACGGCCGTCGCCGTGGCGATGACCCTTTCATGTGCCGCTTTCGCGGGATCAGCCAGCGTCCCGGCATCGACCGCCCCAGACGCGACCGGCGGAGCGACCGTCGTCGCCGCTGCAAGCGTCGATTCCATCAAGCTACCCCCCGTCGCCTCGATCCGACGCGAGTCTGATATTCGTCCCTATCTCGGTCCGAGCGTGCCCAGCGACGTGACCACTGCTGCGCTCCGTCGCGCCTGGTCAACCGATCCGGCGATCCACGATTTCGTCGGCATGACCGAGGACGTGCAATAGCACGCATTTAGGCCCCATGCCGCTCTGACAAACGAGCGGCGCGGATTGTCGAATGTTCGTGCTGCAGTGCGAAAAGCCGGCCGGAAGGGCGGCCGAATGGGCGCGGCTATAGCTTCAGGCTATTGACTGTTTGTGGAACGGCCCTATCGTTAGTTAACGAAAACTAATGAAGCCGTCAGGATCTGTGACGGCCCGAGGGATGAACGACCCTGGGCTTCAGCAAGCGATCAGTGCCGCCGGCGGCGTTACCGAACTCGCCCGCCGGATTGGCGTGTCTCAACCATCCGTCTCCAACTGGACCCGAATTCCTTCCGAGCGGGTCGTTTCCGTCGAAGCGGCGACCGGCGTGCCGCGGCAAGTCTTGCGCCCCGATCTCTACGGCGAGCGCGATGCCGCGTTGGACGAGGTCGAGATCGCGCGGGCGAGAGAATACGCGCTCCTCGCGACGCTCTTGGCACGACCGCCGAACGCAGCCGTGCTGAAGCAAGTGGCGCGGCTTCGGGGCGATGCCACCGCTCTCGGCGAGGCGCACGCCGCTCTCGCCGACGCAGCAAGCCGCGCCGATGTCGAGAGGCTCGAGCGCGAATTCTTCGACCTCTTCATCGGCGTCGGGCGCGGCGAGTTCTTGCCTTATGCGTCCTTTTATTTGACCGGCTTTCTCAACGAGCGTCCCTTGGCGCGGCTCCGCGAAGATTTGCGCACCCTCGAGATCGAGCGGGTCGACGGCCAGTCGGAACCCGAGGATCACGCGGCCATTCTCTGCGAGATCATGGCGGGCCTCATCGACGGCCCCTTCGCCGCCGCACCGGATGTGCAACGGCGGATGTTCGAGCGACATCTTGCACCGTGGATCGGCCGATTTTTTGTCGATCTCGAAGCGGCAGAACGGGCGGACTTCTATCGGCATGCGGCGAGGGTCGGGCGTCGCTTCATCGAGATCGAGACGCAAGGATTTGCGCTGCCCGCGTGAGCGGGCGCGAGAATGGGAGGGTGACGTGAAGACGGAAAAGACGGGCATCGGTCGTCGGCAATTGCTCCGCGCGCTGGGTGCCGGTGCGGCGGCCGTCGCGGCGCCGCTCGCATCCGAAGCAGTGGCAGATAGCGAAAGCTATGAGGAGCGGCGGAAACCGCGCTATCGCGAGAGCGAGGAAGTGAAGACCTATTATCGCGTCAACCGCTACCCGAGCTGAGGAGGCGGCGCCATGCTGATCAGGAGAAGCGACCATCAGGCGCGGTCGGGAAAGCTCGCCGCGCTCGCCGCACAATCCGACCCGGGCCTCGATCGCCGCAGCTTCTTGCGGCGCTCGGGTCTGGTCGCGACCGGCGCCGCCGCGCTCGGCGCGCTGCCGCTCGGCGCCGTCCGCAAGGCGAAGGCCGGCCCGCCGCCCGCCGCCGGCGCGCAGGTGGCGATCCGTAAAAACATCTGCACGCATTGCTCCGTCGGCTGCACGGTGACGGCCGAGGTGGCAAATGGCGTGTGGATCGGCCAGGAACCGAGCTGGGACAGCCCGATCAATCGCGGCTCGCATTGTGCCAAGGGCGCGTCGGTGCGCGAGCTCGTCTCGGGCGAGCGGCGGCTCAAATATCCGATGAAGCTCGCCAACGGCCAATGGACCCGCATCAAGTGGGACCAGGCCATCAACGAGATCGGCGACAAGCTGATGGCGATCCGCGAGCGCTCGGGCCCGGATTCCGTCTATTGGCTGGGCTCGGCCAAGATGACCAACGAGGGCTCGTACCTTTTCCGCAAGCTCGGTGCGTTCTGGGGCACCAACAACACCGACCATCAAGCGCGCATCTGCCACTCCACCACCGTGACCGGAGTCGCCAATACCTGGGGCTACGGCGCGATGACTAACAGCTACAACGACATCCGCAACGCCAAGACGCAGATCATCATCGGCGGCAATCCGGCCGAGGCGCATCCGGTGTCGCTACAGCACCTGCTCGAAGGCGCCGAGCTCAACAAGTCGAACGTCGTCGTCATCGATCCGCGCCTCACCAGAACTGCGGCGCATGCGACGGAATATGTGCGCCTCCGTCCCGGCACCGACATTCCCGTCCTTTACGGCATGATGTGGCACATCCTGCAGAACGGGTGGGAGGACAAGGATTTCATCGCGCAGCGCGTCTATGGCTTCGATCAGGTGCGCAAGGAAATCGAGAAATGGACGCCCGATGAGGTCGAGCGCGTCTCCGGCGTGCCCGGCGAGCAGCTGAAGCGCGTCGCCAAGATGTTCGCAACCGAGAAGCCGGCGACGCTCATCTGGTGCATGGGGCAGACGCAGCATACGGTCGGCACCGCCAATGTGCGCACAAGCTGCATCGCGCTCTTGCTCACCGGCAATGTCGGCAAGCCCGGCACCGGCGCCAACATCTTCCGCGGCCACGACAACGTGCAGGGCGCGACCGACGTCGGTCTCGATATCGTCACCTTGCCCTTCTACTACGGCCTCGCCGAGGGTGCGTGGAAGCATTGGAGCCGGGTTTGGGAGGTCGATTACGACTATTTGCTCTCACGCTTCGACAACAAGAAGATCATGGAGGCTCCGGGCATCCCGCTGACACGCTGGTTCGACGCGGTGTTGCTGCCGAAGGATCAGGTCGACCAAAAGGATAATGTGCGGGCGATGTTCGTGCAGGGACACGCCAGCAACAGCATCACGCGCATTCCCGAATCGCTGAAAGCGCTGGAGAAGGTCGAACTTCTCGTCGTGGCTGACCCGCATCCCACCACCTGGGCGTCGCTCGCGGTGAAGGCGGGCCGCAAGGAGAACATGTATCTCCTGCCGGCTTGCACGCAGTTCGAGGCGTCGGGCTCGCGCGTCGCTTCCAACCGCTCGCTGCAATGGGGCGAGCAGATCGTGAAACCGATCTTCGAATCGAAGAACGATCTCGAGATCATGTATGCGATCGCCCAGAAGCTCGGTTTTGCCGACAAGATGTTCAAGAACATCAAGATCGAGAACGGCAATCCCTCGCCCGAGGATACGCTCCGCGAGATGAACCGCGGCAGCTGGTCGACGGGCTACTGCGGCCAGTCGCCGGAGCGCCTCAAGGTGCACATGGCGAATCAAAAGGATTTCGATCTCGTCACCATGCGCGCCAAGAGCGGGCCGGCGAAGGGCGACTATTACGGCCTGCCATGGCCGTGCTGGGGGTCGCCCGAGGTCAAGCACCCCGGTACGCCGCTGCTTTACAACACCAACCTCGCCGTGATGGATGGCGGCGGCACCTTCCGCGCGCGCTTCGGCGTCGAGCGCGAAGGCGTGAACCTCCTCGCCGAAGGCTCCTACTCGGTCGGATCGGAGATCAAGGACGGCTATCCCGAATTCACCATGGCGGTGCTGAAGAAGCTCGGCTGGGATGGTGATCTGACACCGGACGAGCTCGCCATTATCGAGAAGGTCGCAGGAGCTCCCGACAAAATCACGACGGTGTCGTGGTCGACGGACCTCTCCGGGGGCATCCAGCGTGTCGCAATGAAGCATGGCTGTCTCCCCTACGGCAACGGCAAGGCGCGCATGCTGGCTTGGAACCTGCCCGATCCGATTCCGACGCATCGCGAGCCGATCTACTCGCCGCGGATCGATTTGGTGCAGAAATACCCGACCTTGCCGGATGCCAAACAGTTCCGACTGCCGAATATCGGCGCCACGGTCCAGAAGGCGGCGGTCGAGAAGGGCATCGCCAAGCAATTCCCGTTGATCCTGAGCTCCGGTCGCTTGGTCGAGTATGAGGGTGGCGGCGAAGAAACCCGTTCGAACAAGTGGCTCGCCGAGCTGCAGCAGGACATGTTCATCGAGATCAATCCAGCGGACGCCAACGAGCGCGGCATCAAGGACGGCGCCTGGGTGTGGGTGACCGGCGCCGAAAACAATTCCAAAGCCAAGGTGAAGGCGCTCGTCACCGAGCGCGTCGGCAAGGGCGTGACCTGGATGCCCTTCCATTTCGGCGGCTGGTTCGGCGGCGACGATCTCCGCGCCAACTATCCGCAAGGCACCGATCCCGTCGTGCTCGGCGAAAGCGCCAACACGATCACGACCTACGGCTATGACCCTGCGACCGGCATGCAGGAGCCGAAGGTCACCCTCTGCCAAGTCAGAGCGGCGTAAGGGGAGGAACGACCATGGCCCGGATGAAATTCCTCTGCGACGCCGACCGCTGCATCGAGTGCAACGCCTGCGTCACCGCCTGCAAGAACGAGCACGAGGTGCCCTGGGGCATCAATCGCCGCCGCGTCGTCACGCTCAACGACGGCCAGCCCGGCGAGCGCTCGGTCTCGATGGCCTGCATGCATTGCACCGACGCGCCCTGCCAGGCGGTCTGTCCGGTGAATGCTTTCTACACCACCGCCGACGGCGTGGTGCTGCACTCCAAGGACATCTGCATCGGCTGCGGCTATTGCTTCTACGCCTGCCCCTTCGGCGCGCCGCAATATCCCCGCGTCGGCAATTTCGGCACGCGCGGCAAGATGGACAAATGTACCTTCTGCGCCGGTGGACCGGAGACCGATGGCAGCCCGATCGAGTACGAGAAATACGGCGCCAATCGCCTCGCCGAAGGCAAGCTGCCGCTCTGCGCCGAGATGTGCTCGACCAAGTCGCTCCTCGCCGGCGACGGCGAGATCATCGCGCAGATTTACAAGGAACGCGTGCTGAAGCGCGGCTATGGCTCGGGCGCTTGGGGCTGGAAGACCGCTTATCGGGAAACGATTACATCGTAAGGACGAAGAAGTGTCGCCCGGACGGGAGGTGCATACATGACGACCTTGATTGCCGCTGGTCGGCATATCATCGCGGCAGTGGTTTTCGTCGTCCTGGCGATGACGTGGCAAGGTGCGGCGGCGCAGCAGCCGAGCTCGGTCAATCCCACCGCAAATGCCGTGCAGGAGGATCAACTCCTGAAGCAACTCAGGACCATTCAAGGCCGCGGCAGCATCCCCGACGTCAAATCCTACACCATCGAGCAGCCTGCGGGCCGAGATTGGCGCCATTTCCACGAGGTGACGCTGCGCTGGATCGGCGCAATTGCGATCATCGGCATTCTCGGCGTGCTCATCATCTTCTATCTCGTCCGCGGCATGGTGCGCCTCGAGAGCGGACGGTCGGGAACGACCATCGTGCGCTTCAATGCGGCGGAGCGGTTCGTCCATTGGATGACGGCGACGTGCTTCATCGTGCTCGCCCTTTCCGGTCTCAACGTCACCTTCGGCAAGCGCCTGCTGCTTCCCTTGATGTCTCCCGAGGCGTTTACCGCGTGGTCGGAATGGGCGAAATACGCCCACAACTATCTGAGCTTCCCGTTCACGCTGGGCGTTGTGCTGATCTTCCTTATGTGGATCGGCGGCAACATTCCCAATCGCGTCGATCTCGACTGGCTGAAACGCGGCGGCGGCATCATCAACCGCGATCATCCCCCCGCCGAACGGTTCAATGCCGGTCAGAAGCTGATCTATTGGATTGTCGTGCTCGGCGGCGCCGCGATCGCGGTCAGCGGCTATATGCTGATCTTCCCCTTCTACGGCACCGATATCGAGACCATGCAGAGTGCCGAGATGGCGCACGGCATCATCGCCATGCTGTTCATCGCGGCGATGCTCGGACACATCTATATCGGCACGATCGGCATGGAAGGGGCATTCGAGGCGATGGGGCAAGGCACGGTCGACGTCAATTGGGCAAAGGAGCACCACAACCTTTGGCTCGAGGAGGAACGGCGTGGCGCCGCGGGCTCAAGAGGCCAGCCGGTCGCAACGCCCGGGGAGTAGCCCAACAAGGCAAGCGGGCTGCTCCGAACGCAGGGCAGTCCTCACAGCAAGTCGCGGGGAATGGTCTCGTTCCAGGTGCGGGTGAATATTTCGCCGTCGCCGTCGCTGGCGGTGAGACGCGCGGTGACGATGAAATCCTCTTTGGTTGCGCGCAGTTCGACCACACTGAGCAGCTCCGGCGTCCAGCGCTCGCGGCGGAGCGTGGCATGCGCGGCGATCTGTGCTCCGGCCGATAGCGGATCGGATTCGCCGATTCGGTAGCTTTGGGCGAAGGCAAAACCGGCCTTCAGGCTGATCTCATCGAAATGGACGAGCCCCGCCCCGTCGAAATCGCCGCCGTCGCTGAAGACGCGATAAATGACGTCGCCCGTGGCAACGTTGCGCTCGACGGTACGCTGCAGGGTCGAGGGGCGCAGCACCCGCGCCCGATCGCCCGGACCTTCCTCGGGCGCCGCGAAAGGCGGGAGCACGGCGTCTCCCGGGCTGGGCGGCCGCATCGGCAAGTCGAGCATGCTCACGCCAGTATGGACGCCAAGCGTCACCGGTTCGGGTGCGGGCCAGATGAGCGGCCACGACGCGGTCGCGATGGCGACGCGGATGCGATGGCCGGCGGGAAAAGAATGGGCGATGTCGTTCAGTCTGACCACCGCCTCAGAGCACTCGCCCGGCACGAGAGGCGCGGGAGATTCGTGACCTTTGCGATGCGTGAGGTTGAGCACGCCATAGGTGACGCGCGCCGAGGTGCCGTCGGGAAACACGTCGTTGAGGCGCACGACGACTTGCGCCACCGGCCGGTCGCTGTCGAAGACAAGGTGGAGCGTCGGTGCGTCCAGAATTTCGACACACGCCTCGAGCGGTTCGGAATCGAAGGTGAGCGAGCGCTCGTCATCGGCGCGCTGGTCGGTCGGCATTTCGCCGGCTCGACCGAAGGCACACCAATCGCCGCTCGTGATCCCGGTCGCCGGGGGCGAGGTGATCTCGAGCCGTTTCTCTGCCGCGCCCCTTGTCACGAGAAAGCCGCCGGCATCGAGCGCGAGCTGGCGGTGCTCGATCCGCGGCGACGGCCAAGCCGCCTCCGCAACCCAGCGTCCGGGACGAACCACGTATTGCGCCTGCGGTGTCACGCTCTCTTGCATCCACACGCGGAACAAGGGTTCGTCCATGATCCCGGTGTCGATTCCTTTGAGCCAATAGTCCCACCAGCGCAGCGCCTCTTGCAGGAATCCGATTGTCGGCCCCGGCACGCTGTTGTGCGGAAAAGAATGCGACCATGGCCCGATCAGGCCCTTGCGCGGCACGCGAAGGCCTTTTAGCAGCCGCGGCACCGCGTTCGAGTAAGCATCGGCCCAGCCGCCAACGGCATAGACGGGACAGCGTATGGCCGCGTAGTCCTCGCACACCGAGCCGTGCCGCCAATAAGCATCGCGCCGCTGATGGCGGAGCCACTGCGCTGGGAAGAGCACCGACGCCTCGAGCCGCTCGCGCCACATCTCGCGCCAGCGCACGCCGACGATCTCGGGATCGGGCGGCAAAGCGTTGTACATGAGAAAGGCGGTGCCCCAGATCAGGTTCTCGTTGAGCAGGCAGCCGCCCATGTAATGGGCGTCGTCAGCATAGCGGTCGTCGGCCGCGCAGAGCGTGATGATCGCCTTCAACGCATCGGGCGCGCGCGCGGCGACCTGCAGCGAATTGAAGCCGCCCCAGGAGATGCCGAACATCCCGACCGCGCCGGTGCACCATGGCTGCGCCGCGAGCCAGGCGATGACGGCGATCGCGTCTTCATGTTCCTCCTCCGTGTATTCGTCGAGCGTCAGTCCATCGGAATCGCCGGCGCCACGGATGTCGACGCGGATGCTGGCATAGCCGTGGCCTGCGAAATAATGGTGCATCGGGCCGTCGCGGCTACGCATAAAGTCGCGCTTGCGATAGGGCAGATATTCGAGAAGCGCTGGCACTGGCGCCCGCTCTGCATCGGCCGGCAGCCAAATCCGAGCCGCAAGCCGCGTTCCATCGGGCAGCGGAATCCACTCGTTCTCGATCACCTTGACCGCACGCGGAAAGCCGGTGACCGTCTTCACGCGAGGATGGGTTTCTTGCTGCGCCGTCCGCGCGATACGCGGCTCTGGCCCATCGAGCAGAAGCGCAGCGTCAGGCGATCGCGGAGATCGAACCCCGCCTCGAGATCCCAGCAATTGATGATGGCAAGACGGAAGCCGCCCGGCGGCATGGCATGGGCCTCGGGCGGTTTGTCGTCGTGAAAGGTGATCTGAATGCTCTCGACCTCGGGATACTCGGCAATCAGCGCCGGGACGGCGTTGCGGTCGATCGCGTACTGGATGCCGTGCGCGCCGAAGAGGACGACGCTATAGCCGACGCGGCGATCCTCGTCCTTGTAGCGCCAGACGCCCTTCGCATAGAGCGCGACAACGGCCTCGATCCAGCCTGCGCCATAAAGATCCGGCCACTGGTCGGTGAAGCGCAGATGGCATTCGATGATGCGGCCGCCGATGGTCTCAAAGTTGGCCATGCCGGTATAGCCCGGCAGGTTGCGGCCGAGCCATTCGCCGCAATAGGACTCGATGGCGGGCCGCGACTCGGCATGGACGGTCCAATAATCGAACATGCCACCTTTCAAGGGCTCGCCCGTCGTATGGCGCCACCAGTGTGGCTTGCCGTCGATCACGGCAACATCGCTGCTGACATGCTCGCCGCTCAGGATCTCCATCCACATATGGCCCGGCGCCTGGAGACAGTTCCATTGGTCGAGCGAGCGGATGACGCAGCTTCCCGTGCCCATGCCGCGCATATTGTAGATTGGCTTCGAGAAGACCGGGAAATCGGGGGGCACGAGGCCGTGCGGCGCGCAGGGGATGCCCTGGCTCTCGGCGATGAGCAGCTTGTTATAGACCCAGCGGTGCGTCGGGAAGAGATGATAGGCATCGGCGTCGTCGGTCGGAATGGCGATATCCTGAGGACAGGCGATGCAATCGAAATACTGTTCCCGCCAGGGGTCGTGTTCAATGATCGGCATGACGTCGGTTACTGTTGTTTTACCGCCCCGATCGTGTACCAAGGGTGGTAAAACAATCCTAACCGCCCGAATTCGCCAGCCGCTTGGCTGTTCCCTGGTCGAAGGTGGCCACGAATGGATCGAGTGAAGACGGCCGTCGTCTACACTGACTACAAAAGCCCTTATGCGTTTCTCGCCAAGGACCTGATCTACGGGCTTGAAGACGAGTTTGAGGTTCGCCTCGATTGGCTGCCATACACCCTCGATATTCCAAGCTATCTCGGCACCGCCCGAGTGGACGAGCACGGCGAGGTCATTGAATCCGCGCGCAATCCTCATCAGTGGCGCAGGGTACGGTACTCGTATATGGACTGCCGTCGCCAAGCTCGAAAGCGTGGCCTGACAATCTTGGGACCGCGCAAGATCTGGGACTCGTCGCTCGCTGCGATCGGCATGCTTTGGGCGAAGCGTCAAAGTGCGGCTGTCTTCCGCCGCTACCACGACCGTGTCTTCGAACGATTTTGGCGGCGCGAACTCGACATTGAGGATCCGGCGGTCCTTGCGAGGGTGTTGGCCGAGGTCGGCGCCGAGACAACTGGGTTCTTCGATTACCTCCCGGGCGAGGGCCGCCGGGAACACGACCTCATTCAAAAGGCGGCGGAAGCGGCCGGCGTCTTCGGCGTACCAAGCTTCCTCATCGATGGGGAACTCTTTTGGGGACGCGAACACCTCGCCGATCTCCGCGAAATGTTGGCACCCCGCATCTAGCTGGCGAGCCGTGTCGCGTGCCAGGCAATATGGTCGCGCATGAACGTCGAGATGAAAAAGTACGAGTGGTCATAGCCGGGTTGACGGCGCAGCGTCAGGGCGACGTCGGCGCGTTCACAAGCGGTCTCCAAGAGCTCTGGCCGCAGCTCGCGCTCCAAGAACTGGTCGGCCGTACCGACATCCACCAGAATTTCGTTGACGCGATACCCGTCCTCGAGGAGAGCCACCGTATCGTGGGCACGCCAGCGCTGCTCGTCCTGACCCAAATAGCCAGCAAAGGCCTTCCGGCCCCACGGCACTTGCGAGGGCGCAACGATGGGCGAAAAAGCCGAGACCGAGCGATAGGCACCGGCGCCCCGCAGGGCGATCGTCAGCGCGCCGTGCCCACCCATCGAATGGCCGAAAATGCCGTGGCGCGACGCATCGGCGGGAAATTCCGCCCGAACCAAAGCCGGTAGTTCGCTGGTAATGTAGGAGTACATCCGAAAATGTCGCGACCACAGCGCTTCGGTGGCATCGACATAGAAGCCGGCGCCTTGGCCGAAATCATAGGCGTCATCGTCAGGTACGCCCGGCCCGCGTGGGCTGGTGTCGGGGCAAACGATGATCAGCCCGAATTCCGCCGCTGCCGCGCGGTACTCGCCTTTCTCAACCACGTTGGCGTGCGTACATGTCAGGCCGGACAAGTACGTCAGCGTCGCGCAAGCACGCGTTCGCGCCTGAGGCGGGAGGAAGACGGCAAACGTCATCTCCGTCCCGGTTTCTCGGGAGGAATGGCGGCAAACCAGTTGGACGCCGCCATGGCTCTTGCTCGAGCTCAGCGTCTCAAAGCTCATGGCGCCGGCCAACTGCTTCCCAGTCCGCCCCGACGCTCAGAGACCGATTGGCTCAGGCGTGCAGGACGCCTTTCTGCTTCGCCACATGCGTCGAAATCGCGTCCATCAGCGCCGGCGACAGACAGTCATAGGGCTCAAGGCCCAATTCCTTCAGCCGCGCGCGCACCGCGCCCATCTGCTTGGGATCAGCGCCCGATTCGATGATCGAGGACACGAACGCGGCGAACTCCGGCGCCGACCAACCCTCGTCCTTTGACAGTTCGGTATGGATGAAGTCGAAACCGTAGAACGGGTGGGCCTTGTTCTCGATGCGACCATACATGTGCACGCCGCATTGGCTGCAGGCGTGGCGTTGGATCGCGGCGCTCGCATCGACGACCTTGAGCTTGTTGCCGTTAGCGACCACCTCGACTCGGTCGCGCGGCGCCACCGCGACCATGGCGAAGAGCGCGCCGCTCGGCTTCCAGCACTTCGTGCAGCCGCAGATATGGTTGTGCGCCGACTGCGACGATATCTTCACCGTCACCGGTGCGCTGCTGCACTTGCACGTCAGCATGCCGCCCTCGAACGTCGGCGAGCCCTTCTTTACCCCGCGATCGACCGCCGGATGGATCGAAATAGCCATTGTACGCCTCCCTTCTTCGCCGCAAGTAAATCAGTACACGATCACGGAGCGAATGCTCTCGCCACGATGCATGAGGTCGAACGCCTCGTTGATGCGCTCGAGCGGCAGGACGTGGGTGATCATGGGATCGATCTGGATCTTGCCCCCCATGTACCAGTCGACGATCTTGGGCACGTCGGTGCGGCCGCGCGCGCCGCCGAACGCGGTGCCGCGCCAGACCCGGCCGGTCACCAGCTGAAACGGCCTGGTCGCGATCTCTTTCCCCGCCTCGGCGACACCGATGATGATGCTTTCGCCCCAGCCGCGATGGCAGGCCTCGAGCGCTTGGCGCATGACCGTGGTATTGCCGGTGCAGTCGAAGGTGTAGTCGGCGCCGCCATCGGTCAGCGTGACGAGATGCTGAACCAAATCGCCCGTTACCTTGCTCGGGTTGACGAAATGCGTCATGCCGAACCGCCGGCCCCATTCCTCCTTGCGGCCGTTGACGTCGACACCGACGATCTGGCCAGCGCCAACGAGTCGCAGGCCTTGGATCACGTTGAGACCGATGCCACCGAGCCCGAAGACGATGCAATTCGAACCGGGCTTGACCTTGGCCGTGTTGATCACCGCACCGACACCGGTGGTGACGCCGCAGCCGATGTAGCAGGCTTTGTCGAACGGCGCGTCATCGCGGATTTTCGCCACCGCGATCTCGGGCAGGACGGTGTGGTGCGAGAACGTGGAACAGCCCATGTAGTGGTGAACCATCTGCCCGCGAAAGCGAAAACGCGAGGTGCCGTCGGGCATCACGCCCTTGCCCTGGGTCGCGCGGATGGCGGTACAGAGATTGGTCTTGCCGGAGAGGCAGGATTTGCATTGGCGGCATTCGGGCGTGTAGAGCGGGATGACGTGATCGCCGGGTTTCACGGTGGTGACGCCGGCGCCCACCTCCAACACCACACCCGCGCCTTCATGGCCGAGGATCGAGGGAAAGAGGCCCTCGGAATCGAGGCCGGACAAGGTGTAGTCGTCCGTGTGGCAGACGCCCGTGGCTTTAATCTCCACCAGCACTTCACTAGGCTTGGGCCCTTCCAAATCGACTTCGACGATCTCGAGCGGTTTCTTCGCCTCGAAGGCAATGGCGGCACGCGTTTTCATTGATGCGGTTCCTCCCCTCCAGGCATCGGGGCCGCCAGCCGCTTGCGCGCTGCGCCCGCGCCTTGCGGCGCTTCGTCATCACCAACCTGACCTCGGTATCAATGAGCGGCGCCATCCCTATGGCGATCGGCGCGTCTTCCCGAAGGAAGTCAACGCTGGGCGGCTCGATTGGGCTAGGTCGAGCCCGCCATCTCCCTCACGGGCTTGGCTCTCAGCCCTTGTTTGCGAACCAAAGAGCCGTCCTCGTTTCGCAGATTTGCGGCGGACGGAATTTCTCCGTCAACGGTATGCGCTTCCGATTGCAATTGCAAGATCACCCTCGAGGAGCATTGCTGCAGCTTGTCGAACGCGGAGGATCCGCTCTCCATATCCGCCGATCCGAGTCGCATCGCCACCGCGCAGCACGTTAACCAAATGGTGACCATTTTGCGACAATTCTGCCCACTTAGTGGGCAGGTTCACGGCGTTGTCCCACAAATTTCGGCGCGCCCGCTACTGGCATAGTCGTTGCTTGTTTAGGTTTGCGTCATTGGCACCGAAGAACAACGCCCAACAATGAACACGCTGCAGGGTAGGTAACCCGAGAGACGAGCACGCAACTTTGGAACCTGAGGGCCTTCCTGCATATGGTCACGCTCATTCTTGTGGTCTGTCTTTCGGCGACACCTGACATTTGTCGTGAAGAGCGTCCGCCGATCGATCTCGAAACCCCAATGTCCTGCATGATTCAGGGGCAGCAAATCGCCGCCGAATGGACGGAGGAGCATCCCAAATGGCAGCTCACCGGGTGGCGTTGCCAGTTTGGCGCGCGAGAGAGGCAGACCTAATCGGGTCGGCCGTCGTGAAATTCGTACTGTCTCAACCCCGCATCCAGATTTGTAACCGAGGGTAGTGCCGGTATCCGCGTAAGGGCGTTGCCGCCGATTGCTCGCGGTGGCAACATTCGCGGCAGGAGGCTGCACATGGCCGCCGCCGCTTGCACCGGAAGGCCGGAGAGCCGGAGCCCGAATCGCCGGCGATTTGCTTTCCTTCACGCGCTGCTGCTCGCAACCGCTGTCGTTGCGACACACCCGGCTGGCGCCGCCGAGTTGTCCGCCGATGAGGTACGCGCGTTACTCGCCGCAGCGACGCCGGAGCGACCCGCCGATCTCTCGGGCAAGGATCTGACCGGACTCGACCTGAGCGAACTCGATTTCAAGCGTGCCGTGCTCTCTGGCGCTGATCTTTATGGCACCAAGCTGGTCGGAGCGAATCTTTCCGGAGCAAAGTTGCACGCCGCTCGGCTTGATCTCGCGTGGATCATGCGGGCCGATTTCACCGGCGCCGATCTCACTGACGCGAGCATGTTTGGCCCGGTCGTCGCTCCTGGGTTGGCAACGCCATCGCGAGACGAGGCGCCGAGGTTTGCCGGCGCTGACTTCTCTGGCGCGCGCGTCATCGCGCGCCTCACCGGAATGGATCTGCGGGGCGCCCGCTTCGTCGGCGCCCGGCTCGGTGTCGATATGAAGAACCAGTCCATGGGCATGATGCGCAATGACTTCACGAGTGCCGATCTCCGTGGAGCGGATTTCTCGAACGCCGACCTCAATCGAGCGGTACTCGCGTTCGCCAAGCTCGCTGACGCCAATCTCACCGGTGCCAATCTCTTCCGTGCCGATCTCGCCCATGCCGATCTGTCGGGTGCTGAGATCGCCGGCGCTGATTTCACCGAGGCCGACCTCGACGGCACCGTGCTGACTGGGGCGAAAAGCCTGGAGGCTACCAAGGGGCTCAATCTCGAAAAGGTGGTGCGCTAGCTTTTCAGGGGCTGCTTCGCGGCTCGACCAAGAAAAATGAGAGCCGCGTTCGAGAGGGGGAGGGAGAGGGTCTTTGGTCAACAACAGCATCGCGCGAACCATCCGTAGCTTCCCCGAGCTAGTGCGTCGCGTACTTCTGGCATGGGCAGTGGTCGCGCTTGCGACGACGATCGCCAACGCTGAAACCGTGTTGGTATCCAACGAGAAAGGCAACTCGATCAGCGTCTTCGACGCGGCATCGCTCAAGATGATGAAGACGATCCCCGTCGGCCAACGGCCGCGCGGCATTATCCTCTCAAAAGATCAGCATACGCTCTACATTTGCGCGAGCGACAACGATGAGATCGAACAGCTCGATCTCGACACCTACAAACTGAAGCCGCCTCTGCCGAGCGGGGCTGATCCCGAGACGTTTGCTCTCCATCCTGACGGCCGGCATCTTTACGTCTCGAACGAGGGCAATAGTCTGGTCTCGATCGTCGATATCGAGCAGCGGCGAATCGTCGGCGAAATACCTGTGGGCGTGGAACCCGAGGGTATCGGTATCAGTCCCGACGGCAAGTGGATCGTCAACACCTCCGAAACCACCAGCATGGCGCATTTCATCGACAACGAAGCGCACAAGGTGGTGGCGAACGTGCTGGTCGACAGCCGACCTCGTCATGCCGAATGGACATCGGACGGTAAAGAAGTTTGGGTGTCCTCTGAAATCGGCGGTTCGGTCAGCGTCATCGATGCGGGATCACACCAGGTAACTCACAAGATTAAGTTTGAGGTATCGGGCGTTCCGAAAGAAGCGGTGCAGGCGGTGGGAATTGCCATCACGGGCGATCGCAAGCTGGCTTTCGTCGCCCTCGGACCGGCCAATCGCGTCGCGGTGGTCGACGCCGCGAGCTACGAAGTGAAGAAATACCTACTCGTCGGCCAGCGCGTTTGGAACCTCGCCTTCAACCACGATCAGTCTCGGCTCTACACGACAAACGGCATCAGCAACGACATATCAGAGATCGATGTGCCCAACCTCAAAGTCCTGAGATCCGTAGTGGCGGGGGAGCAGCCGTGGGGCATCGTCGTTCGGCCGTGAAGCGGCTCGCTCACAGACGCGGCGGCATGATGGCGCTCGGACGCTTGTTCGCCATCGGATTGGCCGCTCTCATGCCATCATCCAGCATTGCCGCAGCAAGCGATGCCGAGTGGCCATGCCAACAGCGCTTGGTGCCGGTGCTCACGGCTGGGATGATCTGGAACGGGCCGCCGATCGACGACGTCGGCGATTGGCGCGCCGACCCGCGTGTGACGGAACTCGTCGAACACATTGTTCCGCGCGATATCGGACCCGAGCAAGGCGAGGCGGCCATCGCAGCTTTTGCCGAACAGCTCGGTTCCGACAAAGCGCGACCCATCACTCTGGCCTTTTCGGGCTTGCTCACCGAGACGAACCATGAGCGTGCCGAGGTGATCGAACGAATTAAGGATTTGGGCGAGCGTCAGCGCAATCTCGCGGCACTCATCGACCGGCTGACCACTGAACTCGGCGCGATGACCGATGCCGAGCACGGCGACGTGTCACCGGCTCGCGATGAGCTACAGCAACGACTAACCTACACCTCGCGCACCTATGCCGAGGTACAGCGGACGATGCGCTATGCCTGCCAAGTGCCGGTGTCTCTCGACGCGCGCCTCGGCGCCTATGCGCGCGCGCTCGAATCGGCATTGCACTGAGTGGCGCTCTAGGGCCTGACCAGTCCACCCTGTTCGTCAAGCAGCGGCACACCGAAGTCGCGCAAGACGGCGGTGATCTCGTCCTGATGCTTGCGAATGGCGTCGTTGATGCGACGCCGCCAATCAGGCTCGGTGCCGCGGACTCCCATGGCGATGTGGTAGGCCAGGCGAGGCGCGCCAGGTTCCTCGTTCAGCTTTACCATGGCAAGCGGCAGCTTATCTTGCTTGATGTAGTAGCCGGCGAATGGTCCCCAGACCATGCCGGCATCGATCGCGCCGCCGGCGATATCGAGCAGCATCTGATGTGCCGGAGACTCATACCGCGTATCCACGGTGAGCGCATAAGGCCGAGCATTTACCATGAGCGCATGACGCAGGAGGAGATCTGAGGGCGGCGTGCCGCTGATCACGCCAATATGGATTTCCTTCAGCGTGGGGTCATCGAGATCCGACGAGAGCTTCTTGTCGGCGCGAAACACCAACATGTAACTCGTGAAATAGTATGGGGTCGTCGTCTGCATGATTTCATCGCCCGCGACGGTGCCCATGACGAGATCGCAGCGACCGGCCTGCAGACCGTTGCGAACAAAGCCGATGATCTGCGGAAACCAAAAGTATTTGACGGGGAGCGACATGTCGCGACCGAGCAATTCGGCGATCTTGTTCTCGAACCCGTCACCCTTTTCGTTCGAAAAGGGCAGATTGTTGGGATCCGCGCAGACGCGCAGTTCGCTGTGTGGCAACGATCCTTGGCCAAACGCCTCCACGGCAGCCAGCGCGAGACCCGCGGCTACCATGGCCATGCGAAATACGCGAAGAAGCGCGGCCCGCGCGCAGCCGTCGGATCGCCGCGTCAATTTTGGCCGATCCGCGGCGGCCGACCGCGATCGAGCACGCCGTCAGAGCGCGCTTTCAGATAAGCATAGATATCGTCGAGGTAGGACATGACGTCTTCCACTGTCCCGAAGGGTGGCATGACATTCTCGGCGGCGGCATTGACGTTGACGCGGCCGTTCACGACGACTTCCTTGAAGTCCTCCTCGCTGATGCTTTTCAGCGATCGCGTCAGATCGGGCGCGTAGGAGCTCCCGGCGCCATCGGGACCGTGGCAGCGCAGGCAAGATTCCGTATAGCGCCGCCAGCCATTGTAAGTGCGCTGGTCGACCTTGCCGTCTTTGACGGTATAGGGTTTGTCTCCATTTTCCCCCGCTGCGCTCACAGCGGCGCCACCAATCCAGGCAATCCCGCCAGCGCCGGCGAGTGCCATAAGATAGAGACGCCACTTCATGCGTATCCTCCCGCGACGACGATCGTTTGCTCGGATAGGTACAAAAAGAGGTTGGCATCCCGTCCCAGGGATGCCAACCCTCACCCTCTCTCCCACCCGTCGCACGGACGAGCAGTGACGGCGACTACTGCAGCGCGAAGACCGTCAGCACGCCGCCAAGCTGGGTGTAATTAGCGAGCGACTTGTAGGCGCCCACCGCACCCAGTCCATCGGTGTCCTTGGTGAGACCCGCTGCCATGCCGATGCCGGCCCAGCCGCCGACGCCGGAGAGGACGGCGATGTACTGCTTGCCGCCATGCATGTAGGTCATCACGTTGCCGATGATGCCCGACGGAGTCTTGTAGCGATAGAGCTCCTTGCCCGTCTTCTCATCGACCGCCTTTACGTAGCCTTCGAGCGTCCCATAGAAAACAACGCCGCCGGCTGTGGCGAGCGCGCCGCCCCAGGCCGAGAAGGGTTCCGCATCCGACCACACGATCTTGCCGGTCCCGGCGTCCCAGGCGATGAAGTTGCCGAGGTTGTTGTCCCCTTTTGGCGGAAACATCGACAAGGTTGCTCCGACATAAGGCTGACCAGCCGTGTAGGAGACCTTGAAAGGCTCGTAGTCCATGCAGACGTGGTTCGTCGGCACATAGAAGAGCTTGGTCGTGGGCGAGAAGGCCGCGGGCTGTTGATCTTTGGACCCGAGTGCGGCGGGGCAGATCCCTTGCGAGTTGTGATCTTCACCGCCCGCCTGCGTGCTGTACTGCTTGACGACCTCCGGACGGCCGGTCGCCATGTCGACGTGCGTTGCCCAGTTGACCTTGGGATCGTACTTCTCGGCGACCAGCAACTCACCCGTTTCCCGGTTCAGCGTGTAGCCGAACCCGTTGCGGTCGAAATGCACGAGCGCCTTGGTGTCTTTTCCCTTCACGGGAATGTCGGCCAAGATCATCTCATTGATCCCGTCATAGTCCCATTCGTCATGGGGGGTCATCTGGTAGACCCATTTCGCAACGCCCGTATCGGGGTTGCGCGCAAAGATCGTCATCGACCACTTGTTGTCGCCCGGTCGCTGCACCGGATTCCACGTACTCGGATTGCCCGAGCCGTAGTAGATCAAGTTCAGCTGCGGATCATAGGAGTACCATCCCCAGGTTGCGCCGCCGCCGATCTTCCACTGATCGCCTTCCCACGTCTTGGTCGACGAATCTTTTCCGACCGGCTTGCCCATCGAGGTGGTGTTGGCATCGAACAAGATCTGATCGTCCGGCCCGACGGAATAGGCGTTCCAGATCTTCTTGCCATCCTTGAGACCGTAAGCGGTGACGCGCCCTTGGACGCCGAACTCGCCGCCGCTGATCCCGACGATCACCTTATCCTTCACGATCATCGGGGCGCTCGTCATCGTCTCGCCCTTCTTGGGATCGCCGTTCTGCACCTTCCAGACTTCTTTTCCGGTCTTCGCGTCGAGTGCCACGACGGTCGCATCGGCTTGATCAAGGATGATTTTGCCATCGGCATAGGCGACGCCGCGATTGACGGTATCGCAGCACATCACCGGGATCACCGAGGGATCCTGGCGTGGCTCGTACTTCCAGAGAATCTGACCGTTGTTCTTGAGATCGAGCGCAAACACGTTGTTTGGGAACGGTGTGTGCACATACATCACATCGCCGACCACCAGCGGCGCCCCCTCATGTCCACGCAGGACGCCGGTGGAGAAGCTCCAGACCGGTCGCAAGTTCTGTACGTTCTGCGCATTGATCTGATTGAGCTGACTGTAGCGCTGGTTGGCGTAATCACCGGTTGGCATGACCCACTGGTTCGGGTCTTTCTCCAGCTTCATCAGCTCGTCGTTCGCCAATGCCCCGCTCAGGGGCAGCGCGACAGCAGCGGCGACCAAAAGGTATCCCCTGGGTTTCATCGCTTCCCTCCCAATGTCTTTAGCGTCGCCGCTTATCCGCGAGGCTGCACGAATAATCAGACCACCCGCGTTCGTCGCGGAGGTCGCATCTGAAAGGACGCATTCAAAGCGGCTGACAGCAATGATAATCCCAGCATCCGCAAAAAGTCCCAGCCCCTAAAGGACTACTGCCTAAAGGACTAGTGCAAAGGAAGAGTGCGCATGCCCACTCTGCCCACTGTTGCTTCCCACAATTTCGGTACAAGAGTGCTGCGGGCAAACGCCAGGACGCGCACGCCACACTATCCGATCGATGGCGCTTCTTCCGACGCGGCGTTGTCGATTGAGCGCTCCGGTAGCACTGAATGAGCGACGGCCTCACTCTGCGGCGATGCCGAGACCGTGGCGGACGCGCCTCTATCGCGCTTTCAGGTGGATTGGTGTTTCGGCATGTTCCGCTCACATCGCCACTCGGCCAAGGCCCATTTGGGATGATCGGACAACCACTCCTGCGCGTACTGCTGCGCTTGCACCAGGCAGCTCGTGAGCGGCATTTGCCCCAAGAGAGGATGCTCTTCTTGGCAGGAGGTAGGTGCGCCCGCCAAGCAAAAGATGAGAACGAGTTCGGCCATAGTCAGTCCTCTTGTTGCGCCCCGAAGGCCGGGACGCGCGTGATTGTCCTCCCTCGCAGAATTCTGCGGCGATTGCAGTGTGGCCGCTTTGATTAAACGACGAACGATGCCTATTCTCGATAGCGCGATGCCTGCTTCTCGACAACGCTGATGCCAGCCAAAATGATGCGAACCAATAACGGGATTCGCCGTGGTGTGGCGGAAACCTCAAGGAGATTATGAACCATGCCGGCGAACGCGGGAGCACTCCTTCAAAGAGGAATGGTTTGGCTGTTCGTTGCAATGCTTGCGATGATCGTGCCGGCCGCGGCCGGCAACGACTATCCGACGTCGGAGACGGCCGATTACGTGTTGGGCTGCATGGCCGCGAACGGCAACACCCGCGAAGCGTTGCTCAAATGCTCCTGCAGCATCGACTTCATCGCGAAGCGGCTGCCCTTCGCGCAATATGAAAGGGCGGAGACGGCACTTAGTCTGCAGTTGGGGGGTGGCGTCGGCGGGAGAATTGGGCTCTTCCGCGATCCGCCGGAGATCAAAGAAGCGATCGAGCAACTACGCCAGATACAGGCTGAAGCGACGCTGCAGTGCTTCGGCTAGATCACTCACCGCACGCCAGAACGCGCGCCACGCAGCGCCGCCCCGATGAGGCGGCGCTGCCAACGTTAGATCAAAGCTCGGCGCAAGCGTATGAATTGATTTCCAGGCCTACGCATATTTCGACAATGCGAGGAGTCTTCCATGCCATGTAATCCTCCCCTTGCCTCGAGACGGGCCATTCGACTCTATGTCCGGGGCGCGAATGCTGTCAAAGCGATTTTCGAGCGGTTCTAATTTCCCGATCTTGAGAGAAACCGCTGGTGAAGAGAGCTGATCTCAAGAACAAATTTCGCATGAATTGCTCGGCCAAAATCGCGGAATCCCGAAGCGGGCAAGAGAAATGCATTTTGACCGCCGATGACATGGTTGCGGTACCACTCTTCCAGGGTCGCCGCCTCCTCACCCTCGAGAATCGGCAAGCCGTTGATGGTGACACCTGCGGCGACGAGCTCGTCGCGAACGGCGTCCACCGGCTTCAGTGGATTACAATTGTCGTGACCGTCGCCAGAGACATCGATGATCGTGCGAGCCGAGGGCGCAGGCAGGAAGGGCAAGACTTTACCGGCGATCATCTGGAGTGCGGCAGACATGCAGGTGAATTGATCATCGGTACGACGCGCATCGCGAATACGAGCGGCGAAGGCGCGCGCGCTCTCGCGATCGGTAATGAGGGTCCAAGGCACCGAAACCGCGGGTCGGTTCGACCACTCCACCAACGTGACGAAGATCGCTCGATGCGGCCCTGACAGCACCGCTCTTGCAACCGCTGCATCCTCGAAGGCGCGGGCGATTCCTTCCGTCTGAAGAGCGAATCTCTCGGGCGTTACCGAACCTGACACGTCAACGGCAAGAACGAGCGCCGTGTCGACCATCTCGTGCGGCGCCGACGCCGCCGGCGCTGGGGCCAACAAACCTCCGGCAATGACGGCTCGCCTAGTGGCCGTGGCGAGGGCCGTCAGCGCTTTAGTCGGCACCGGATTGCCCTCTGCTGCCTAGGCCGAGCGTATCCTTGAGGATTGCTTGTGCGATGTTTGCATCGCTCAGATCGGCGCCGGTCAAATCGGCCGCCGTGAGATCCGCGTGAAAGAGGTCGGAATGCGCGAGATTGGCACCCCGCAACTTGGCGCCGACCAACCGTGCAAATGCGAGCGGCACCTCTCGCAAGTCGGCTTGGGACAAGTCTGCTGCCGTGAGGTCCGATCCGGAAAGGTCGTTGAATAGGTTCGTGCGCAGCAGACGCCGGTCGGCACCCATCTGCACCCCTTTCAAGTTCGCACCGCTGAGGTTTGTTTGGCTCAATCGGGCGACAATACGAGCACCCGCGAGATTGGCGCCAGCGAGAATTGGCGCCTCTCGCCCCGAGATCTGCAGCGACGAAGAGGTCGCCGCAGCGTACATGCTCACGTTAGCCAAGTTGGCGCCGGTAAAATTCGTGCGGATAATGAGAGCGTGGTCGAGATCGGCATGCGAAAGATCGGCATGCGAAAGATCGCAGTCGGATAAATCGGCGCCATAAAGGTTGGCACCGCGAAGGTTCGCGCGGTGGAAGTTGAGACCGCTCAAATCGAGATAGCTGAGATCAAGTCCCTCGAGGTTTGGCGGCTGTTCAGGACTGGACTTAGCGAGGGCGGCGCTCACTTCTCCTAAGCTCGGTCGTCTGTCCACGACACTGGCGCCGCTGACGAGAACCATGAGCACAAACCAAAGCAGAACGCGCCACACGGACGAATTTCTTTCCTGCTTGAAGCAGGCCAGGTTAGCAAACGGGGGAGGCAATTCGCAGGGGTTTGTGCGCCACAGACGGCGAAGGCACGTCGGCGATCTTGCGACCCTCGCCGGCTTCGCCGAAACGAAGGAGCGCAAAAAGAAACGCCGGATCTGTAGACGATCCGGCGCGATTGTCGATGGTTGCGGGGGCCCGATACGAGACTTACCGAGCGCCGTCGATCCGGGTCCCCCTACGGACCGCGGCATAGCGCACCGCGGCTGTTTCCGGGCCGCGAGAACCAATGGCGCCGAGGATTGACCAGAGCCCCAATCTTCATCCAGGGACCGCCCAGAATTATGGGACCGCAAGGTCTAGCGGCGGCTAGTTGCCCGACTACCACACTTTGGATATATTCACGATCCGTTCCCCTTGGGTCAGGCAAACAATGAAGACACTGTCTCAGAACCAGCTTATCGGGCAGCGGGGCGAGCACCTCGTCGCCGAGCGCACTCTTTCCATGGGCTTCGCCTTCAACGGCTGCAACCGCCTCGAGACAGGCATCGACGGCTTTCTCGAGCTGAGGGACCCGCAGACCGGGCGCACCCTGGCCCAATGGATCGGAGCTCAAGTGAAGACGACCGACACCGGCCCTTATGCATACGAGGATGCGGACGGCTTCGAGTATCTGCTGAAGCCGGACGACCTCGCCTATTGGCGGCAGGGATCGAACATCCCAGTAATCATCGTTCTCGTGAGGCTGTCCGAGGGCTCGATGTACTGGAAGCCCGTCGATGCTGGCGCCGTCGCCGAACCCCGCCGGCTGCGCTTCGACAAGGCCCAGGACCGCTTCGACAAGAGCGCCGCCGACCGGATCGCCTCTCTCTGCATCGCTCGCGACCGGCCCGGGAGCTACGTGCCGCCGATGCAGTCTGGCGAGGTGGCGCACATCACCATGGTGCACGTCGCGCTGCCGGAAGATACCTACGTTTGGAGTGCGCCCCTGGGGCCGGACAGATAGCGATTTGAGATTGACCAGGGTTGCCGGGCCTTTGAGGAATAAGGCCCATGCCCAAGCACCGTACCC
>DASZAN010000156.1:0-41538 GCA_035945115.1 Allostellaceae bacterium
TCGATCGAGAGCAGCGCGAGGTCGCGCCGCCCGCCCAGCCGCCGATGAATCTGCAGCCCGGTGGTGCCGGCTTCGCCGTCGATAAAGACCTTTGGCGCCATCGCTCACTCCCACTCGCAAAACAGAAAAAGGGCGCTTCGACTCTCACCGAAGCGCCCTCGCGAAAACGATCTTCGCGCGCTCAGCGCTTCGAGAACTGGAAGCTGCGTCGGGCCTTGCGCTTGCCGTACTTCTTGCGCTCGACGACGCGGCTGTCGCGCGTCAGGAACCCCTGCGCTTTCAGCACCGGCCGCAACTCCGGCTCATAGTATGTCAACGCCTTGCTGATGCCGTGGCGAAGCGCGCCCGCTTGGCCGGAAAGGCCGCCGCCAGCCACGGTACAGACGACATCGTATTGGCCAAGCCGGTTGGCGATGACGAAGGGCTGATTGAGCAGCATGCGCAGCACCGGCCGCGCGAAATAGACGGGGCTGTCGCGGCCGTTCACCGTGATCTTGCCGTTGCCCGGCTTGATCCAGACGCGCGCCACGGCGTTCTTGCGCTTGCCGGTCGCATAGGCGCGGCCTTGCGCGTCGAGCTTCGGCTTTGCCTCGACCGCCGGCGCCGGCTGCGTTGCCGTCCGCGCCCCTTGCAGCGCGTCGCGGAGACCAGCAAGCCCCTGCTGCAGATCGGCCATGATCACGCCCTCTTGTTCTTGCGGTTCATCGCCGCCACGTCGAGCGGCTGCGGCTGCTGTGCCTCATGCGGATGCTGCGGCCCGGCATAGACCTTGAGATGACCCATGATCTGCCGTCCCAGCGGCCCACGCGGCACCATGCGCTCCACCGCCTTGATGATGACGCGCTCGGGATGCTTCCCTTCGAGGATGGCGCCCTTGCTTCGCTCCTTGAGCCCGCCCGGATAGCCCGTGTACCAGCGGAACATGCTGTCCTGCCGCTTGTTGCCGGTGAGCGCCACCTTCTCCGCGTTGATGACGACGATGTGGTCGCCGCAATCCATATGCGGGGTATAGGTGGGCTTGTGCTTGCCGCGGAGCCGGTCGGCAATGAGCGAGGCGAGGCGGCCCAGCACCAGCCCCTGCGCGTCGATCAGCAGCCACTTCTTGTCCAGCTCGGACGGCTTGGCGGAATAGGTCTTCATCGCGCTCGATCTCTGAAAGCGGCGGAGTATGCCGAGATCGCCGCCTCAGTCAAGCATTTTGCGCCTGGAATGTCGGCAGTTTCTTCGTGAGGTATTATGATACCGTTACTCGGATTGCGGCGGCAGCGAATATGATGCCGTGACGTGCGCCACCATCTCCGGGCCCTCGCCGGAGAAAAGCTCCACCTCGCCGACGGCAAGCCGCTTGCCGACCTTGAGGAGGCACGCCTTGGCGACGACGTCCGCCGGCGGCGGGCGGCGCAGGAAGTTGATGGTGAGATTCGCCGTCACCGCCTGATCGACCCGCCCCAGCGCCGCCATGACCGCGCCGTAAAGGGCGATGTCCGCGAGCGCCATCAGCAACGGCCCGCCGATGGTGCCGCCAGGGCGGAGGAAATCGCGCTTATAGGGAAGCCGCACCACCGTGCGCTCGGCGTTGAGCTCGACCAGCTCCGTCCCCATGCTTTGCGCGAAGGGGAGCGCCTCGCGCAGGATCGTTTCGAACTCCTCCGGCGTGATCTTGCTCATGCCGCGACACTCTTGGCGGCTCTCACGATCAACGTCACGGCCGCCATGGCCGCAAGCGTGCAGACGATCGCCGCACCCGTGGGAAAATCGAGCATGTCCGAGCCAAGCAATCCCAAGACATAGCCCACAAACCCGAAGACATAGGCGAAACGCAACGGGTCGCGCATGTCGACGATTCGCGCCGCGAGCGCCGGCACGATGAGGGACGCAAAGACAAGAAAGACGCCGACGAGCTGCACCGACGCCGTCACCGTCACGGCGAAGACGGCGTAGAACAACACGCGCTGGCGCGCCAGATCGAAGCGCCAGTAAATCGCCAGCACCGCTGCGTAAAGCACCAGGACTGGCAGAAGCTGCGCCGGGCTGACCCAAAGAATTTGCCCGACGAGAAGATCCTTCAGGTGCTCAGCGCCATGCGGATTGAAGCCGAAAAGAATGATTTCGGCGCTTGCGGCTACCACGAAGACAACGCCGATCACGGCTTCCTGCAACAGGGCGAGATGCCGCTCGGTCCAGATGAGAAAGCCCGCGGCGATGAGCGCTGCGGCCACCGCCGCCACCTGGACAGACCAGCCGTTCGGCTCCCAACCCAGAAAATCGGCGATGACAACGCCGAGGCCCGCCACCTGTGCGATCGCAAGATCGATAAAGACGATGCCACGGTCGAGAACCAGCTTGCCCAGTGGCACATGCGTCGCCAGCACGAGGAGTCCGGCGAGAAAGGCCGGCCAGAGAATGTCGAGGCTCGCCTCAGCCATGCGCGGCAACTCCCGCCAGGAGCCGCTTGATCGTATCCTCGTAAAGGTCGAAGAGATCGCGCGACGCCTCCGTACCGCCGACGGTGAAGGGCAACATGACAGCGGGAATCTTCGCCTTTGCGGAAATGAACTCCGGCGCGCGGGGATCCTGGTAGGCGGAGTAAATCACCATCTTCACATTCTTCTGCGGAATCTCCTCGAGGAGCTGCGCGAGATAGGCGCTGCCGGGCGGCACGCCCGGCTTCGGCTCGATCGTGCCGACCTCGTGCATGCCGAGCCAATTCGTCAGATAGATCCATTCCTTGTGATAGATGACGACGTTGACGCCCTTGAGCGGCGTCGCTTCCTTCTGCCAGCCCTGGATTGCCTGCGCGAGCTTTTCGTCGAACGCCTTGCCCCGTTCTGTGTAGCCGGCGGCATGGGCGGGATCGATCGCCGCCAGGCGCTTGGCAAGCGCCGCGGCGATGATCTGCATGTTGCGCGGGTCACCCTGGATGTGCGGATTGCCTTGGGGATGGATGTCGCCCTCGGCGCGATCGAGCCGCGTCGGCACTTCCAGCAGCTTCACCTGCTGTGTCGCTTCGAAGTATCCGGGTGCCCCCGGCTGCACCTTGGCGTTGCTCGATTGGCGCAGCAGCACCGGCATCCAGCCGATTTCCAGCTCCGCACCGGTGCAGACCGCGAGATCGGCGCCGCGCAGTCGCGAGATCAGCGCCGGTCGGGCCTGGATCTGATGTGGATCCTGCCGTGCCGTGGTGGCGGTGAAAACCTCGACATCCTCGCCGCCGAGGGCGGTCGTGAGCGCAGCCCATTCCGGCTCGCACGCAAAGACGTTGACCTTGGCGCTGGCCGGCAAACTGGTTGCACCGAGAGCGAAGACCGCGAAGAGAAAGGTGACGATCGGAATTTTTCGCATGGCTCGATCCTAATACTGATGCGCGCCGTGCGCGCCAAGGCTGACGATGTATTGGAAAATGAACTCGTGATCGGTCTGCGGCCGCAATTGGTTCAGATCGTATTGCAGGCGGAAGCGACCGAACTCGCTCGTCGAGTAGTCGATCATGCTGGAATAGCGGCGCGGTGTGGCGCCGAGATTGTCGAGTGTGGTGCCCGCGAAACCTCGGCCGAGGCTATTCGCGTGCACCTGATCATAGCGCAAGCCCACCCGCCATTGCGGCATGAACTGGTAGACGCCCTGCGCGTAAAAGCCGGTTTGTGTATTGGCGAAATGCGGGCTCGCGTTGAAGACGCCCTGCTCTTGCCGCAGGAAGAACTCCGCCTGAAGCTTCAAGTAGCGCTCGACGAAATTGCCGTTGGGCGCCCATTTGTAGACGGCATCGGCGATATAGGTGTGGTCGGTGCCGCTGAAGACGTCCGTGCCGGCAAGCCCGGACGTCGAGCGATTCTTCGCCGTCGTCCAGAGATGCGACAAGCCAACGCGGTAGCTGGCGCTTTCATCGATGTCGTCGCCCGTGTGGACGAAGGCGCTCCAAGCGCCGGCACCGGAATTGTGGTTGTCGGTGCCGCCTGCCGGGAAGAAGTCGCCGCGGAACGCCTCGGTGCCGAATTCGAGAAATCGATCGGTTGGGGCGAGCCAGCGGAGCTGCACGCCGTCATCGTCGTACTGTGTGTTGAGAAATGCCTGATAAGGCAGCGCCGGATCGGCGAAGTCCCAGGTATGCGCGTGCTGCTCATTGAGATAGCCGATGCCGGAGAAGAAGCGGCCACCTTTGACCGTGAGACCATAAGGCAGCGAGGTCGTCTGGATGAATCCCTCCTCGACGCCGACAGTGTTGTTGCGCTCGAAAGCAAGCGTGAGGTTGCCGTAAAGCGCCTGGTCGACATTGGCGGAAAGATTGACCTCGCTTTCGTTGATGGCGAAGCCGCGCGGCAATTGCCCGGCGTTGTCACCCAACGCAAAGCCGGGAATCCGGAAATCGTTGGGATTGCGCGTTTGCGCCGTCGTCTGCCCCATCAATACCGCACCGATTGCCGGGTTGAAGGCGCCGGCACTCGCTGGCGTCCCGCCCCCGCTCGCGACCGGCACCGGTGCTGGGGCCGGAGCCGCAGCCGGCGCGGGCGATGGCGCCGCGGAACCGGCCGGTAGCGGTGCCTCGGCCTGCGCCAGAGCTGGCGGCGGCGTCCGCGCTGCGGCCGCCGCATCTTGCGCCGCTTGCGCCTTTGCCTCCGCCGCCTTCACGCGCTTTTCCATCTGCTGCAGCTTCGTTTCATAATCCTTTTGCAGGCGCTGCAACGCGCTGTCGTATTGCTGTCGCAGCGACTGTATCTCTTGGCGCATGTCAGCGAGGTCATCCGCCGCCGCCGGTTTCGCCGAAATTGCGCCGATGACCACCGGCAGCCCCAACGCCGCCATCTTGAAAAAGCATCGATCCATAATTTACCCCCATCGCTCAGAACATCGCTGCTCCGCCGCAATCGCTGCGGCGGAGCGTCACTCGCCAACTGGGTTCAGGCGATGGGAGGTGCGCGTGTCTGGAAGAGGAGATGCGCTGGCCGGCTGCGCGGCAGCGCTGCGGCCGGCTCAAGCGCCGCGGCACTGATGATTGTCGGTCCGTTCGGCGATGCCGCATTGGCCAGAGCGGCGCTGCCGGCAGTTTGCGCGCTCAGGCAGATCGCGCACTCGCTGTGTAGAAGCGCGCCAGCTGGTTTGGTACCAGGATCTGTTGACGCGGCGACTCCGTCGCCGGCCTGCGTTGCGCCGAGGAAAGAGGCGAAATCTTCGGGATGGAAGTGTCCGGCGGTGATCCAGAGCTGCAGCAGCAACGAGACGACCGCGAGCCACGCCGCGAGCTTCCGGCTCGTCGCCCTCGCCTCCCCTCGCCTGCCCGCGATGCTCGACATCTCCACCCTCTGCCCGCCAGCATAAGGTTACGTTATAACTGCTGGCAAGCGCGCGAGCTGCGCGGGCGGATTGTGGTGCGGCAGGCGACACGTCACATCTCGCCTCACCTCGGGTGCGAGGAAGGAGAACGCCATGGGGTCGAACGAGCCGGTGCTGTTGCGGCGCGATGAGGACGGGATCGCCTGGCTCACGCTCAATCGCCCGGCGCAGCGGAACGCGCTTTCCGTCGAGCTCATGACCGCGCTTCAGCGCGAGATCGATGCCATCGGCACGGACCGCAAGATCAAGGTCGTCGTCATCGCCGGCGCCGGTCCTGGGTTTTGCGCCGGTCACGATTTGAAGGAGATGCGCGCCAATCCCGGGCGGCAGCATTACGAGGCGCTCTTCGCGCAATGCTCGCACCTCATGGTGAGCCTCACCAAACTGCCACAGCCGGTGATCGCGCGCGTCCACGGGATCGCCACCGCGGCCGGTTGCCAGTTGGCTGCTTCCTGCGATCTCGCCATCGCCTCGAGCGAGGCGCGCTTTGCCGTGAACGGCATCAATGTCGGCCTCTTCTGCTCGACGCCGATGGTGGCGCTGACCCGCGCCGTCGGCCGCAAGCCCGCCATGGAGATGCTGATGACCGGCGATCTCGTCAGCGCCGAGCACGCGAAGGCGATCGGCCTCGTCAACCGCGTCGTCGCGCCGGAGCGGCTCGATGAGGAAGTAACAGCGCTGGCGCGCCAGATCGCAGGCAAGCTGCGGCTCGCCGTCGCCATCGGCAAGGAAGCCTTTTACCGGCAGGCCGAACTTGGCCTCGAGGCGGCCTATGCCTATACCGCCGAGGTCATGACCAAGAACATGCTGACGCGCGAGACGGAGGAAGGCATCGACGCCTTCATCGAGAAGCGCACGCCGCGCTGGGAATGACCCGGGGCGCGAGCAGCGACGAAATAAGCGGCCGTGGGCGCTTCGGGTAACGCTTGCCTGCCTTAGGGTTGTTGCCGAGAGGCTATTTCCCAATGGCCGTCCGATTGCTGGCAAAGCGTGCCGGTAGCGCGCACGCGCTGGCCATTGATCACCACGGTTTGCTCGACGACGCGGCAGGGTTGACCGAGGTTGTTGCTGAAGCCGCGGATAATCCGCACCTGCTGAGGGACATCCTGCACAACCGCGACATGCATCGCCTGCGGACTGCGCAAGAACGCAGCCAGGATTTCAGAACCACCGGCTCCACCGCCCCCAGCGCCGCCGCTACCGCCAGAACCCGCGCCGGCACCTGCTCCTGCACCGGCTCCCGCGGCGCCGGCACCGCCTCCGGCCGCTCCCGCGCCCAACCAGTAAGGAACTGAACAACGCAGCCTGGGTTGGCAAGAGTAGGCCGACAGAAAACTGGAGTTGGCCAATGCGCGGACCGCTCGCGTTTTCCGGATCCTTTCGACGATCCCGCGACTCAATGATGCGATGAGCCAGTGCCCTCGGGCGAAGCGCTGGGTTCGTAGGGAAGGTTGTTGGCTTCAAGGCATTTCCGGTACGAACTCTCTCTCTTGGCGTTGCCTTCCGCGGTATGGTCTGGGAATTGTTTTTGTGCAGTCCGGGCGCAAGAGTCTCTGACCTTCCAAACACGCTCCGATCGCTTAAACGCGTTTTCTTGGCCGGGTAACTGCGCCCAACTTTCCGAGCCGATGAGGCAAGCTGACGCAAGGGCGATGATCGCCAAGATGAACCGCTCTCTCATGCGACCTCCCCCTATCGAGGATGCGGGCTTTTGACGCGTGGCATTGTACGTAGGCGCCCTCGATCCCATCCCCGGCGGCGCTTGTCGCAGGCACAGCTAACGGGCTGAGGCCCTCGATCGGCGCACGATTCGCGGCGCGCGACTATCGCGGCCGCGACCTTACCATCGGGGCAACGTCGTGGCCGGAAGCAATGGAGCGCACCATGGCAATGAACGCAATCTTTTTGCAACCGCTGATCGCACTCGTCGCAGGCATCCTAATTCTGGTTATGCCGCGGCTGCTGAATTACATTGTTGCCATCTATCTCATCCTCGTTGGCCTATCCGGCCTTTTGCCGCAGCTGTCGGGATGACGCTGTTGCGGGAGCAAGCGCGAGATTGAAGCCCGGCTCACGCTTGTCCGCTACTCCTTCTGCGCATCCAAACGCTGAAGTAGCTTTTCGCGAACCGCCGGGTCGTTCTGCGCCGTTTGTAAAATGGTGTCGTACTCGTCAATCGAGAGACCGTGATCTTTCACCGCCTTCTCAAGCGCGTTGTCGGCTTCCTTGATCACGTGGTCCCGCTCATCGGGTGACGCTTGATCAAGTTTTTGTTGATAGCTCCGCTGTAGCTTATCGACGTGCACAATGGCCGCGGCGGCTTGGTCAAGTTTGGTGTCCGAGATGCCGGAAGGCATCGGTTGATTTTGCGAATAGGCGGGCGCCAGCGAAACGACCGTCAGAACGCCCAAAGACGCAGCAATGATTTTCCCTCGGTGCATTTTCCCTCCATCACACGTATGCCCAACGAGATAGGCAGCTGGCGCATCGATGGCTATGTCAATGTTATGGAACGTCTGGAAGTCGTAGTTTGCCTGGGGATTGCCGAGCCGGCATCTCGCGCTTAAGTTTCCACCAGTGCGTGGAAGGTAACGTGCGCGGCTTGGACGAGGGTTGGATCGTGGATCACGATGACTATTCAGATCAATACTTAAGGGAGATTCTTGCGTCCGTTCGCGTGATCGCCATGGTGGGCGCGAGCGAGCACTGGAACCGACCTTCCTATTTCGCGATGAAGTATCTGCAGGACAAGGGCTACCGCGTCATTCCCGTGAATCCGCAGGCGAAGGGCGAGGAGATCTTGGGCGAGACGGTGCGCCCCGATCTCGCCGCCATTCCCGAAAAGATCGACATGGTCGACATCTTCCGCCGCGCCGATGCGGTGCCGCCACTCGTCGATCAGGCGATCGCCAAGGGCGCCAAGGTGGTGTGGATGCAATTGGGCGTGCGCCATGACGCCGCCGCCGCCAAGGCGGAGGCGGCAGGCCTCAAGGTGGTGATGAACCGCTGCCCCAAGATCGAATATTCGCGGCTTCACGGCGAGCTTGCCTGGAGCGGCGTCAACACCGGTATCATTTCGAGCAAGCGCAGGAAACTTTAGACATGGCCGAGAAGCCGAAAACCCCGGGATTCGAGACCCTCGCCATCCACGCCGGCGCCTCGCCCGACCCGACCACCGGCGCGCGCAGCACGCCCATCTATCAGACGACCGCCTACGTCTTCGACGATGTCGACCACGCAGCGTCGCTCTTCAATCTCCAGACTTACGGCTATCTCTACTCCCGCCTCACCAATCCCACTGTTTCGGTCCTCGAGGAGCGTGTCGCGAGCCTCGAAGGCGGCCGCGGCGCCATCGCGGTGGCGTCTGGCCATGCGGCGCAAATGCTCGCCTTCTTCTCCTTCATGGAGCCGGGCGACCAGTTCGTGACATCGAACAAACTCTATGGCGGATCGATCACGCAATTCGGCCGCAGCTTCAAGAAATTCGGCTGGGACGCGATCTTCGTCGATCCCGACGATCCCGAGAATTTCCGCCGCGCACTCACGCCTAAATGCAAGGCGATCTTCGTCGAGAGCCTTTCCAATCCGACGGGCGTCATCGTCGATCTCGAAGCCATCGCCGCGATCGCGCACGAGGCCGGCTGCCTCTTCATCGTCGACAACACCATGGCGTCGCCCTACATCTGCCGGCCCATGCGCTGGGGCGCCGACCTCGTCATCCATTCGACGACGAAGTTTCTCTCCGGGCACGGCAACGCCATGGGCGGCATGGTCGTCGACAGCGGCCGCTTCGACTGGGCACAGAACGACAAGTTCAAATCGCTGAGCGAGCCCGAGCCCGCCTATCACGGACTCCGCTTCTACGAGACCTTCGGCGATTTGGCGCTCACCGTGCACGGCCACGCCGTGGGTTTGCGTGACTTGGGCGCCACCATGGCGCCGCTCAACGCCTTCCTCACCATCACCGGCATCGAGACCTTGCCGCTGCGCATGGAGCGCCATGTGCAGAATGCGCAAGCCGTGGCTGAATATCTCGCCGGCCATCCGGCCGTCTGTTGGGTGGCCTATGCCGGTTTGCCGCAGAGCAAATATCACAAGCTCGCCCAGAAGTATCTACCGAAAGGTGCGGGCTCGGTCTTCACCTTCGGCGTCAAGGGCGGCTATCAGGCGGGCGTGACCTTGGTGGAAGGCGTCGAGCTCTTCTCGCACCTCGCCAATGTCGGCGACACCCGCTCGCTCATCATCCATCCTGCCTCCACCACGCATCGGCAATTGACGGAAGCGCAACAGATCGCCGCCGGCGCCGGCCCCGACGTCGTGCGCCTCTCCGTAGGGCTCGAAAGCATCGCCGACATCATCGGCGATCTCGAGCAGGGCCTCGAGAAAGCGATGCGGCTGCGGAACGCGTAGTGGCAAGAATCACCACAGAGGCAGTGAGGCGGTGAGGAAGGGCGTGACGAGCGAGCGCGAACCCTTCTCGTCACTGCCTCACCGTCTCTGTGGTCCATCTCCCTCGTACCGCGCCACCTCGACCAAATTCCCGTCGGGATCGCGGAAATAGACGGAGGTCATGCGCCCGAGCGCGCCCTCGCGCGGCACCGGCCCCACTTCGATCGCGACACCACAGCGCTCGAGATGACGGACAACATCGGCGATCGCTGCCTCGGTGATGAGACAGAAGTCGCCGGCGCCCATCGTGGGATGGGTCGCTTTGGGATCGAACTCGCGGCCACTCTCATGGATGTTGATTTTCTGCCGGCCGAAATGAACGGCGGTGGGTCCGCAACCGGGCGTGCCGGGCATGACGCGGGCGCCCAGCACGCGCTCATAGAAGGCGACGCTCGCCGCGAGATCGCGCACGGTGAGCACGAAATGGTCGACGCGGTCGATCGAGAAGCTCATTCGGCGGGCGCTGCCGCCGGCACCGCGCCTTCCTCCTCCCCTTCGCGCGGCAGGAAGATGCCGGCGAGGACGATCGCGACCGCGAGCGCGCCCAGTACGGCGAAGAGCCAGACGAAATCGCCGGTGCGGTCGTAGATGAAGGCAACGAGCGGCACGCCGAGCGAGCTCACGCCAAGCGACAGCACGAACTTGGCGCCGAACGCGGTGGCGCGCCAGCGGCCGGGCGTATAACGGACGAGGAGCGCGTTCTCGGTCGGCGCCACCAGCGACATGAGCGAGAAGATCACCATGGTCATGGCGAAGAGCGGCAGCTCGAAGAGGCCGATCGTCGCCAACAGCGCGGGCACCGCCAGCATCCATGAGCCCACATAGATCCATTTGAGCGAATAGCGGTCGGCAAGCCAGCCGCCGAGCAGCGGGATGATCATGCCTTCGGCAAAGACGAGGCTCGCGAAGCCGCCGGCGCCGAGCGTGCCACCATCGGTCAATCCGACGAGGCGCTGCTCGAAGAGCTTCGGCAGCACGACTGTCATGGCCTGATAGATGATGCCGGCGCCCAGCATGGTGATGGAAAGCGCGACGAAAGCGCGGCGCACATCGCCGCGCCTGGGCTCCGCTTGCGGCTTGAGGTCGGTCTTGGCGGCCACCACCACGCCTTGCCGCACGAACCAAGCCAGCGCCAGGCCCATCCCCAGGGCGACGATGCCCGGCAGGATGAACGCCGCGCGCCAATCGATCCAATCGGTGAGGAGCCCAGCGGTGGCGGGCGCGATGCCGACGCCGACGCTGCCGAAAATGCCGTTCCAGCCGAGAATGCGGCCGCGGTTCTCCGCGTTGCGCACGAGCCAGGCAATGCCGACGGGGTGATAGATCGAGCCGAAGAGGCCGACGAGCGCCAGGCCGATGCCGATGCCGAGCGGTCCCGTAGCGCAGCCGGTGGCGATCGCCGCGGCACCGCTGCCGAGATAGAACAGCACCATCATCCGCTCGGCGCTCCAGCGGTCGCCGAGGATGCCCGCCGGCAGCGCGCCCGCGCCATAGAGCACCGTTCCCGGCAGCGAGAGCAGCATGAGCTCGCCATAGGAGAGCGAAAAACGCCGCTCCAGCGCCAGCACCACCGTCGGATAGAGCAGCATCAGGAGGTGCGTCAGCACATGGCCTGCATTGGCGAAGACGAGAGCGAGCCTCTGCGAGTTCGTGCTCATTCAACTCACCTGCCCATCCTCCGACACGGCCGCTCGCGCGGCCTTTCCGGATGAGGTTCTAACATCGCCCTCACGATGCCGTACCATCGGGGCCAGCAACGCTGCCATGCGTCTCCCGCGTCACCCAATCGAGGAATGGCCGATATCCCGCTGCCGCCGGCCATGCTTCGATGCAGGGGCAATCATAACTGTGGAGCGCCTTAACGCGTGTTACCAGTGCCTCAAGCCGTGCCTCGGTGGTCTTGAGGATCAACACCGCCTCGGACGCCTCCTCAACTTTCCCCTCCCACCAATAGATCGAGTTCATCGAGCCCAAGATATTGGCGCAGGCGGCAAGCCGTTCCTCGACAACGGTGCGGCCGATGCGACGCGCCTCGTTCGCATCGCTGGCCGTCACATAGACGATCATCACCGCCATCAATGCTCACTCCCGTTGATTCTTCCCTTGGCCCAATCGGCGTCTCCCGCTTAACATCGGCTCAAGGGAGAGTCGAGGGAGGGATGGAATGAGCGCGTTCCGCGTGAGCCGAAAACCCGTGCCAAGCCCGGTGCAGCGCGCCTGGCTCAAACGCGGCCTTGACCAACCCGGTGGCAAGCTCCCCCTCTTCGACACCCAAGGTCAGCAGATCGATCCCCGCACGATTCAGGCCTGCCTCGAGCAAGGCTGGGCCGAACCCTGGTTCGCCAATCCCATCAAGCCCGGCTGGCTCGTCTGCAAGCTCACCCCGGTCGGCCGTGCCGCCGCTGGCGAGCGGCGCACGCGAGTGGCGGCGCCAGCTCAAGTAAAACTTCAACTTCCAGCCACAGTTTCCTAGTTTTTCAAGCGTAAATCTCAATTTCGTTCAGCCCCCAGAGGGAATTATCCGCCACGGCGCCGCGCGCGATTGTGGCGCTGCCGACAAATTCCCTGTCGTGAATTCGGCCATTTTCTCCCGCAGCGTCGGATGTGACCGCCGGTTGAGGCAGCTCGCCAGAACCTAGGGAGGATTGCGTATGAAGTTGATTCATTGGGGATTGTGCCTCCTCGCCCTCGTGGTAGCGGGCGCGGCCAATGCCGCACCGGGCGACCTCGTTCTCAAGCGGGTAATGCTCTCGACGGGCGGCGTCGCCTATCTCGAATTCGAGGCGGAGGTCACGGGGAATGCCGACCTCACGTTGGACGTGCCCCTCGACCAGGTCGATGACGTCCTAAAATCCGTCGTCGTCTATGACAGCAAGGGTGGCGTCGGCACGGCAAGCCTCGCCGGGCGCAATCCGCTCTCCCAGACCTTCAACGATCTCCCGTTCGGCGAACCCGCGCTTACCTCGCCCGCCGCGCTGCTGAACGCGCTCCAGGGCGCCGAGATCAAGGTCGGCGCGAGCCGTCCGATCGCCGGTCAGATTCTCCAGGCGGTGACGGAGACCGTGCAGCTCCGCGATCAGGTCACGACCGTGCACCATCGCGTGAGCGTCCTCACCGCGACCGGGCTTCAGCAATTCATTCTCGAGGACGCCGAGAGCGTGAGCTTCGTCGACGCCGATCTGCAAGCGAAGGTGAGCCAGGCATTGCGCGACATCGCCCTCCACCGCGCCAAGGACCGCCGCCAGATCAAGCTCGCGAGCCAAGGCACCGGCACGCGCCAGGTGCGCGTCGGTTACGTGGTAGGGGCGCCGCTTTGGAAGGCGAGCTACCGCATGACCATGCCGGCGAGCGCCGACACCGAGAAGGCGCATCTCCAGGGTTGGGCCGTGCTCGAGAATATGAGCGGCCAAGAATGGAAAGGCGTGGAGCTCACGCTTCTCGCCGGCAATCCCGTGACCTTCCGTCAAGCGATCTACGAAGCCTATTACATCGACCGCCCGGAAGTGCCCGTCGAAGTGGCGGGCCGCGTCCTGCCGAGACCCGACACCGGCGTCATGCAACGCGAGGAGGCAAAAGCCGATTTGGACCAAATACGAACGCCCGCCGCGAACGCCGCTCCCGCGCCGCCCAAAGAGGCGTTGCGCAAGAGGGATTTGGAAGGCGACCTCAAATTTGCTGGCAAGCCGGGGCTTGGGGCTGGCCGCGGCGTTCATGCCGATGACCTCGCGCGCGGCATCAATACCGCCGAAGCCGCCGAAGGGATGACGCAAGTCTCGTTCCGTCTGCCGACGCCGATCACGATCGGCAGCGGGCAATCGGCGATCGTGCCCCTCCTCGATAAGGACATTCCGATTGTGCGGCTTGCGCTCTATCAGCCGGAGACCAGCGCCGCGCATCCCTTGGCCTCCGTCCGGCTTAAGAACGACACGATGAACGGCTTGCCGCCGGGCGTGCTCACGCTTTACGAGGATTCCGGCGCCGGCGTCGGTTACGTGGGCGACGCCCGCCTGAACGGCGTCCCCGCCGGCGAGGAGCGGCTCGTCAGCTACGCGGTCGACGAGAAGACGAAGATCGCTCGCGAGGAACAGAGCACGAGCGCGCTCACCAGGGCTTCGATGGCGCAAAGCGTCATGCATCTCACGCGCGTCGTCCGGCGGACGACCACCTACAATGTCTCGGCGCCGGCCAGCGAGCCGCGCCGCGTTTTGTTGGAGCACCGAAAATTCGAAAACTGGAAGCTGCTCGAGCCCTCCGAGCGAAGCGTGGAGCAGACGGCAACACTTTATCGCGCCACCGTCGATCTCAAGCCTCGCGAAGGCAAGATCGTCAAGTTCGTGACGGAAGCGCCGAGTTTCGAAGGCATTCGCATCGTCGATGTCAACGACGCGCAGATTGCCGAGGTGGCGGCGAGCCGCGAGATCGGCGATGGCGTCAAGAACGCGCTCGCCGAGCTGGTGCGCCTGCGCCGCGTGCTGGCGGAGAAGCAGGTGGCAGAACAGCAGGTGAAGAACGGGATCAACGAGTTGACTGCCGATCAGAGCCGCATCCGCGAGAACATCGCCAAGATCGACAAGGAAAGCGCGCTCTATAAACGCTACATAGAGAAGCTCTCGCAGCAGGAGACAGAGTTCGAGGGCCTCCAGGCCGCTGCCGCGAAGGCCGCGGGCGAGACGCAAGCCGCGCGCGCGGCGATCGACGCCTATATCGCCAAGCTCAACATTTAAGAGGAACCGAGACGCAGTAAAGTCGCCGATTGGTCTCAATCAAGGAGCACGACCTTGCCGCTGGCGAGGTCATAGTAGGCGGCAACGACGCGAAGCTTCGCGTCCTTGATCGCGCTCGCGATGACAGGTGAGGAGTCACCAAGGAGCTTCGCTTGAATTTTCGCGTTGGCCTTGATTGCCGTTTCAACATCGCCGCGAGCCTCATCGACCGCCGGGCGAATGTAGCGGTAGAGCGCGCTGATCTGTCCCGGGACTGCCTTGGCCGCGATCGACGCTTTGACCGCGCCACAGGACGCGTGACCGAGCACCATGAGTATCCGCGTGCCGAGAACCGCGACACCATATTCGATGCTGGCGATAATCTCCGACGTCGCGATATTGCCGGCGACGCGGCTGACGAATACGTGCCCGATGCTCTGGTCGAACAATAGTTCGACGGGAACGCGAGAGTCGGCGCAGGAGAGGACGGAGGCGAAGGGCTCCTGCTTCTCCTCGGTGTTCTGTTTCAGTATCGCCAAATCCTCCTTGTAGAACGTCAGCTGTCGCTCGACGAAACGCTTGTTGCCATCCATCAATGCCTGGAGCGCCGCATCCGGGCTGAGCTTGCTCTGAGCGAAGGTAGGACCTGGCATGGCGAATTCGATCGCACCGCCGGTGACGGCGCCGACAGCGCCCGCGATGCTCATCCGCAAGAGCCGCCTGCGCGACAGGCAAGACATCTCTTCATCATGATGATCTTGGGCGGTCGCTGAGTCCTCATGGCGATGGCAATGGCCGCCGCAACGCGTTAGGTGGGCAGCGCGCCCTGCGTTCCGCAGATACATGGTGACCCCCCGGACTTCAGTCCCAGAGCGTTTCGGGATGAGGTTCGAATGGTGAACCGCTTTGCCGTTTCCCGCAAGCCGACGCGAGATTCTCAGCGCGCGTCGGGGGATCGCGAAGGACCGACCAGGGTGGCGCCGCCGTCGACGACCAATGTCTGTCCGGTGATGTAGCGCGCATGGTTCGACAGCAGAAAGCGCACGGCATAGCCGATATCCCAGCCCGTGCCCTCTCGGCCCAGCACCGATGCTTTGCGCCGCTGCTCGCGTGACGCGGCGCTCATCCCGGCGGCATGGACCATGGGCGTGTACACCGGTCCGGGAGCCACGCAGTTCACCCGGATATTGTCCGGACCGTGATCGACCGCCATGGCGCGGGTGAGCGCGATCACCGCGCCTTTGGAGGTGGAATAGGCCGTCAGGCCGCGCGGTCTCAGCGCCGAGATCGAGGCAATATTGACGATCGCGCCGCCCTGGGCCGTGGCAATCATGGCGGGGATGGCATGCTTCGCCGCCAGGAACATGCTCTCGACGTTGACGCGCATGACCTGTTGCCACGCGGCCGGGTCCATCTCGACGACGCTGCCGCGACCGCCGATGCCGACATTGTTATCGAGAAAATCGAGCCGGCCGAAGTGCCGGAGTGCCGCCGCGACCATGCCGCGGCACTCGCTCTCGTCCGTCACATCGGCCGCATGAGCCATGGCGGTGCCGCCCTCGCTGGCGATCATTGCCACAGTCCGTTCGGCAAAGTCGTGACGACGATCGACGACGAGTACACGCGTTCCTACGCGCGCCAGCACGATCGCGGCCGCACGGCCGTTGCCGATGCCGTCACCTTCCGCGCCGGCCCCGGTGACGATGGCCACCTTGCCAGCAAGTCCGAGATCGTCGGAAGGGGGGACGCCATCGCTCATGGCAACTCTACGACGGGAACGCCGAGCCGAATCTCAAGGAGGAGTGCGGACGCCGAGAAAAATGGTCGGGCATGTCAGATTCGAACTGACGACCCCCAGCACCCCATGCTGGTGCGCTACCAGGCTGCGCTAATGCCCGACGGATAAACTATAGGCAGCGCGACTCGGCGATGCAACGCTAGCGCCGATGCTTCTTGAGAAGCTCGCGCAGCTCCATGAGCTCGCGGCGCAATTCGACGAGCGCGGCGCGACCGCCGCTCTCCTTTCCGCTTTCTTTCCCGCGCGCCGCCGGGGCCGGTGACGGCGGTGCCGACGGCCGGGGCGGCGGCGCATCGCTCTTGAGCGCGCCTTCGCGCAGCAGCTTTTGCACGCCCTTGATGGTGTAGCCCTGATCGTAAAGGCACTGGCGAATGCGGCGCAGCAGGACGACGTCGTCGGGCCGATAGTAGCGGCGGCCGCCGGCGCGCTTCAGCGGCTTCACCTGTGGAAAGCGCGATTCCCAGAAACGCAACACGTGCTGTGGCACCTCGAGCTCCTGTGCCACCTCGCTGATGGTGCGGAAGGCCTCGGCGGACTTGGCTTGGCGGCGGCTCGCGCGCTCGGCGACGGCGGCGGGCGGTGGATCGAACAGATCGGCCATCGTCAGCTCGCGCGCTCGGCGCGATTGTTGTTGGTCAAGGCCGCGTTGATCTGGTCCTTGAGGACGTGCGAGGCGCGGAACACAAGAACGCGCCGCGGATTGATCGGCACCTCCTTGCCGGTCTTGGGATTGCGGCCGATGCGCCTGCCCTTACGCCGCACGCCGAAGCTGCCGAAGGAGGATATTTTCACCATCTCGCCGCGCGCGAGCGCGCTCGAGATCTCATTCAGCACGGTTTCCACCAGCTCCGCGGATTCGTTTCGCGACAGGCCCACTTCTTGATAGACCGCCTCGCTGAGCTGCGCGCGCGTTACCGTTTGCCCCGCCATGGCGTTCTCCCTCCCTCACGAGTCGAAAACGTTAGACCCGAGGCCGAAATGCGTCAATTACAGACGCTTGGGAGAAGAATCTTATCCTGTGGATTGTTTCGCGGTCGCCCCTGCCGCTACCAGCGTACGAGCGCCGCGCCCCAAGTGAGGCCGCCGCCCATCGCCTCCATAAGGACGAGGTGACCTGGCCTGATCCGGCCGTCCCCTACCGCTTCGGCAAGCGCCAGCGGCACCGAGGCGGCCGATGTGTTGGCATGGCGATCGATGGTGATCACCACCTTGCTCGCGGGAAGGTGGAGCTTCTTCGCCATACTATCGATGATGCGGCGATTGGCCTGATGCGGCACGAGCCAGTCGAGGTCGCGCGCGGTCAAGCCGTTGGCGGCGAGCGCCTCGTCCACCACCTCGGCGAGGCGATGGACGGCATGGCGGAAGACCTCCTTCCCCTCCATGCGCAGGAATCCCGTCGTCGCGGTGCTCGAGGGCCCGCCGTCGACATAGAGAATGTCGTAGCCGCAGCCGTCAGAATGGAGATGGGTCGAGAGCACGCCCGGCTCGTTGGACGCCTCTTCGGCCCTGACGGCGCGCAGAACGAGCGCACCCGCGCCGTCGCCGAAGAGCACGCAGGTGCCGCGGTCCTGCCAATCGAGAATGCGCGAGAAGGTCTCGGCGCCAACGACGAGCGCCGTCTTCGCCTGTCCCGCACGGATGAAATTGTCGGCGGTGGCGAGCGCATAGATGAAGCCCGAGCACACCGCCTGCACGTCGAAGGCACAACCCTTCGTCATGCCGAGCTGTGCCTGCAGCCGTGTCGCCGTCGCCGGAAAGGTATTGTCGGGCGTCGCCGTTGCGAGCACGATGAGGTCGAGGTCGGCGCCGCTCATCCCGGCTTGCGCCAGCGCCCGTTCGGCGGCCTTGCGCGCGAGATCCGAGGTAAGCTCGCCCGGTGCCGCGACATGGCGCTGGCGGATGCCGGTCCGCTGTACGATCCATTCATCGGAGGTGTCGAGCCGTTCGGCGAGCTCGGCATTGGTGACGATCCGCTCCGGCAGGTAGCCGCCGCAGCCGATCACGCGTGCGCGGAAAACCATGTCAGAGGGCGGCGGATTGCGGCTTGTCGAGCGGGACCTGGAGCGCCATCAGCGCCGCCACGCCGTCGCGAATCTTATCAAGGAACCCGTTCACCTTCATATCGACCGCAACGCCGATAGCGTTGGCGAAGCCCAACGGCGTCGAGCTGCCGTGGCTCTTGACGCAAATGCCCTCGAGGCCGAGGAAGACGGCGCCGTTGTAGCGGCCGGGATCAAGCCGCTCGCTGAGCTTCTTGAGGGCGCCGGCGGCGAAGAGATAGCCCAAGCGCGCGGTCAGCGAGTGCTTGAAGGCGGCGCGCATGAACTCGCTGAAAAGCCGCGCCGTCCCTTCGGCGGTCTTGAGCGCGATGTTGCCGGTGAAGCCGTCGGTGACGACGACGTCGACGGTTCCTGCGCCGATGTCGTCGCCCTCGATGAAGCCATGGAAGCGGATCGGTAGGCCGCCGCCGCGGAGCCGCGCCGCCGCGGTGCGCACCTCCTCATGCCCCTTCAAATCTTCGGAGCCGACATTGAGCAGCCCCACGGTCGGCTGCAGGAGCCCCAGCACTGTGCGGGCGAAAACGTCGCCCATCAGCGCGAACTGGACGAGGTTGTCGGCATCGCAATCGATATTGGCGCCGAGATCGAGCATGACGCTTTCGCCACGCCGCGTCGGAAAGAAGGACGCCATTGCCGGCCGATCGATCCCCGGCAGCATCTTGAGCGCGAATTTCGCCATTGCCATGAGGGCGCCGGTGTTCCCGGCGGAGACGATGCAGTCGGCCTGCCCATCGGCCACCGCATCGATCGCGAGACGCATGCTCGAGCGCCTCCCGGTGCGGAGCGCCATCGACGGCTTGGCATCGCCGCTCACCGCCTCGTCGGTGTGATGGACGGTGGCGCGCTCGCTGAGGCGCGGCGATTTTGCGAGAAGCGGCCTGAGCCTCGCCTCGTCGCCGTAAAGCAGGAAGCTCACCTGGGGAAACCGCTGCAGCGCGATGCTCGCGCCCTTCACCACCATGTCGGGCGCGCGATCGCCCCCCATGGCGTCCAACGCCATGACGAGGCGGTCGCTCACCAGCTCTCCACCGGCGGTGGACGGCGGCTCACGCCGTCTCTGCCGCGCTCGCGACCACCTCGCGGCCATCGTAATGGCCACACGCCGCGCAGAGGTGATGGGGCCGCTTCATTTCGCCGCAGTTGGAGCATTCGACATAGCTCGCCGCCTTCAGCGCATGGTGCGAACGGCGCATATTGCGGCGGGATTTGGAGACTTTCTTCTTTGGAACTGCCATGGGATTTCTCGCAAGACGCCCCATCGGGGCGAAAGCCGCGCCTAAGTAGCCAAAAACCGGGACGCTGGCAATGGAATTGCCGCCTCCCGCGAGAATTAACCCTTTTTCCTCCACTTGGCGAGGGCGGCAAACGGTGAGACTATGCCCTCGCCGGGGCCAGACGGTGCGGCAGCACCGGAGGCGCGCGGGAACGGATCGATCGCAAGCGAGAGCTGCTGCGCCACCGCTTCGCCGAGGTCGATCTGGTCGTCGACAATCGGCTCCAGCACTTCCTCATCCTCGCGCAGCATCACGTCGCTTGTCTCCGACGCGGGTCCATAAAGGAGGACAAAGCGGTCCTCGACCTGGCTCCGCACCGGCTCGAGCGTCACGACGCACTCCTGCACCACCTCGGCGGAAAGCGTCGCCTCGAGGCGCAGCAAGCGTCTGGCCACCCATTCGAGGTGCAGCGCCGCCTCGAGCCGATCGAGCGCCAAGAGGGAAAACCGGCGGGCGAGCGCCGCACATTCTGCGGGGCTCGCCGCGATCGCCATGTCGGTCCCGCCCTCCGGCAGTCGGCTAGTCTCGATGGGTCGGGAGAATTCGGTCGCCGCCATCATGGCGTCTCCGCCGGGGCAAAGACTACCGTGCCGGCGATCAGCGAGGCCGCCGGTTGCTCGTCAAGCGCCGCCGCTTGGCGACGGAGATAGTCGGCGGCCGCGGCCACATCCTCCTCGCGCGGGTTGACCGTGCCATAGAGGTTGCGCCTGAGCGCCGGCGCGAGGGCGGCAGGATCGGCGAGACCCCGCCCATAGGCGGCGATGCGCCCATAGAAGCCGCGGGCCATCGCCTTGACGCGCCGCCCGACGCCGAGGTCGGCCACGCCCATCTCGCGCAAGGCGCGATCGAAATCGGCGAACATTGCATCAAAGAGCGCCTGTGCGAACGGACCGGTCTCGGCATGGTCGCGACGCAACCGATTGAGCACGAGAAAGGCATGAAGCGCCAGCAGTTCGAAGCGGCCGTCGAGCGTATCGGGAACGCCAAGGGCGGAATAGAAATAGCGATCACGCGCCCGCTCAACGATGCATTCGAAGGCGCAGAGCGCGGCGCGGCGCCGTTCGCGGCGGCGGAACAGGGACGTAAGCACGAAGGCGCTTCTCCGGAGTGACGGCTCGGCCCGCCATCGTTGACAGGAGCCCGCCCGGCAGTGCAGGTTTGCCGCGACATGGGGGCTCGGCAGCCCTTTGTCAATCACGGGCTTCGGCACGGACGTTGGGTCATGGGGAAACAATGATCGACGGGGGACGGGCGACTATGAGGCGCACTCACTCCCTTCTCGCCTTCGGTGCGGCTGCGCTCTTTGCTTTTCTCGCGGGCTGCCACCCGGCGGTTGACCAGCGCGGCAATTTACCGACGGAAGCGCAGTTGAAGGAGATCAAGCCCGGCGCCAGCGACAAGGCGACGGTCACACGGCTCCTGGGCTCGCCCTCGAGCATCGCCGCCTTCGACGGTGATACGTGGTACTACATCAGCCAGAAGACGAAGGAGGTCGCCTTCTTCAGGCCGGAGCTCGTCGACCAGGAGGTGCTGGTGATCACCTTCGACAAGGAGGGGGTCGTGCGCGAGATTCGACACCGGGGTCTCGAGGATCGTGTTGCCGTTGTCCCCAACCCCAATGCGACCCCCGCAGCCGGCCGCGAGTTCACCTTCCTCGAACAACTCATCGGCAATTTCGGCCGCTTCAGCAGCAGCACGCCGACGGGCGTAACCGGCGGCGGTCGCTGAGCCCGCGCGCGATCCCGCCCGCAAAGTGCGCGAGCGGAAGGGCGCATTGATCTAGATCAGGGCGACTTCCCCCGCGATCTCGTCCCATGCGGGGATGGACAGCGAAATCGACAAACTCCGCCGCGACCTCAAGCGCTATCGCTTCCTCTTGGGCGCCAATAGCGACCAGCACGCCGATCAAGTGATTCGCGAGCTGATCGCCGACACCGAAGCGCGCCTCCGCGCCCTCGAAGCCGTCATCGCGCCAACGGCCGTCCGGCCGTAGCACCGCGGGTTGATAGGAAGGACATTGGCTTTCGCCGTTAAATCAGACTGATGCGCCGGCCTTCGGCCGCGGCACGGTAACCGGCATAGAGCACCTTCATGGTGTCGTAGGCGAGCGCAAGGTCGGCACGCGGCGCGCGGCCGAGCGCGACGCATTCCATGAAATCCTGAATCTCCTGGACATAGCCGCGCGACCATTCCTCGTCGATCGAGACGAACTGCCAGCCGGTCTTCCGGTCGACCTTCTCGGTGATGTAGACGGGCGCGACCTTTGCCTCGTCGGTGAGGTAGGTCATGAGGTGGTTGTTGGGCGTGATATTGGCGACGAGCACACCGCCGTTTGTATACGTCTCGAGCGTGTTGCGGACACCGCCCAGGATGACATCCCCCGCGAACACCGTGGACTTCGTTCCATCGCTGAAGGTGAGCGTCAGCATCGCCCAGTCCTCGACATCGACCGGGTTCGATTGGATGAAGGCGTGCTCCTCGGCGGCGAGCGCCGCTCCGAGGTTGCCGGTCTCGGCGCTCACGGCGACGAGGCCGATCCGCTCGCCGCGCGCCCCCGCCTCGACCGCTTTCAGATAGAGCACCGTCGAGAGCGGGTGGCAGCCCATGCGGATGAGCGAGCCGCCGCCCGTCATCGCCCATTCCGATGCATGCGCGGCGTGCGAGCCGCTATGGCTCTCATCACCCTTCATGAAGAGGATCTTGTCCTTGGTCGCCCGCAGTATCTCGGCGGTCTTCGTTACGGCGGGCGCGTAGACCCAGTCCTCGGCATACATGAAGAGCCTGCCGCTGGCGGCGATTGCTTTGCGAATCTCGTCCATCTCCGCGAGGACGCGCTCGTGCATCAGGGATTTCGCCGTCTTGCCGATCGGCGCGGGATCGCCGGGACGGCCGAAATAGCCGCAGAACGGCTTCTCGCAGATGACATGCTTTCCCGCCCGCGCGGCGGCGATGACCATGGCGCCGTGGCTGGCCGGGGGGGGTGCAGAGATCGACGACATCGATCGCGGCGTCGGAAAGAAGCGCCTCGATATCGCGGTAAACCGTGCCGATGCGGTGCTTCAACGCAAAATCCCGGACATGATCGCCGCGCGCCACCACCGCCGTCACTTCGGCATCGACCCCGAACACACGCCGGTAGCCCTGCATGTGCAATTCGGCGGCGAAGCCGCACCCGACCAAGCCGACGCGCACCTTCGTCATAGCGCCCCCAAACATCGAGCAAATCCACAACTGACCCGTCCAGTCTGGAATTCAGGAAGCGAACCGCGCCACCATCCCTTCCCGCGGCGTTTCGCGGAAAGGGATGGCATCGCAGCACTCAATCCGAAACGGCAGCCTCAGAATTCCGAAGCCAGCGTCAATTGCGGCACCAGCACTTTGCCCTTCGTTTCGGGCCCGATGAGAAGTGCCACAATGAAGACGAGTGCGGCACCCGAGGTCGCAATCAGCATCGGAACGGCAAATCCCAAGGGCTGCCCCGCCGCAAGGATCGCCAGGACCGGCGCGGCAAAGCCCGCCCAAATCGCGCCCTGGTGATAGCAGAACCCTGACGCCGTGGCGCGCACCTCGGTCGGGAAGCGTTCGGAAAGATAGCTGGGGTTTTGGCCGTAAATCGCGCCGAGGAACGCCCCCTGCAAGATGAAGGTCCCGGCGACGACGGCGTAGTCCGCAGTGAAAAGATAGAGTGGCGTGATGAAGAGTCCGATCGCCGCCGGAATGATCATCGCCCACCGTCGGCCGAGCCGATCCGCCACCCAACCCCAAACACCGCTGGCGAGGAATGCCACCAGATTGGCGAACGCGATCGGCATCGCGGTCATCGCCGCATCGAGATGCAGATCCTTCTGCAGATGCGTCGCGAACATGCCGTAGACGGAGTAGTAGACGACGAAGCCGCTTGCCATCCAAAGGCAGGCCGTCAGCGTGTTGGGCAGTAGACGCAGGCGGAAGATGTCGATCAACGGTGCGCGGACTTCCTTTTTCTGCTCGCGTTGCAGCCGGCGATTTTCCGCCCAGACCTCGGGCTCTTTTACATAAATCCTGATCCAAACCACCGCCAACGCCGGCAAAACGCCCAGAATGAGCAGGCCACGCCAGCCGATGTGGTCGTAGAGCAAGCCATAAGCCGCGCTCGACAACAGGAAGCCGATGCTCCACGAGCCCTGCAGGATGCCGCTCATCAAGCCGCGCGAGCGAGCCGGCCAGGATTCCATGGCGAGCGCCGCGCCCGCCGGCCATTCCGCGCCCATGCCGATGCCGAGAAGCGCGCGGAAGAAGAACAGCACCGCAAAACTTGGCGCAAGACCAGCGGCGAAATTGCAGAGCGAGTACCAAAGAATTGAGATCATCAGCGGCTTCTTGCGGCCGATCCGGTCAGCGAGCCAGCCCGAGCCGACTGCACCCACAAGACGCAGCCAGAGCGTAATGGTGAAGACGGCGGTGACCGCGACCAAGGGGACGCCGAACGCATCGGCGATCGGCACCATGATCAACAAGAAGATGGTGAAATCGAAGGCGTCGAGCGTCCAACCTAGCCAGGCAGCAATCCATGCCAGCCATTGGTCTTTCGTCGGTTCCCTCCACCAAGGCACTTGATCAGCCGCGGTTGCGGATATGGCCATTGCGCTTCCTCCCGTTGGATTGTCGTCGCGGACAGGTGCTCGCTAGCCTCGTCGCGATAGGCGCGTCGCTGTGAATTTTACTCCTGGTTGTCGTCGCCCCTTCGGTAGCACGCGACCAGATGCTTAGCATTCGCTCCGACCCGGCCAACTGGCAACGAGATTCTAATCTCGGGGCTCGGTCCAGGCGCTCCCTGCAGAAAACTTCGAGCCGTTCCTTGAAAATATATAACTGACCCGTAAGTTATTTATATGAGCCACTCCCCCAAGCCGAGCGCCCGTTGGCGGCGCCGCAAAGAGGATCGCCCGGGCGAGATCATCGCCGCGGCGCTTACCTGCTTTGCCGAACGCGGATTTGCCGCCACGCGGCTCGACGACGTGGCGCACCGCGCTGGCGTTACCAAGGGCACGCTCTATCTCTACTTCCCCAACAAGGAAGAGCTATTCAAAGCCGTTGTGCGCCGGACCATTGTCGCCAAGATCGAGCAAGGCGAAGCGTTGTTGGCGCACTCGCCCGATCCCGCACCGGTCTTGCTGGAGCGGTTTATCGCCCATTGGCTCGCGGTGATCGGGACGCCAGCCAGCGCCATCCCCAAGCTCATTCTCTCTGAAGCGGGGAATTTTCCCGATCTCGCGCGGTTTTACCTCGAAGAGGTCGTGCTGCGCGGGACTGCACTCGTGCGCAAGCTGCTGCAGACGGGCATTGAGCGCGGTGAGTTCCGTCCCCAGTCCCTCGAGCATGCCGCAATTTGCGTTATCGCGCCGATGATCCTGAGCATGCTCTGGCAGCATTCCTTCGAGCGCCACGCCGGGCATCCCCTCGATGCAGCGGCGCTCTGCCGCACGCACCTCGAATTGCTGCTGGGCGGCCTGACGCAAGCGGTACCCGCCGCCGCAGCGCCGCGCTCCGTCCGTGAACCCAAGAAGGCACGCCGATGAGCACCGACGAATTGACGAGCGTCGATGAATCGCGCTGCGCCAAGCGTGAGGCGACGCCTCGGCCGGCAGAAGCACCCGAGAGCGCACGGACGTCGCGCCGCCCCCTTCGTCTCGTCCTCGCGGGGTTCGCGGTGTTGGCGCTTGCGGTTGGCGCGACGCTCTGGTGGCTCGATGCCCGGCACTACGAATCGACCGACGACGCCTTCATTGACGTGCATGTCGTGAAGATCGCACCGCAAGTGGCGGGCCGCGTCGCCCGCGTACTCGTCGACGACAACCAGACCGTGGCCGCCGGCGCCCCGCTCATCGAGCTCGATCCCGTTGATTTCCAGGCGAAACTCGACCAAGCGCTGGGCGCGCAAGCTTCGGGACGCGCTGCCTTGGCGCAGGCGAAAGCGCAGCAGGCGGTGGCTGCAGCCAATGCGCAAGAGGCGCAGGCGCAGGTGGCGGTGGCGCAAGCGAACGCGACCAATGCTGCTAGTCAGCTCGAGCGCGACCGACCGCTCGCCGAGCAGCATGTCGTCTCGCGCCAACAGCTCGACAACGACCTCGCCAATGCGCGCAGCACGGCTGCGACGCTGGTCGCGGCGCAGAAAAAGCAAGCTGCCGCCGAGGCGCAGCTCGGCGTCACACAAAGCCAGATCGAAGCGGCACGAGCGAGCATCGCCAGCGCCGACGCCCAAGTCGAGGCGGCGCGCCTCGACCTCTCCTATACTCGCATCGCCGCGCCGCGCGCCGGCCGCATCACGCGCAAGAACGTCGCCGCGGGCGATTACGTGCAAACCGGCCAGAATCTGATGGCGCTCGTGCCATCCGAGGTCTGGGTCTCCGCCAACTTCAAGGAGACGCAGCTAGCGCATATGCGCGTCGGGCAACCGGCGGAAATCACGATCGACGCCTATCCCGGCGTCATCGTTCACGGCCACGTCGACAGTGTTCAAGCGGGCAGCGGTGCTGCGTTCAGTTTGCTGCCGCCGGAAAACGCCACCGGCAACTACGTCAAGATCGTGCAACGGGTTCCCGTGAAGATCGTCTTCGACGATGCGCTCGATGCCGCACGCCCGCTCGGCCCGGGCATGTCGGTGGTGCCGACCATCAAGGTGCGCTGAGCATGACGGACGGCGCGCGCTCCCTCGCGCGGCCGAGCGCCGCGCCGGCGAGGCCGTGGCTGGTAGCGCCAACGGTGGGCCTTGCCGCGTTCATGGAGGTGCTCGATATCTCCATCGCCAATGTCGCGCTGCAACACATTGCCGGCAGCCTCGGCGCGACCGCAGATGAATCGACATGGGTACTCACCTCCTATCTCGTCACCAATGCGATCGTGCTGCCGATGAGCGGCTGGCTCGCCACGACGATCGGACGCAAGCGCTATTTCCTCGGCTGCATCGTTGGATTCAGCATCACCTCCCTCATCTGCGGGCTGGCGCCGAGCTTGTCCCTCCTCATCCTCGCCCGCACGCTTCAGGGCATGACCGGCGGCGGGTTGCAACCGAGTGCGCAAGCGTTCCTGGCCGATGCCTTTCCGCCGGAAAAACGCGGCCAGGCCTTTGCCGCTTACGGCATGGCCGTGGTGTTTGCGCCGGCCATCGGCCCGACGCTCGGCGGCTGGATCACGGATAACTTTTCCTGGCGCTGGGTCTTTTTGCTCAACGTCCCCGTCGGCGTGATTCTCTCGCTGCTGGCGAGCCGCGTCCTTGCGGATTCCCCAAGCGACGCGGCGCGGCGGCGCGCGCGAGGGATCAGCGTCGACTACATCGGCTTCGCCTTGCTGGTCGTCGGCATGTGCGCGCTCCAGATCGTGCTCGACAAAGGCCAAGAAGACGACTGGTTCGCCAGCAATTTCATCACGAGCCTCGGCATCGCCGCAGCCGTGGCACTTGTCGCGTTCGTCATCTGGGAATTGCGCCGTGCCGATCCAATCGTCGATCTGCGCCTCCTCGGCATGCGCAATTTCGGCGTCGGCAATCTCCTCATGTTCATGCTCGGCTTCGTCCTGCTCGGCAGCACGGCGCTGCTGCCGCTCTTCGTGCAGACGTTGCTCGCCTACACCGCGACCGATGCCGGTCTCGTCATCTCGCCGGGCGGGTTTGCCATCATGGTGCTGATGCCCGTGGTCGGTGCCTTGGTTGGTCGGGTCGATCCACGTTGGCTCATCGCCTTCGGGCTCGCCTTTACGTCGTTCGGCCTCTATGCCATGACGCGATTCTATCTCGACATCGACTACGCCACGATCGCTTGGGTGCGCGCCTACCAGTCGATGGGTCTCGCCTTCCTTTTTATTCCCATCAACACCGTGGCTTATCTCGGCATCACGCCGGACAAGAGCAACAACGCGTCCGCCATCATCAACATGATGCGGAACCTGGGCGGCAGCTTCGGCATTGCGCTGGCCACCACGCTCCTCGCGCGCCGCCAGCAATATCACCAGAACATGCTCGTCGAGCACGTGACGCCTTGGAGCAGCGCCTACGACGCGACGATGTCGGCGCTCAAGTCGGTCTTCGCCGCCGCCGGCGCGAACAGCGGCGACGCGACGCAACAGGCGCAAGCGTTCGTCTATCAGATGGTGCAGCGCCAGGCGACGATGCTGTCCTACATCGACACGTTCTGGATTCTCGCGCTGCTCTTCGCCGCCATGCTGCCGTGCGTCTTGTTGATGCGCCGACCGCGCGGCGGCGGCGCCCCGCCCGCCCACTGAGGGAAGTGCGCCCTCAGAGCTGCCGGCGATAGACGATGAAGCCCGAGTCTTCCGCCACCTTGTCGTAAAGCGTCCGCGCGGTGCGGTTGGTGTGGTGCGTATGCCAGTAGACGCGCGCCGCGCCCGCCGCCTTGGCGCGATCGTAGACCGCCTGGATAAGCGCCCGCGCCACCCCTTTGCCGCGCCAGCTTGGCAGGGTGAAGAGATCCTGGAGATAGCAGATCGGCTCGATGAAGGTGGTGCTGCGGTGAAAGAGATAGTGCACGAGGCCGACGAGCACACCGCCGCTCTCGGCGACGAGCGCATAGACCGGCTCGTACCCGTCGAAGAAGCGCGCCCAGGTGCGCTTCGTTACCTCGAGCGGAAGCGCGGTTGGGCCCACGCGTTCGTAGAAGGCGTTGTACCCGTCCCAGAGCGGCAGCCAGCGATCGTAGTCGCCGCGCTCGACAGGCCGAACGATCAGCGGCGCCGGCATGGGTCGCTCACGACAGCGCTGCCAAGATCGCCAGCAGCAAGATCGCGACGATGTTGGTGATCTTGATCATGGGGTTGACCGCGGGGCCGGCGGTGTCCTTGTAGGGATCCCCCACGGTGTCGCCGGTCACCGCCGCTTTGTGGGCGTCCGAGCCCTTGCCGCCGTGATGGCCCTCCTCGATGTATTTCTTGGCGTTATCCCAGGCGCCGCCGCCCGAGGTCATGGAGATGGCGACGAAGAGGCCAGTGACGATGGTGCCAAGCAGCATCGCGCCCACTGCGCTGAAGGCGGCACCTTGCCCGCCGATCGCCCAGATCACGAGATAGAGCACGATCGGCGCCAGCACCGGCAAGAGCGACGGTACGATCATCTCCTTGATTGCCGCCTTCGTCAGCATGTCGACGGCGCGGCTGTAGTCGGGCTTCGCCGTGCCCTCCATGATGCCGCGGATTTCCTTGAATTGGCGGCGGACTTCGATGACGACCGCGCCGGCGGCGCGGCCGACCGCGGTCATGCCGAGTGCACCGAAGAGGTAGGGCAAGAGCCCGCCGACCAAGAGGCCGACGACGACATAGGGGTTCTGCAGGCCGAAATTTACCTCGACCTTCGGGAAATAGTGGTGGAGGTCTTCGGTGTAGGCGGCGAACAGCACGAGCGAGGCGAGACCGGCCGAGCCGATGGCATAGCCTTTGGTCACCGCCTTCGTAGTGTTGCCGACCGCATCGAGCGCATCGGTGGTCTTGCGCACGTCCTTCGGCAAGTCCGCCATCTCGGCGATGCCGCCGGCGTTGTCAGTGACGGGGCCGTAAGCATCGAGCGCCACGATCATGCCGGCGAGCGCCAACATCGTTGTCGCCGCTACGGCGATGCCGAAGAGACCGGCAATGAGATAGGAGACGATGATGCCGGCACAGATGACGACGACCGGCAAGGCCGTTGCTTCCATCGAGACGGCAAGGCCCTGGATCACATTGGTGCCGTGACCGGTAATCGACGCGGTGGCGACGCTGCGCACCGGCCGATAAGCGGTCGAGGTGTAGTACTCGGTGATCCACACCAAGAGGCCCGTCACGACAAGGCCGGTGACGGCACAGCCGAAGAGGCCGAGCCCGGTGGTCGAGACGCCGGACGTCATCTTCACCACGGTGCCGAAGCCCACGAGATGAGCGATCACCCCCGCGACCAAAGCGGCCGAGATGACGCCCGATACGATGAGGCCTTTATAGAGGGCCCCCATAATGTTGCCGTTGGCGCCGAGGCGGACGAAGAAGGTGCCGATCACCGACGCGAGGATGCAAACGGCGCCGATGACCAGCGGGAGCGCCATTATCGTCGTGCGCATCGGCTCTTCGAAGAAGATGGCCGCGAGCAGCATGGTAGCGACGATCGTGACGGCATAGGTCTCGAAGAGATCCGCGGCCATGCCAGCGCAGTCGCCGACATTGTCGCCGACATTGTCGGCAATGACGGCGGGATTGCGCGGATCGTCCTCGGGGATACCTGCTTCCACCTTGCCGACGAGGTCGGCGCCGACATCGGCGCCCTTGGTGAAGATGCCGCCGCCCAAGCGCGCGAAGATCGAGATGAGCGACGCGCCGAAGGAGAGCGCCACCAGCGCCTCGAGGATAGGCCGCGGATCATTGCCCGAGACGGTCGAGCGGAGGAAGAAGTAATAGAGCGAGACGCCCAAAAGGCCGAGCCCCACGACCAGCATGCCGGTGATGGCGCCGGACTTGAAGGCGACGTCGAGACCGGAGGCGAGACCCGAGCGCGCCGCCTGCGCGGTGCGCACATTGGCGCGCACCGAGACGTTCATGCCGATATAGCCGGCGGCCGCCGACAGCACGGCGCCCACGAGATATCCCACGCCCGTGCGCCAGCCGAGCGTCACTAGCAGAATGAGGAAGATGATGATGCCGACGATGGCGATGGTGCTGTACTGACGATTGAGATAGGCGCTGGCGCCTTCCTGCACCGCGCTGGCAATCTCCTGCATGCGCGCCGTGCCGGCATTGGCGGCCAGCACCTGGCGCGTCGTCCAGATGCCGTAAAGCAGCGCCAACACGCCGCCGGCGACCACGACGAAATACGCGTTCATTTTTATTGCCCCTTGGCTATGACCATCGTCCCCCGACGAAAAGCGCGCGGGAACATGCCAGAAGAGGCGTAGCGAGGCAACCCGGCCCGGCCAAATATCAGGGATCGGCGCGCTACTCGCTGCCGCCGGTCACCATCAAGCCTTGCGCGCGCCAGCGCAGCATGCCGCCGGCGAGATTGGCCACCTCGGCAAAGCCCGCCCGCTGCAGAATGGTCGTCGCTTGCGCCGAGCGCCCGCCGGCGCGGCACACCGTGACGATCGGCCGGTCGCGCGGCAGCGCCTTCGTCTGGTCCGCTAGCGTCTTCAGCGGCACGAGCCGCGCCCCGGGAATGTGGCCGAGCGGTCCCGTGAATTCCTCGGGCTCGCGCACATCCACCACCTCGATCTCCTTGAGGTGCTCCTCCACCCATTGCGGCTCGATCTCCCAGAAGCCGCCGAAGGTGAAGACGAGCGGTGCCCATTGGGGCTCGGCGAGCTGTGCCTCGCCGCCCTCGCGCCGGCCGCAATGAAGATTGGCGGGAACGGCGACATCGATCTGCTTCGGGTGCGGCAAGCCGAGATTGTCCATATACCCGGCGAAATCGTCTTCGCTGAGATTGCCGCCGAGGCGCGGATTGAGCCGCCGCTCCTCCCCCACGGTGGTGGCGGTGATGCCGCGATAGTCATGCGCCGGATAAAGCACGCAATCCTCGGGCAAGGTGAAGATCTGCTGGTGAATGGCGCGGTACATGAGGCGCGCGTCGCCGCCCTGGAAATCGGTCCGGCCACAGCCCCGCACCAGGAGGCAATCGCCGGTGAACGCCATGCGCTCGTCGTCGAGCACATAGGTGACGCAGCCCGCGGTATGGCCCGGCGTTTCGCGCACGCTGAGATACCGTTTGCCGAAGCGCAGCCGGTCGCCTTGCGCGAGATAGCGGTCGGCACCCTCTGCACCGCTGTGCTGGCTAAGCGCGATTTCGCAGCCAAGGCTCTGCTGCATCATCCAGGCTGCCGTCACATGATCGGCGTGGACGTGCGTGTCGAGCACATAGCGCAAGGTGAGGCCAAGCTCCTTGATGAGCGCCACGTCGCGCCGCGTCTGCTCGAACACGGGATCGATAATTACCGCTTCATGGCTCGCGGGATCGGCGAGCAGGTAGGTGTACGTCGATGATTGCGGATCGATGAGTTGCCGGAAGATCAGCATCGGCGCCCCCCGCTTGGTTCCGGTCTCCGAGCGCTCGAATTTACCACGGCGAGCGCCGGGACGCGGCGGGAATCAGCGCTCCTGCTCGACGAGCTGGCGAATGAGCACTGCCTGGACGATTCCCTTGCCCAGGATTCGATCGGCGGTGGCCTGGAGATGCCGCTTCACCAGCGTCTCGTTCACCACCCGGTCTGCGCCGCTCCGCCAGCCATAGATGCGATAAAGCTCGGTGATAAAGGCGTCGGTGAGCTGGCGCTGTTTTTCTTCGATATCATCCGACACGTGGCCCTTCGCCAGCTCTACGGTGAGGAGCACGCCCACTTGGCCGGTCACGTTCTTGCCTTCGATCACCGGCAGCACGATCGGCTGCATGTCGATGAAGACCGGTGCCCCGGGGACCGGCTCCTTGCCACCTTGTCCGTGCTCGCCGTGCTCGGCGGCCAGCGACGGGGAAGCAAACGCAAGCAGGAGTGCGCAGACCAGCGCGGCACCAAGGCGCCGTTCTTGGCCCATCGGGCTCCTCTCCGCCCTAAAAGGTGAGGGAGGATCGTATGACGCCGTTCCAACGGTCATGCCTCAAGGATGAGGGAAATAGGTCAAGGAATCGCAAAGAGGGTGCTAGAAATGCCGGTAGCCCGCAACCGGCACGGGCATCACCTCTCCGGTGGCGTCCAGCACGGTAACCCCGCTCCCCGCCTCGATCCGGCCGATGCGCGTGAGCGGCACGCCGGTTTCCGCCGCCAACATCGGGATCGCGGCGGCCTCTCCCATGGGCACCGTCAGCAACAGCTCATAGTCGTCGCCACCGCCGAGCGCCGCCGCAAGGTGCTTCGGCTCGGCCGCGATTACCGTTTGCGCGGCTGGTGAGAGCGGCAGCGCTTTCGCCTCGATCGTGGCGCCCACCCCCGAGGTCTCGCAGATATGGCCGAGATCGCCGACAAGGCCGTCGGAGATGTCCATCATCGCGCGCGCCACGCCGAGGAGGCGCTGGCCTAGCGCGAGGCGCGGTTGCGGCAAGCGATAACGGTCGGCGAGAAAGGCGCGATGCGCGCCATCGAGCCCTGGCAGTTCGCCCCGCAAGGCGAGGAGACCGAGCGCGGCGTCACCCAATGTCCCCGACACATAGACGAGGTCGCCGGGCTTGGCGGTGCTGCGCAGGACGGCGCGGCCGCGGGCGACGCGGCCAATCACTGTCGCCGACAAAGTCGCCGGTCCCTCCGTCGCGGTCGAATCGCCGCCCAATAAACCGATGCCATAGGCGGACTGATCGGCGGCAAGGCCGGCGGCGAAGGCAGCGAGCCAAGCCTCATCGCGCGATCGCGGCAGCGCCGTCATCAGCAGGTATCCGACCGGCGTCGCCCCCTTGCCGGCAAGATCGGAGAGATTGACGCGAAGCAGCTTCCTCGCGACGAGGTCCGGCGGATCATCCGGCAGGAAATGGACGCCTTCGACGATTGCGTCGGTCTTGAGCACGTACTCTTCGCCATCGGGTCCGTCGATGAGGGCGACATCGTCGGTGAGGCCGAGAGCGCCGGGTGCGGCGAGCGGCGCGAAGAAGCGCGCGATCCGCTCGAATTCACCGATCGGCGCCGCCATCGCCGCCCTCGTCGAGATCGCCCGGCCTGAGGCGATGCGCCAATCGATCGAGCACCCCGTTCACAAGGCCAGGCTCTTTGCCTGCGTAGAAAGCGTGGGCCACGTCGAGATACTCGCTGATGGCAACGCGGGCCGGGACGTCCGGCCGCGCCATGAGCTCATAGACGCCGGCCCGGAGAATGGCGCGCAGCACCGTCTCGAGCCGCGCGAGCGGCCAATCGGGCGTGAGCACGCCGGAAATGGCGCGATCGAGATCGTCGCGCCGCGCCGCCGTGCCGCGGACGATATCGGCGAAGAGGGCGGCGTCGGCTTCGCCGTAATTCTGCCCGTCGACATCGCGGCCAAGTCGATGCTTGACGAACTCGGCGATCACCGCTTCGGGCTTCGCGTCGGAGAGATCGATTTGATAAAGCGCTTGCACGGCGGCGAGCCGCGCCACGGTGCGCTTTCGGCCAGCGAGCGTGCTCGAGGATGCCGCCTCGTCGGTCATTACCGGGTCAAGCCGAAATGACGCTTCAGCTCGATCATCGCGAGACACGCATGGACCGCCTCCCCGCCCTTGTTCTTCTTGTCGGGCCGCGCCCGCGCCAGCGCCTGCGCCTCGTTCTCGACAGTGAGAATGCCGAAGCCGAGGGCGAGCTGATGCTCGATGGCGAGCTGCTGCAGACCGCGCGCGCTCTCGCCGCAGACATAGTCGTAATGCGTCGTCTCGCCGCGGATGACGCAGCCGAGCGCCACATAGCCGTCAAAGCGCGACTCGCGCGCGCCGCGCGCCTGGGCCTCGACGGCGAAACGGATCGCCGCGGCGATCTCGAAGGCGCCCGGCACGGTGATGCGCTCGTAGCTGGCACCCGCCGCGTCGAGCGCGGCGATGGCGCCGCGCGCGAGCTCGTCGGCGATATGCGCATAATAACGCGCCTCGACCAGCATGATGTGCGGCGCCTCCGGCATTACGGCCCTCCCGGCCGCGCGATCGGCCGCTGCCCGACCACGGCGAGGCCGTAGCCTTCGAGACCGACGATGGTGCGCTGCGTATTGGACAAGAGGACCATGTCGCGGATGCCGAGGTCGAGCAGGATCTGTGCGCCGACACCGTAGTTGCGCAGCTCCGAGCCGCCGATCGTGCGGCTCTCGAGCATGGTCGGCACGCGATCGGAGAGATTGTTGGAGACCGGCTCGCGGATGAGGACGACGACGCCGCGGCCCTCGCGACCGATCGCCTCCATGGCTCCTTGCAGGAGGCCGCCGCGGTTGCCCTTGTCGTTGCCGAGCACGTCCTCGAGCACGTTGAGTGCATGCATGCGCACCAGCACCGGCTCGGGTCCGGCGATGTCGCCCTTGATAAGCGCGATGTGTTCGACGTTGCTGATCTTGTTGGCGTAGATGTGCATCTTGAAGTCGCCGCCGAAGCGGCTGTGGAAGGGCGTCTCGAGCTTGCGCTCGACGATGCGGTCGTGGCGGCGGCGATAGGCGATGAGATCGGCGATGGTGGCGATCTTGAGCCCGTGCCGCTGGGCAAAGGCGATGAGCTCGGGCCGGCGCGCCATGGTGCCGTCATCGCTCATGATCTCGCAGATCACGCCCGACGGGTTGAGCCCCGCGAGCCGCGCGATATCGACGGCAGCTTCGGTGTGGCCGGTCCGCACCAAGACGCCGCCGTCGCGCGCCATCAGCGGGAAGATGTGGCCGGGCGTGACGATGTCCTGCGGCCCTTTGCTGGCGTCGATCGCCACCGCGACGGTGCGCGCGCGGTCAGGCGCGGAAATACCCGTCGTCACCCCTTCCCGCGCCTCGATCGAGACAGTGAACGCGGTTTGCAGCCGCGACGTGTTCTGCTGCGGCATGAGGGGGAGTTGAAGCTGCTCGACGCGCTGGCGCGTCAAGGCGAGGCAGATGAGCCCGCGGCCGTGCTTCGCCATGAAGTTGATCGCCGCGGGTGTCGCCATTTGCGCGGGGATGACGATGTCGCCTTCATTCTCGCGGCCCTCGTCGTCGACGAGGATGAACATGCGGCCGTTGCGCGCGTCCTCGATGATGTCCTCAATCGGCGAGACGACCTCGACGAAGCTCATGCAAGGTCCTTTCCCAAGAGACGCGCGACATAGCGCGCGAGCATGTCGATCTCGAGATTGACGCGGTCGCCCACGCGCGCTTCCCTGAATGTAGTCTTCGCCTGCGTGTGCGGAATGATGTTGACGCCGAAGCGCCGGCCCTCGACCTCGTTCACCGTGAGCGAGACGCCGTCGAGCGCCACCGAACCCTTGGGCGCGACCGCGCGCTCATAGGCGGCGGGCACCTCGAAGCTGAAACGGAGGGAGTCGCCCTCGGGCCGGCGCTCGACGATGTCCGCGACGGCGTCGACGTGACCCGAGACGATGTGGCCGCCGAGCTCGTCGCCGAGCCGAAGCGCCCGTTCGAGATTGACCGCGGTCCCCTCGCGCCAGCCGCCAAGCGTGGTGCGCGACAGCGTCTCTGCAGAGGCCTGCACGGCAAACCACCCGGGACCTTTGTCGATGACGGTGAGGCACACCCCAGCGCAGCCAACCGAGGCGCCGAGCGCGATCTCGGCGTTATCATAGGACGTGGCGATGGTAAAGCGCGTGTCGCCGCTCGGCACGACCGCGCGCACCCGGCCGACATCGGTGATGATGCCCGTGAACATGACGCGGCTAACTTAGAGCTTTGCGCCGCCGCTGTCATGGGCGCGTAAAAAAAGACGACGGCCGGCCCGCAGCGGACCGGCCGCCAGCACCGATTAGATGATCAAGGCCTCAGCGCGAGCCGACGGGTACGGCGCAGTCGATCGCTCCCGGCAAAGGCGCCGAAGCGCGGAGCGCGTAGGGCTCGTCGCCGAGCAGCACCTGAGCGATGCAGAGCACGAAGAGATAGGCGGGATACCCCCACCCGCCGTTCGGGCTCGTAAATACCCAGCCATTGGCGAGGTGAACGGTGAAGAGCGCGCCCAGCAAGATCGGCGATAGCGTCAGCGCCACCCAACGAGACTGAATGCCGAGCACGAGCAAGACGCCACCAACCGCCTCGGCGGTAAAGACGGCATAGGCCAGCCACGCGGGCAGCCCGACGCCGACGAAGAACTGCGCTGTCCCCCCGAGCCCGTAGGTCAGAAGCTTCAGCACGATGCTGTGGGCCAGGAACATGATGCCGAGCGACAAGCGCAACAGCAGCACGCCCCAATCGCTCGCGCTAAGTTTGATCGAATCAGTCTCTCGCATCGTCGCCCTCCGTTGCATTGCTCGATTGACTAGCAGCAACGCCAATGTGGGCAGGCGATGGGGAGCCGCCATTTGTTGTTTTGCAAATGCGGGTCGCAGCCACACATACCGTTAGCGCAGAGGACGCGGAGGCCTTAATTCTTGTGGCAGCGAATCTCTCGCTTAAACCTTCCGCAGCATCTCCAGCACATCCTCGCCCACCGGTTCGAGCGAAAGCCGCTCGAAGCGCGGCGCATCCTCAAGGCTGGTGATGCCCAAGGGCGCCACCGCCGGAATGCCGTCGCCGCCAATGAGACTTGGCGCATGGAACCAGGCGAGGCGGTCGACCAGGGCAGCGCGCAGCAGCACGGCGGCGAGCGTGGCGCCGCCTTCCACCAGCACGCGTGTGAGGCCGCGGCGGCCCAATTCATGGAAAGCGGCCCTCATGTCGACGGTATGATCGGGCGTTGCCGGCACCTCGATGAGCTCGGCGCCGCAGCCTAGGAACGCCTCGCGCCGCGCCGCATCGCCGTTGCGGAGCGTGATGAACCACGTGGGCACACGCCTCGCCTCGGCGACGAGGCGCGCCGTGAGCGGCACGCGCAAGCGGCTGTCGACGACGATCCGCACCGGGCTCCACTCATCGAGCCCAGGCAGTCGGCAGGTGAGCAACGGGTCGTCGCTCAGCACCGTGTTGCTGCCGATCACCACCGCATCGTGGCTCGCGCGCAGTAGATGCGCGCGGTCGCGCGCCCGCTCGCCGGTGATCCAGCGGCTTTCGCCGGTTGATGTCGCGAGCTGGCCATCGAGCGTGGTGGCGAGCTTCAAGGTGGTGAGCGGACGGCCTTCGCTGAGGCGCATGAAGAATCCGGCGTTGAGCTCCGCCGCCGCCGCGGCGCAGAGCCCGGTCTCGACGGCGATGCCGGCGTCGCGGAGGCGCGCGATACCACGCCCGGAGACGCGTGGATCCGGATCCTCGATCGGCACCAGCACGCGGGCAATGCCGGCATTGATGAGGGCGTCGGTGCAGGGAGGTGTCTTGCCCCAATGGCAGCACGGCTCGAGACTGACATAGGCGGTGGCGCCGCGCGCCGCCTCCCCGGCGCGGGCCAGCGCCTCCGTCTCGCCGTGGGGACGCCCGCCTTGCTGCGTCCAGCCGCGCGCCACGACGTGGCCGTCGCGAACAATGACGCAGCCCACGGTGGGGTTGGGCCACACCATGCCCAGGCCGCGCCGCGCCAGCGTCAGCGCCGCCTTCATGTGGCGGAGATCGTCCACGCGGGCGCCTAGTCGTCGCCGTCGACGGTGTTGCCGATGCGGCCGATGAACTCGCCAAAATCTTTCGCTTCGCGGAAATTGCGGTAGACCGAGGCGAAGCGCACGTAGGCGACCTGATCGAGCGAGGCGAGCGCTTCCATCACGAGCTCACCGATGAGGTCGCTTGGAATGTCGGTCTCGCCCGAGCTTTCGAGCTGGCGCACGATCGAGTTGATGACGCGCTCGACGCGCTCGGACTCGACCGGCCGCTTGCGCAGAGAAACTTGAATCGAGCGCGCAAGCTTGTCACGGTCGAAAGGCTCGCGCTGACCGTTCTTCTTGACGACGGTGAGCTCGCGCAGCTGGACGCGCTCGAAGGTGGTGAAGCGCGCGGCACAATTGGGACAGTGCCGCCGCCGGCGAATGGCGGCACGATCGTCGGTCGGCCGCGAATCCTTGACCTGCGTATCCTCGCTTCCACAGAACGGACAGCGCATCGCCTCCCTCCCCCTCGCGGCGTTCTAGGCCGCGGTCTCCGGCGGATAAATCGGAAACCGCGCGCACAAAGCCGCCACCTTGCGCCGCACCGCCTGCTCCACCGCTTCGTTCGTGGCACCATTGCCGGCAGCGAGCCCGTCGAGCACCTCGGCGATCATCTCGCCTACCTGGCGGAACTCGGCCTGGCCGAAGCCGCGCGTGGTGGCGGCGGGACTGCCGAGGCGGATGCCCGATGTCACCATCGGCTTCTCGGGATCGAAGGGGATCCCGTTCTTGTTGCAGGTGATGCCGGCGCGCTCGAGCGCCGCTTCGGCGACGCGACCGGTGAGCCGCTTCGGCCGCAAATCGACCAGCAGCAAATGGCTGTCGGTGCCGCCAGACACGATGGCGAGGCCGCGCTCCACCAAGGTCGCGGCGAGCGCCCGCGCATTGTCGAGGACCGCGCGCGCATAGCGCTTGAAGTCCGGCCGCAATGCTTCGCCCAGCATCGCCGCCTTTGCGGCAATGACATGCATGAGCGGTCCGCCCTGCAGCCCCGGAAAGACCGCGCTGTTGATCTTCTTGCCGAGCTCGGCGTCGTTCGAGAGGATCATGCCGCCGCGTGGACCGCGCAACGTCTTGTGCGTCGTCGTCGTCACGACATGCGCATGCGGCAGCGGGTTCGGATAGACGCCGCCGGCGACGAGACCGGCGAAATGCGCCATGTCGACCATGAAGATCGCGCCCACGTCCTCGGCAATGCGGCGGAAGCGCGCGAAGTCGATGATCCGCGGATAAGCCGAGCCGCCGGCGATGATGAGCTTCGGCCGCTCTGCCCGCGCGACACTCTCGACCTGATCGTAGTCGATGACCGCCTTGTCGCGGGTGACGCCGTAGCTGACGATGCGGAACCACTTGCCGGAAATATTGGCGGGCGAGCCGTGGGTGAGATGCCCGCCGGCGGCGAGATCCATGCCCATGACCGTGTCGCCGGGCTTGAGGCAGGCGAGGAACACCGCTTGGTTCGCCTGCGCGCCGGAATGCGGCTGCACATTGGCGAAAGCGCAGTCGAAAACGCGCTTGGCGCGATCGATGGCGAGCTCTTCGGCGACGTCGACGAACTCGCAGCCGCCGTAGTAGCGCTTGCCTGGGTAGCCTTCCGCATATTTGTTGGTAAGGACCGACCCCTGAGCTTCCAGCACCGCGCGCGAGACGATGTTCTCGGACGCGATGAGCTCGATCTGGTCGCGCTGGCGCGCGAGCTCCTTTGCAATAGCGGCGGCAAGCTCGGGATCGGCCTCGGCGAGGCCTGCGGTGAAGAAGCGATCTTCGGCGATGACATCGGCGGACGGGCGGAGCGACATTGATCGGACCCAATTCGGTGGCGGCGACACTCAGGAAAGCTTGGCGACGCGCCGCTCGTGACGGCCGCCCTCGAACGCTGTCGAGAAGAACATCTTGACACAGTCTCTGGCAAGCTCGGGACCGAGCAGCCGGCCGCCGAGAATGAGCACGTTGGCGTCGTTGTGCTGGCGCGCAAGCCGCGCGGTGGTTACATCGTGGACGAGCGCACCGCGGATCTCACGGTGGCGGTTCACCGCGATCGACATCCCAATCCCGGTGCCGCAGATGAGGACACCGCGGCCGGCGCGATGATCGCGGATCGCCGCAGCGAGCGCCTCGGCAAAATCCGGGTAGTCGACGGAATTGCCATTGGCGGTGCCAAGGTCGAGCACCTTGAATCCGAGCGCTTGCAGCTCAGGCACGAGCAGCTTCTTGAGCTCGAAGCCGCCATGATCGGCGGCAATGGCGACGGTCTCGGTCATCCAGACACCAGCAAGGATCGGGAGGGCGCCACGATCGATCGCGCTCGCGACTCTACCAAATGTCGGGGTCTCTTGCCAGCTACCCACCATCCATCGCGTGCTCGGCGACGGTCGCCCCTGCGCGGCGCGCGCGCCTCAACGAAAGTCGTTGCTTTGGCGGGCCACTAAATCACGTCCGCGCGACCCGAACATCTTCACCATTACGCTACCGTTACAAATTGTTCCCCTTCCTCCACTTCATCGTTGCTGCACGATCGCAAGATGAAATCTCCCATGGGAGCGTCACCAAGGGATTCGCCAATGTTCATTATTGGTAAACACGGCACTTTTGATTGACAGGATTAGAACTCCCTGCAACTATGCCGGAAAAGAACTTGGGGGCCCGAATGATCGAGCAATCATCGAACAAGGTGGCAGAGGAACAGCTGTTGCGCATGACGGCCGAGGTGGTGGCCGCTTATGTGCGAAACAATACCTTGCCCACCGCCCAGGTCGCCGAAGTCATCAACGCGGTCTATCTCTCCTTGCGCGGCCTTGAGGCCAAGAGCCCCGAAGGAAAGCTCGAGGCGTTGAAGCCGGCGGTGCCCATTCGCAGGTCGATCACGCCCGACTACCTCGTCTGTCTCGAGGACGGCAAGAAGCTCAAGATGCTGAAGCGGCATCTGCGCTCGACCTATGGCCTCTCGCCGGACGAGTACCGGCAAAAATGGGGCTTGCCGCCCGATTACCCCATGGTCGCGCCCAACTATGCCGAGCAACGTTCCGCCTTCGCCAAGAAGATCGGCCTGGGCCGCGGCACCGGGCGTCAAGCCGGAAAGCGAGCCGGCGCCGCGAAGAAATAGCGCGGCACATCCGGAAGCAAACTTACGCTTGGCCGCTCGTCGCCGGCGAAAAGACGGTCTCGCTTTGGGCGAAGCCCGCAAGGCTGAACTCGCCGAGGGGCCGCAGCGGCAATGGGCAGACGCGTGCGAAGGCGCTCGATGTGACGATCGTGCGGCCAAGCTTTCCCGTCAGCTTTTCGAGCCGCGCCGCCAAATTGACCGCCGGGCCGATGCAGGTGAAGTCGAGGCGCTTCTCGCCGCCGATATTGCCGTACTCCACTTCGCCGACATGGAGCGCGAGGCCGAAGCGCACGCCCTCGCCGGCCGGCGTCGCTGCGATGGCGGTCACCGCGGCACTTGCCTCTTCGGCGGCGGCAAGAGCTGCGGTGGCGACCTCAGCCGCGTCCTCGACGACGGGAAAGATCGCCAGCAGGCCGTCGCCGATGAATTTGAGCACGTCACCGCCATGCCGGGTAATGGCCGTGATCTGGCAATCGAAATAGCGGTTCAAACGCGCAATGAGTTCGCCGGATGGAAGCCGGTCGGCCAAGGGCGTGAAGCCGCGCATGTCGGAAAGCCAGATCGCCGCGTGAATGGCCTCGGTATCGCCGCGGCGAATGGCACCGGCGAGAATTCGCTCACCGCTACGATGGCCGACATAAGCGTCAAGCAAGTTGATGGCGGTACGCCGAAGAGCATGGATCTCCGCAACTCGCGCCAGA
>DASZAN010000157.1:0-35937 GCA_035945115.1 Allostellaceae bacterium
AGTCCCACCTTTCCGAACGCCATCGCTCGGCAATCCGATTTCGTTCGACGATGAGATGTGGCATCCCGCGCCTGCTCAGATGCTCGCTCATTGCAAGCCCTGCCTGGCCGCCTCCAACGATGAGTGTCTCGATTTTTTCAACTGACATGGCTAGGGCGTCGCTTTTCCTGGGCTCTCGGCTGATGCGGCTGAGATCACAGTCTCTGTAGATTATTTCCAGCGCGATCCGGGCGTTCCTTTCTCAGGGCCAAGCGGACCGCGAAATTCGAAATGTGCGACAGGATCGCGTCGGGTATGTCGTGCGCCACGAATCTCCGCCCCTTTTAGAAGCGCACCGCGCAGTATAATTTCCCCGGCGATTCCGAGATAGAGCCGATCCCTGCTCAGGGACGACGAAAGCGGGGTAGTTCCCATCTATTCGCTACCCCGCTTTGACGAGCGTGGCGGCGGGGCTGGTGTTTCTGCGGTTCACAAAAGAATAACCCCGTGAGTCAAATTCGAGGCGACTCGGGCTGACACTATCTGGCGGCTTGAAAGGATCGTTGCGGTGCCCGCGTAGTTGCCCTGCGTACGAGCAGAACTTTTTTTGCAGGTCCGCCCATGTTGACCTCGTTTCGAGTGGAGCCGCCCGTCGGCGATTTTCAGAATGAAGGGACGATCGTCGATTGCTTCGATGGCAACGAGCTGATCGCCTGGGCTTTCGTCAGCCACGATGCCATCGACGCCTGTTTTCCCGAACGCCGCTTGACCAATGACGAGCGCAATCTCCTCGTCGCGCGCAACAGGACGCTGATCGGCCGCATCATCGCCGAGCTCTATGCGGCCGGTGAGCACGTGCCATGGCGGCGCGCGGGCGAGACGCGTCCGCTCGTCGTCGTCACACCCGACGACCTTCACCACCAGGGCGTCTCGGTCTCCAAATTCGTGCTCGACATCAGCGGCAAATCGCATCCCGGCTAAATCAGATACCGCGAGATGGATCAAATGAACTCAGGATTCTTTTCGCGCAATTCCCGCGCAAGCGGGAATCCAGGGTTGCAGAATCTCAACGCTTGCCCTGGGTCCCTGCTTTCGCAGGGACGACGGACTCTCTGAGTGCATGGATCCCATCTCACTGCCTCACAGTCTCAGTGGTGAAATCACCGCCGTCCGAACAAGCGCTCGATATCCGCGAGCCGGAGCTCCACGTACGTGGGGCGGCCGTGGTTGCATTGGCCGCTGTGCGGCGTCGCTTCCATTTCGCGCAAGAGCGCGTCCATCTCGGCTTGGCTGAGGCGGCGGCCGGCGCGGACGCTGCCGTGGCACGCGAGCGTGCCGCAGACCTCTTCGAGGCGCTCCCTAAGCGCGAGCGCGTCGCCCAATTCGGCGAGCTCGTCGGCGAGATCGCGCACCAGGCCCTGCACGTTGGTCTCGCCCAGGAGCGCCGGCACCTCGCGCACCACCACGGCGCCGGTGCCGAAGGGTTCGAGCACCAAGCCGAGCTCAGCGAGCTCGTTGGCGCGCGCGGCAAGCCGCGACGCCGTCGCTTCATCGAGCTCTACCACTTCCGGCAGGAGCAGGATCTGTCGCGCGACGCCGCGATCGGCGAGATCGCGCTTCATGCGCTCATAGACGAGGCGCTCATGGGCGGCGTGCTGATCGACGATGACGATGCCGTCGTCGGTTTGCGCGAGGATGTAGGTTTCGTGCAGTTGCGCGCGGGCGGCACCGAGCGGCAAACTCTCCCGCGCCGCGGACGCCTCGTCGGGACGAGGCGCCGGCGGGGCGGCAACGGCGAAACCGAGAGGAACGAGCGGCGCTTGGTACTCGGCAGCCGCTTCGGCGAGGCCGCGCGAGAAGGCGACGGACGGCGCGCCCCAGCCCTGATGCGGTGCAGGGTCGCCGCCCGGCCGAAACGCCGCGACGGCGGTTGCCGCGACGGTGGTGGAGGCGCGGTGGCCCGCCGCCGCGAGCGCTTGGCGAAGCCCGCCGACGATGAGGCCGCGCACCAGGCCCGCGTCGCGAAAGCGCACCTCGGCTTTGGCGGGATGGACGTTGACGTCGACCTCGTCCTCGGCGAGATCGAGGAAGAGCGCCACCATGGGATGACGGTCGCGCGCGAGAAAATCCTGGTAGGCGCCGCGCACCGCGCCGACCAAGAGCTTGTCGCGCACGGGCCGGCCGTTGACGAAGAGATATTGGTCGCGCGCGGTGGCGCGGTTGAGCGTCGGCAAGCCCGCCAAGCCCGTGAGCCGCACGCCTTCGCGTCGTGCATCGAGCGCCAGCGCATTATCGGCGAAGCTCGCGCCGAGAATCGCGGCGAGCCGTTCGCGCCGCGCCGCGTGCAGGTCGCCATCGAGCGAGGGCGGCACCGCATTGAGACGGAGCAGGACGCGGTTCTCGTCGCCGGTGACGGTGAAGGCGATCGCGGGATAGGCCATGGCGAGACGCTGCACCACATCGACGGCCTGGTCGCGCTCGCTGCGCGGCGTCTTCATGAATTTGAGCCGTGCCGGCGTCGCATAGAAGAGATCGCGTACTTCGACACGCGTGCCGGCGCCATGCGCCGCCGGCTGCGGCGCACCTTTGACGCCGCCTTCGACCACGAGCGACCACGCGGCGTCGGTGCCGCGCTTGCGGCTGGTGATCATGAGCCGGCTCACCGCGCCGATCGAGGGCAGCGCTTCGCCGCGGAAGCCAAGGCTCTTGATGCGCAAGAGATCGTCGTCCGGCAGCTTCGAGGTGCAGTGGCGCTCGACCGCGAGCGAGAGCTCGTCGGCGTTCATGCCGATGCCGTCATCGATGACCGCGATGAGACTCTGCCCGCCGTCACGCAACGTCACCTCGATGCGCCCGGCGCCGGCATCGATCGCGTTCTCGACGAGCTCCTTCACCGCCGAAGCCGGCCGCTCCACCACCTCGCCCGCGGCGATGCGGTTGACGAGAACGGGCGGTAATTGCCGGATGGTCATGCCCGCATTGTGCCTTGCGGGCGGCCGAGTCGCCAAGCACGCAAAATGGTTCGGCTACATTACGGTCGGTTCCTATGTTGAAAGTGTTGAATTTTTAAAGCCGTCGTCCCTGCGAAAGCAGGGACCCAGGACAAGCGACGGGTATATGAGCGAGAAGCAACCCTGTGTTTACATACTCGCGAGCCGTCGGAACAGCACGCTTTACATTGGTATCACCACGAACCTCGCAAGGCGCGCCTTCGAACACCGCTCGCATGCTGTCCCTGGCTTTACGCAACGATATGCTGTTGATCGCCTCGTCTATGTGGAATTTCACGATAGGGTCGCCGATTCGATCTTGCGAGAAAAAACAGCTCAAACGTTGGAAACGCGCGTGGAAGATTGCGCTCATCGAGCGTGACAATCCGCAATGGCGTGATCTCTACGATGATCTCCCGATATAGCGACGGCCCTGGGTCCCTGCTTTCGCAGGGACGACGGTTTGGGAATTTTTCGCATGGGGGAGACTATCGCATCTCGCTCAAATATTGCCGCGCCAGGACCTTGCCTTCCTCGACAGCGGGCTGGTCGAAGGCGTTGACGCCCAGGAGCTCGGCGGCGGCGATGGTCTCGAGCATGAAATGCATGAGCAGCGCGCCGAGACTCCGTTCGTCGAGTCGGGCGAGGTGGATGAGCCGCGTCGGGCGGCCGTTGCGGATCAATGTCGCCGCCGTGGCGCGCTGCTCGGCATCGATGAGGTCGCCCATGCGGCGGCCGGCGAGATAAGCGAGCGCGGGATCGCCGGCAAGATCGGGCGGCATGCGCTCGCCCTCGCCCGCCATGTCGAGCGTCACCAAGGTGAACATCTTGTCGGCGGGACCGGCGAGATAAAGCTGGAGCTGGCTGTGCTGATCGATCGCGCCCACGGCGCGGACCGGCGTCGTGCCCTTGCCGTCCTTGCCGAGGCTCTCCGCCCAGAGCTGGCGAAACCACAGGCCGAAGGCGGCGAGCCGGTCGACATAGGGCATGAGGACCGTCGTCGCGATGTGGCGGTGCTCGGCGAGCGCCACCGACACCGCCGCGCCGAGAATCGGCGCCGAGTCGCGGGGCTTCGCCGCCGAGAGCGCGGCGTCGAGCACTTGGGCGGCACCCTCGCGCAACGCCGCCATGTCGAGGCCGGCGATGAGGCCTGGCAGCGCCGCGACGTTCGAAAGCGCGGTGAAGCGGCCGCCGACGCCGGGATCATGATCGAGCAAGCGCGCGCCGTGCACGCTCGCCAAGCGTCGGAGCGGATTGTCGCCGGGTTCGGTGAGCGCGATGACGCGGTCGCCGAGCGCCGTCGTGCCGAGACTCTGGCGGAGCCAATCGAGGGTGACGACGAGCTGGCTCAAGGTCTCCGCCGTGCCGCCTGATTTGGAAATGGCGAGGATGCCGGTCTTGGCGGGATCGATCGCAGCAAAGAGCGCGGCGAAGCTCTGGGGATCGATATTCTCCATGAAATGAAGACGGGGCGCGCCGGGACGCGGACCGAATCCCCAATCGGCGAGCGCGCACACGGTCTGACCGCCCAAGCTCGAGCCGCCGATGCCAAGCACCAGCACATGCGCGAAGCGGCGGCGGAACTCATCGGCAAGCGGCGCAAGCGGCGCGAGATCGTCGCGACGATGCGGCAAGCGGAGCAGCGGCAAGCTGTTGTCGTCGCGCCGCTTCTTTAGGAGGGCGACAATGCCGCCGGCGCGCGCCAGCATCGCGTCGAGCTCACCGGCGGCAAGACCGCGGGCGCCGACCTTGTCGGCGAGGCATCCAGCGATGTCGTGTCGGTAGAGCATGTGGGTCCTATCGGAACCGTTCCCACGTTTCGATGCGGCGAAGCTTTATCGACGCCTCCCCACGAACTGCCCCCTCACCCTGTCCCTCTCCCCGCCGGGGAGAGGGGACGCACGGCGGCATTCTTCTCCCTCTCCCCTCGGGGAGAGGGAGCGGTGAGGGGGTATAGAAGCCGCACGATATGCGCCTCGCTAGCTCCCGTCCGGCGTCACTTCCTTGGCACCGGGGAGATTCTCCGGCGAACCCACCACGACGAAGGAAAGCTTGTCGGGATCGAAGAGGCGGCGGGCGACGCGCTTGGCGTCGGTGATGGTTACCTGGTCGATGAGCCCGTTGCGGCGCTCGAGATAATCGATGCCGAGATTGTCGCGCTGAATGGCGACGAGGGTGGCGGCGATCTGAGCGGTGGAATCGAGGCTCAGGGCATAGGAGCCGGTGAGATAGGTCTTGGCGTTCTCGAGCTCCTTCTCCGTCGGTCCCTCGTCGCGCAGACGCCGCCATTCGGCGCGGATGATGTCGAGCGATTGCGCCAGTCGGCCGTTCTGGGTGGCGACGCTGCCCAAGATGAGGCCGCTGTGCTGCAGCGGATCGAGACCGGTCCCGACCGAGTAGGCAAGGCCGCGCTTCTCGCGGACTTCCTCGGTGAGGCGCGAACCAAAGCCGCCGCCGCCCAGAACGTAGTTCACGACATAGGCGGCGTACCAATCAGGATCGGTGCGCTTGATGCCAGGCTCGCCGAAGGTGACGACGCTTTGCGGAATCGGCAGCTTCGCCAAGAGCAGCGAGCCCGCCGCATTCGGTTCCACCTCGGACACGCTCGCGGCCGCGGCGTGGGCGGGAAGCGGGCCAAAGGTCTTGTCGAGGAGATCACGCAGCGCCGCCGGCGCGATGTCGCCGACGACGCCGATGACCATCATGTCTTTGCCAAAGCGGTCGCGCACGAATTGGCGCATGTCATCGGCGGCGATGCGCTCGATGCTCTCGGGAAGCCCGCGCAGCGGCCGCGCATAGGGATGGTCGCCGAAGGCGTTGCGAAACCAGAGGCGGCTCGCGATGTAATGCGGCTCGCGCTGATTGCGCGCGAGCTGCGCCAGGAGCTGACCACGCACGCGCGTCACCGCCGGCTCGTCGAAGCGCGGCGCCGTCAGCGCGAGCCGGAGAAGATCGAGCGACGGTGCGAGATTGGCGGTGATGGTGCGCAGCGACGCGCTCACCGCATCCTCGCTCGCGCTGAATTCCATGCTCGTCGCGAGATCTTCGAGCTTGCCCTGGAAGGTGGGGCTGTCGAGCTCGCCCGCGCCTTCATCGAGGAGATCGGCGGTGAAGGTGGCGAGGCCGGCCTTGTCAGCGGGATCGAGCGCGGCGCCACCTCGGAAGCTCACATCGACTGTCACCACCGGCAGGCTGTGATCCTCGACGAGCCAGGCGGTGATGCCGGCGGCGCTCGTCACCGCCTGTACCTTGTTGGCGGCTAGCGCCGGCGCGGCCGCCGCCACCAGCGCGGCGAGCGCGAGAATGAGGATCGCGCGCGCCTTCACGATGTCGGCTCCGGCAGCAACACGCCGGTGACGGCGGTCTCGTCGTGGAGCACGAGACGGGCGGCGGCATTGACCTCGTCCGCCGTCACGCGGCCGATACGCGCGGGCCAAGTCTCGACCTCCTCGAGCGTGCGGCCGGCGACGAGCGCCGCACCGATGACGCGCGCCGGTCCATCGAGGCTGTCGCGGGCGTAGATCGCTTGCGATTGCATGTGGCGTTTGGCGCGGTCGATCTCCTCGGCGGTCATGCCGTCCTTCAGCACCTTCTTCACCTCGGCTTCGAGCGCCGCTTCGAGATCGGCGATGGCGACGCCCTTGCGCGGCGTCGCATAGAAGCCGAAGGTGGCGAGATCGACGGCGACGGGACTGTAGAAGGCGCCGACGTTGAGCGCCACCTGTTGCTCCAGCACCAGCGCATGATAGAGCCGCGCACTGGCACCGCCGCCCAGCGCCTCGGCGAGCACCTGCAGCGCATAGGCATATTGCTTCTCGCCGGCATGGTAGCTGGGCGCGAGGTAGGAGCGCGTCCAGCTCGGCTCGCCGGCGCGCGGGCTTTTCATGACGAGGCGGGTCGCCGCCGCTTTGGGCGGCTCGCTGACGCGGTGGCGTTCCGGTACCGACCGCGCCGGGATAGGGCCATAATATTTCTCGGCGAGCGCGCGCACGCGGTCGACGGAGACATCGCCGCCGATCACCAGCACCGCGTTATTCGGCGCGTACCAGCTGCGATAAAAGGCGAGCGCGTCCTCGGTGGTGAGGCCCGCCATCTCGTGCTCCCAGCCGATCACCGGGTTGTGGTAGGGATGGTTCAGGAATTGCGCGGCGGTGAGCTGCTCGTTCAACAGCGCCGCCGGGCTGTTGTCGATGCGCGAGCGCCGCTCCTCGAGAATGACCTCGCGCTCTGGCAGCACGACCTCATCGGTGATGACGAGATCGTGCATGCGTTCCGCTTCGAGCTTCATGACGAGCTCGAGCCGATCGGCGGCGACGTTCTGGAAATAGGCGGTGTAGTCGGCGGTGGTGAAGGCGTTGTCGCGCCCGCCATTCTGCGCGACGATGCGCGAGAACGCGCCGGGCGGCGTCTCCTTGGTGCCGCGGAACATGAGATGCTCCAGGAAATGCGCGATGCCGGTCTTGCCGCGCAGCTCGTCGGCCGAACCTACCTTGTACCAGACCATCTGCGTCACAATGGGCGAACGGTGGTTCTCCACCACCACCACCTCGAGGCCATTGGCGAGCGCGAAACTCTGCGCGTTGAATTGCTTCGCGTCATCGGCGTGCGCGGACACCGGTAGCAGCAGGGCGACCAGAAGAAATCTCGCAAGCACCCTTCTCACACTAAACCTCCATGCGTTCCGTCACGCGCCCCCTCACCTTCCCATCGCTTCGCGATGGGCCGCTCCCTCTCCCACGAGGGGAGAGGGGAAGAACGGTGCAGCGCGTCCCCTCTCCCCACCGGGGAGAGGGACAGGGTGAGGGGGAGCTGCAGCGGCGAAATTCGATGTGCTCGCGACGTCAGAACACCGCCGTCATCGACGGCATCTTGGTGCGCTCGATGCGGGGCGTGCCGGTCATGCCCGAGGGAGTCTTGCCCTTGAGCCGGTCGGCTTCGGTTTGCGGATTGATCACCTGGTCGGTGGGGCCAAGGCTGTTGTCGGCGCTGCGCCAGAACAAGAGCTTGTCGACGAAGGACTGATCGACGGGGTCGGCGTTCGCTTCGCGCGCGATGGTCTCGCGGATATTGGGTGGCGCGCTGCCGGCGCCGGCGGCGCGCAACAACTCGTTCTCGCCGGTGCTGCGCTTTTCGGCACCGGGCGGTAAGCCCGCCTGCTGGTCGCCGGCGCGGAAGATCGTCTGGCGCGCCTGTTCGGTGGGCGTCACTTCCTGGGTGGGCGCCGCGCCGGGCTTCGGCGGCCGCAGCGAATAGTCGGGCGGCACCGCGAGCGGCGCACGCGAGACCACCGCGAACTCATCGGGCACCACCTTCTCGAGGCCGAGCGCGCGGTTCAAGCTGTCGCAACCGGCGAGCGGCAGCGACGCGAGGGCGAGAAGGACAACCAACCGAGGCCGCATCGAGCTGAACCCGCTCCCTAAAACCGTCGCTAACTAGGCGCTCGGCGCTGCACAAGCAAGCTGTCGATCAGCATGAGCCCGACACCGACCGAGATCGCCGCGTCCGCGAGATTGAATACATAGAAATGCCATCCCGCGAGATGGAAGTCGAGAAAATCGACAACGGCGCCCCGCCACACGCGATCGATGACATTGCCGACCGCGCCGCCAATCACCATACCGATGGCAAGCGCGAGCAGGGTTTGCTCGACGCGGCGCAGCCAGATCACGAGGCCGGTGACGATGATCGCGGCGACGCCGGTGAAGACGATGGCGTTGAGCGCGCCATCGCTGTTGAAGAGCCCGAAGCTCATGCCGCGGTTCCAGGTCAGCACGAGATTGAAGAAGGGCAAGACCTCGATGCCGGCCGGGCGGCCGGCGAAGAGATCGAGAATCCAGAGCTTGCTCAGCTGATCGGCGACAGCGACGATCACCGCCGCGGCGAGCCCGCGCGCCAGCATCATGCGTGCGCCGTCGCCGCGACCACATCGGCACAGCGGCGGCAGAGCTCGGGATGGACGCTGCCCACCTCGGGCAAGATGCGCCAGCAGCGCTGACATTTTTCGCCGGGCGCCAGCCCCACGGTGACGGCAATGCCCGCCACCTCGGGCAAGCGGAAGGCATTCGCGGGTGCCGGCTCGGTGGTAAGCGTCCCCGCCGAGGTGATGCAGATCTCGGCGAGATCGAGACCGCGCAGCGCCTCGATGTCGGCGGGCTCCGCATAGACGGTAACGGCGGCTTGGAGGCTCGAGCCGATGCGCTTTTCCGCGCGCTCGATCTCGAGCGCGCCGGTGACGACGCGGCGGAGATCGCGGAGGCGCGCCCATTTCTCAGCGAGCGCGGCATTGCGCCAGCCCGAGGGTATCTCGGGATATGTCACGAGATGGACGCTGGTCTCGGGGCCATCGCCGTGGCGGGAGAGCCAGGCTTCCTCGGCGGTGAAGCACAGCACCGGCGCGAACCAACGCGCGAGCGCATCGAAGACGAGGTCCATCACCGTGCGCACCGCGCGTCGCCGCGGCGATGACGGCGCATCGCAATAGAGGATGTCCTTCCTGACGTCGAAATAAAACGCGGAGAGATCGACGGCACAGAAATTGTGGAGGTGGGTGAAGATGGTGTGGAAATCGTAGGCCTCGGTGCGCTCGCGCACGAGCGCGTCGAGCTCGGCCAAGCGATGGAGCACCCAGCGCTCGAGCTCGGGCATGGCCTCAACCGCCATCCGCTCTGCCGCCGTGAAGCCGGCGAGACCGCCCAGAACGTAGCGCAAGGTGTTGCGCAGCCGGCGATAGGTGTCGGCCTGGTACTTGAGGATTTCGGGACCGATACGCTGGTCCTCGGTGTAGTCGGTCGAGACGACCCAGAGCCGCAGGATGTCGGCGCCGCTCTTCGATACCACCTCCTGCGGCGCGATGGTGTTGCCGAGCGACTTCGACATCTTGCGGCCTTGCTCGTCCATGGTGAAGCCGTGCGTCAGCACCGCTTCATAGGGGGCGCGCCCGCGCGTGCCGCAGGATTCGAGGAGCGAGGAATGAAACCAGCCGCGATGCTGGTCCGAGCCTTCAAGATAAAGCGACGCCGGCCATTTGAGATCGTCGCGCGTCTCGAGCACGAAGGCGTGCGTCGACCCGCTGTCGAACCAAACATCGACGATGTCCATCACCTGCTCGAAATCGGCGGGATCATATTTGTTGCCGAGAAACTCGCGTGGATCGGTCGTGTACCAGGCATCGGCCCCTTCGTGTTCGAAGGCGGCAGCAATGCGGTCCACCACGCTTTGATCGCGCAGCGGCTCGCCGGATTTTTTGTCGACGAAGACAGGGATGGGCACGCCCCAGGCGCGCTGACGCGAGATGCACCAATCGGGTCGCGCCTCGATCATCGAGCGGATGCGGTTCTCGCCTTGCGGCGGGATCCAGCGCGTCGCCGCGATGGCGGCGAGCGCCTTCTGTCGCAAGCCGTTCTTCTCCATGCCGATGAACCATTGCGGCGTGTTGCGGAAGATGAGCGGCGCCTTTGACCGCCACGAATGGGGATAGGAGTGGACGAGCTTCCCTTCCGCCAGCAGGCCGCCCGCCTCGCGGATGGCAGCGATGACCGCAGGATTGGCGTCGCCGGTCTTCCCGTTGGGCCAATAGACGTGTTTGCCCGCGAAGAGCGGCACGTGCGGAAAATAGGTCCCGTCGCCCGCCACGGTTTGCGGCACCTCGATGCCGTGCTTCACGCCGACTTCGTAGTCGTCGGCGCCATGGCCGGGCGCGATGTGGACGAAGCCGGTGCCGTCGCTATCGGTGACGAAGTCGCCCGGAAGCAGCGGCACGTCGAAGCCGTAGCCTTTCTCGTGGAGCGGATGACGCGCGATGGTGCCGGCAAGATCGCTGCCCTTGAAGGCGGCGAGGACGAAACCTTTGAGGCCGAGCTCCTGCTCGAGCGCGAGCCAACGCTTCAGCGCCAGCACCAGCTTCTCGCCCTTGCGGGCAAGGCTACCTTCGGGCGCGTCGGTCACGTCGACGAGGACGTATTCGATGTCGGCGCCATAGGCGACGGCACGATTGCCGGGAAGCGTCCACGGCGTCGTCGTCCAGATCAGCACGGCGGCGTGGGCGAGCTCGGGCCGCGAGGGCTTCTTCACCGGGAAGCGTACCCACACCGTCGTCGAGGTATGATCGTGATATTCGATCTCCGCTTCGGCGAGCGCGGTCTGCTCGACGACCGACCACATCACCGGCTTCGAGCCGCGGAAGAGCGCGCCATTCATCAGGAACTTGCCGATCTCGCGCGCGATCTGCGCCTCGGCGGCAAAGCTCATCGTGGTGTAGGCGTTGTCCCAATCGCCGATAACGCCCAGGCGCTGGAACTCGTCGCGCTGCACACCCATCCAATGAGCAGCGAACTCGCGACACTCGTGGCGGAACTGGACAATCGGAATTTCGTCCTTCGACTTCTTTTTCTTGCGGTAGTCCTCTTCGATCTTCCATTCGATGGGAAGGCCGTGGCAGTCCCAGCCCGGCACGTAGACCGCGTCCTTGCCGAGCATGTGCTCGGCGCGGTTCACCACGTCCTTCAGGATCTTGTTGAGGGCAGTGCCGATATGGATGTTGCCGTTGGCGTAGGGCGGCCCGTCATGAAGGACGAATTTCGGCCGGCCCGCGGCCACGGCACGCTGCCTCTTCCAGAGATCGATCTCGGCCCAGCGGCGCAGAATCTGCGGCTCTCGCTTCGGCAGATCGCCGCGCATCGGGAACGGGGTCTCGGGCAGGAAGACGGTCGGTCGATAATCGGTGGCCATGGCAAGAGCTTATGTCAGGAGGTCACGCCGGATCGCGCCGGCGATGCGATGGAGGAAGCGGCAATATCCCGGCCCTCAGCCGAGGACCGGGTGGCTAATTCGCGCGGGCTGCCGCAATGCCGTGACCATGGGGCGCGACCATAAGTGAGGGGGGCGCAAGGCGTCAACCCGATTGGCTCGCCGCCGGCCGCGAGAGGATTTCCCGCGCCCTCCGGGCATCCGCGGCGATCTGCGCCTTGAGGGCGTCGAGGCCGGGGAATTTCTGCTCGGGACGGAGATAGTCGATGAGCTCGACGCGGAGATGCCGGCCGTAGAGGTCGCCGGTAAAATCGAAAAGATGCACCTCGAGGCGGAGGTCGCTGCCGCCCACGGTCGGACGGCGGCCGAAATTGGCGACGCCGTCATGCCAATCGACGCGGCCGCGCTCCTCGATCCCGGCCCGCACGGCATAGACGCCGGCAGCGGGGCGGAGATAGTCCTCAAGCCGGAGATTGGCGGTCGGGAAGCCAATGGTCCGACCGCGCTCGTCGCCACGCTCGACCCGGCCCTCGACCTCCCAGAAGCGGCCGAGGAGCGCCGCCGCCTCGCGCGGGCGCCCTTCTAAGAGATGCTCGCGGATGCGGGTCGAGGAATAGATCGGGCCGCCTGGCGTCGCCACGGGATCGACAATGGTGACGCCGAAGCCCCTCGCCCGGCCCTCGTCGGCGAGGAGCGTCGGCGTCCCGCGGCGGTTGTGGCCGAAGACAAAATCGTAGCCCACCACCACCTGCCGCGCTCCCAAGCCCTCGACCAGCACGCGCTCGACGAAATCCTCGGCGCTTCGCTGGGCGAAGGCTTGATCGAAATGGAGGGTGAAGACGAGATCGACACCGAGCGCCTCGATAAGGCGCGACTTGGCGCGAAAGGGTGTCAGGCGAAAGGGTGGCCCCCCGGGATGGAGAACGCTGCGGGGATGGGGCTCGAAGGTGAGGACGGCGTGTGGCGCCGACGCGGCCCTGGCGAGGACGCTGGCGCGCTCGATCACTTGGCGGTGCCCCAAATGGACGCCATCGAAGTTGCCGATGGCAACGACAGCGCCGCGATCGGCGGCACCGACATTGTCGTGGCGGAAAATGCGCATCGTCGCCTCGACCGTGCCCCTGGAAATCGGCGGCGACCATATCGCGCCGCGTCATTCCTGGATAGCGCCGACCTCAGCCGCGCGCCGGAACCATCACCAGCGCGTCGCCATCGATGACCACCGTCTCGCCGACGCGGCACACCGTCTTCAGCACCACCCGCGCCTTGTCGCGGATGATGTCGGTAACGGTGACGCGCGCCTCGACCTTGTCGCCGATGCGCACGGGCGCGCGAAAGCTCAGGTTTTGCGTGAGATAGATCGTCCCTGGACCGGGGAGGCGCGAGGCGATCGTGGTGGAAAGGAAGCTCGCCGACAACATGCCGTGGACGATGCGGCCCTTGAATCGCGTTCTACGTGCAAAATCTTCGTCGAGATGCACGGGATTGTGGTCGCCGGAGATGTCAGCGAAATGAACGACATCGCCTTCGGTGACCACACGCTCATAGGCGGCGGTCATCCCGACGACGAGATCCTCGAGGTGATAGCCGGTCACGGGCGGCTTGCCAGCATCATCCATTCACTCACCTTCGCCGAACAAAACTTTGCCGCCCTTTTGGGGCCGGTTCTTTCGCCATTGTTGCGCCGCAAATTAACCCCAACGGGCATTTCCGGCAAGCCAATGCTCGCGCTTAGCTCCTAATTCAACGTTTACAGCGGCATTTTGTCTCGCAATTGCGAAGGGTTCGCAATTCGGCCGTTACGGCCCCGGTCGGGAGATCAGTCTTCCGCCGTTGGTGGGTGCCCGGTATGCTCGCGCCCGCACCGAGACGAGGGGAGCGAGGTGGAGGTCAATAGTGGCGCGCCGTTACGCGAGATTTGGTATTACGCGGTAGCGGGCGAGCGGCTCAGGCAGGGGCAAACGCTCGCCAAGGTGATGCTGGGCGAGCCGCTCCTGTTGGGGCGGCGTCAGGACGGCAGCGTCTTCGCGCTCCGCGACCTCTGTCCCCATCGCGGCATCCCGCTCTCCTGCGGCAGCTTCGACGGCAGCGAGGTCACCTGCCGCTTTCACGGCTGGCGTTTTGATGGCGAAGGCCGCTGCACGGCGATTCCCTCGCTGGCGCCCGACCAGGACTTCGATGTCGGCCGCGTCCGGGTCAAGGCCTATCCCGCGCGCGAGGTGCAGGGCAGCATCTGGGTGTTCTTCGGCGAGGACCCCGCCCGCGCGCCGGCGCCGCCGGTGTTGCCGCATGTGGGCGAACGCGCCCCCGACATGGTCGAAGCCATGACCGTGCGCTGCACCATCGACCACGCCGTCTTCGGGCAGATGGACCCGACGCACAATCCCTTCGTCCATATCTCATGGTGGTGGCGGAAGGCGGGGCATCTCATGCCGAAGGCGAAGGCGTTCGCGCCGGCGCCCTATGGCTTCACGATGCTGCCGCACACGCCGTCCAGCAATCTCCGCCTCTATAAGCTCCTGGGCGGCGCGCCCGAGACGGAGATCATCTTCCACCTGCCGAGCCTTCGGATCGAGCACACGCGCTTCGGCCGCCACCGCATCGTCACGCTCAACGCGGCGACGCCCCTCGGCGCCGACGAGGTCGAGATGAGCTATGCCGCCTATTGGACCTTTCCGCTCTTCACCGCCATCAGGCCGGTGGTGCGCGCCGGGCTCCGCCGCTTCATCAACCAGGACCGCGACATCCTCGAGATGCAGAGCCGCGGCCTCAAATACAATCCCTCGCTGCTCCTCATCGACGACGCCGACACGCAGGCGAAGTGGTATCACCGGCTCAAGAACGAATATGTCCGCGCGCACACGGAACAGCGCCCCTTCGTCAATCCGGTGAAGGAGCGCGTGCTGCGCTTCCAGAGTTGAGCGAGTTGCCGTTGTCGCGTGACGCCGGCGCGCGCGGCGAAACCGCAACGGCGAGCCTCGCCGGCGCCAACATCATCGCGCTCGCCGCGATGGTCGCGCCGCCGCTCGCCGTTTTCGCGCCGCTTGGCGAGGCGGGGCTGCTCGCGCTTGCCGCCGTTCTGCTCGTCCTCCTCGATCCGCGCGGCAGCCTCGCCGCGTGCCGCAGACTCGCCGCGCCGCTCGCGCTCCTCGTCGCGCTCGCGCTTTGGGGCGCGGCGAGCGCGCTCTGGTCGATTGTTCCTGGCCACAGTCTTTTCGAGGCGTTGCGCTTCCTCGGGATCAGTGCCGCCGGCGCGGTGGTGCTTGGCGAAGCGGGGGCACTTGCGCCCGGCGGGCGGGCGCGCGTCGATGCGGCGGTCGTGGCGGGCGCTGCCCTTGCTTTCGTGCTGCTGCAGCTCGAATTGTGGGACGGCCAAGCGATCGGGCGATGGCTTCACCACATCCCCGAGGGGCGCTTCTTCTTCTACGCCTACGATCGCGGCGTCGTCATGCTCGTCCTCATCGCCTGGCCGGTGATGGCGCTGGCGCACCGCCGCTTCGGTTTTTGGGGCCCGGGCGCGGTGGCAATCCTGGTGTTGCTCACGCTGGCCGCGTTCTATAGCCAAGCGGCGGTCCTGGCGATGGTAATGGGCATCGCGGCGTCGGTCCTCGCTTGGCGCGTACCGCGCTTCGTGGCGACGATGATGATCGTCGGCGCGATCGCGAGCGCTTTCGTTCTTCCCTCCGTGCTGCCGGACGGCGAGACCATCGCGCGCTGGCAGGCGGCGGTGCCGATGCGGAAATCCGGACCGCACCGCCTCGCCATCTGGCACTTCGTCGCCGCGCGCATGAGTGAGCGACCGGTCTTGGGCTGGGGCATGGATGCCTCGCGTGCGATTCCGGGCGGCGAAGCCTTGGTGCAAGACGTCGTGCCGGCGCTGCAGCTCGGCCCGATGGCGCAGATCTTACCGCTTCATCCTCACAACGCGGCGCTGCAGTGGCGGCTCGAGCTGGGGGTGCCGGGAACGGTGATCGCGCTCGCCTTCCTCGCGCTCGCGCTCTCCCGCGCGGCAGGCGCCGTGAGGCGCGTCAGCGGCTTGGGCTTCGCCGGTGCGGGTTTGATCGTCGCGATGCTGAGCTATGGCGCCTGGCAAGCGTGGTGGCTCTCCTCGCTCTGGCTCGGCGCGAGCTTTATCGCGGCGACCGCGACGGCACCGCCAGAGAACAGGCGCCGGCGCGGTGGCGCGGCGTGACCACCACGGCGCCGACGCTCTCGCCCGCGCTCGTCACGCGAGGCGACGGCATCGCCTGGCTGCTGCTGCTGCTGTCGCTGCCGATCCATGGCCGGGTTCCCCTCGGCGGCAGCGGCCGCGAGCTCGGGGTCAGCCTCTTCGATGCGGTCTTCTGGGGCGTCTTTCTCTGGCGTTGGCGCGAGGGAAAGATCGCGGTCGACCGGCGCGTCGTGCTCGCCGCTGCGCTCGTCGTCGCCATGGTTCTGCTGCATTCGCTCTTAAGCTGGTGGCTTCGCCCGGTCGAGCTCGCCGCGCTCTTGCGCGAGACGGTGAAGTACGCGGCCTTCCCGGTCTATGTTGGTGCGGCGGCGCTGATGCTGGGCGAGCGATGCTTGCCGGGGCCGCCGCTCTTGCTGGTCGCTCTGTCGGCCTTACTCATTTCGCTCGGCGTTCTCGCCTATGTCGCGGGCGGCGTTCCGCTCGTCACGCTCGCCTTTCGCCATGGCGCGCTCGAGCGCGGCGTCTACGCCAATATCGTCGCCGGCTTGCTCGTGCTCACCATTTACGCCGCGGAGACGAACGCGTGGATGCGCGGGCGCTGGTTCACCGTCGAGGTCGTGGCGCTCGTCGCTGTGGCGACGGCGTTGCAGCTCTACAACAAGGGCATGATGCTGGTGACGGCGTCCCTCGCCGTCCTGCCGCTCGCGGCGCCGTGGCTGCGAGCTCACCGGCGTTGGGGCGCGCTCCTCGCGCTTGCCGGCGGCCTCATCGTCGCCGCGGCCGCCACGCTCGTGGCGTTCGATGTGTTGCGCCTCGGCATCGACTACAAGGGCACGTTCGCCGCTTCGCTCGGCGTTCGCCACGATCTCTGGCTCAAGGCGGCGCACCTGATAGCGGCGAGCTTCCCCTCGGGCATCGGCCTCGGTCAATTCGGCGCGGCGCCACCGCCCATCGTCGATCCCTTCGGCATGCCGCAGCTTTTTGTCCATGACACGCCGCTTGCCATGATCGCCGAGCTGGGCGCGCTCGGCGCGGTGCTGGCGGCGACGTTGGCCTGTGTCATCTTTGCGACGGCGCGCGCCTTCCCGCTTCTTACCGCCCTCGCCTTCATCCTTTATTCTCTCGAGACGTTCCTTCTCAATGACGGCCTCGGCTATCGAGCGGCTTTTCTGCTGCTCGGCCTTGGCCTCGCGCGCGCATTGGCGGCGCCCGCGGCCTCGCGCGAGTCTTCGTAAAAACTATCGCGCTTCTCGCGCGTATCCGCGACGTCCGCGGGTTGCGATGGAGGCTTCCGCGGCGTTATGGTGCAGGGCAAAGGAGAGACCGCCGTGACCTCGAGCGCTGCTCGTTTGTTCCGCGGGGCTTGTCCCCTCATCCTGCTGACGCTCGCGCCGCTCGCGCCGGCGCGCGCGGATTTCTTTGACGATGCACGGAAGACGTTCACCACCGACATCCCGCATTTCTTCCAGAACGACGTGCCGCATTTCTTCCAGGACGACGTCCCCTGCGCCTTCGGCGGGCAACCGACGAGCGGCACGAAATCCGCCTGCAAATCGGGCGAGGCACCAAAGCACGCGCCCGAGAAGGAGCGCCCCGCTCCGCCGGCGGAGAAGCCGAAATCAGGGGGCGAAGCGCCGCCGAGTTCCGGACAGTAAGTTCGAGAGAAGCGGGATCTATTCGCCGGGCACCGGCCGGGTCATCGGCTGCGCCGCGGCCGAGGGCGCCTTGATGCGGCGGGCGAGCTCGATGATCTCGCCGACGACGCCGCGGCGGAAGGTCAGGACGCAGACGACGAAGATGACGCCCTGGATCACCGTCACCCAGGAGCCGTACTGCGCCAGGTAGTTCTCCATCGATGTCGTGATGAAGGCGCCGACCACGGGACCGAACACGGTGCCGAGGCCGCCGATCAAAGTCATCAGCACCACCTCGCCCGACATCTGCCAGGTCACGTCGGTGAGCGACGCGAGCTGGAAGACGAGCGACTTGGTCGAGCCAGCAAGCCCCGCCAAGGTGGCCGAGAGAATGAAAGCCAGGAGCTTGTAGCGGTCGGTGCGGTAGCCCAGCGAGATCGCCCGCGGCTCGTTCTCGCGGATCGCCTTCAACACCTGCCCGAAGGGCGAATGGATGGTGCGGTAGATGATGGCGAAGCCGATGAGGAACGTCGCCAGCACGAAATAGTACATGGTCAGCGGGTGCGATAGATCGATCACCCCGAACAAATGGCCGCGGGGCACCGCCTGAATGCCGTCCTCGCCACCAGTGAACTTCGCTTGCAGCGCCACGAAATAGATCATTTGCGACAAAGCGAGCGTGATCATCGCGAAGTAGATGCCTTGGCGGCGGATGGCGAGCCAGCCGAAGACGGTGCCGAGCAGGGCGGCCACCGCCGTGCCGGCGAGAATGCCGAGCTCTGGCGGCAAGCCCCAGACCTTCACCGTATGCGCGGTGATGTAGGAGGCGCTCCCCATGAAGGCGGCGTGACCGAAGGAGAGAAGCCCGACATAGCCGATCAAGAGATTGAAGGCGCAGGCGAAGAGCGCAAAGCACAGCGCCTTCATCAGGAACACGGGATAGAAGAAGAAGGGCGCGATCACCGCCGCGGCGAGCAGCACTGCCACCAGCACCGTGTTCCAGAAGGGCGGCAGCACCGCATCCGCACGAGTGTTGTTCATCGACGCCGCCATCTCACGCCGCCTTGCCGAAGAGGCCGGCGGGCTTCACCAAGAGCACGATGGCCATGACGACGAAGATGACCGTGCTCGACGCCTCAGGCCAGAACACTTTCGTCAATCCCTCGACGAGCCCGAGCGCAAAGCCGCTGATGATCGCCCCCATGATCGAGCCCATGCCGCCGATGACGACGACGGCGAACACCACGACGATGATGTTGGAGCCCATGAGCGGGCTCACCTGATAGATGGGCGCCGCCATGACGCCGGCCAGCGCCGCCAACGCCGCCCCGAAGCCATAGGTCAGGGTCACCATGCGCGGCACGTTGATGCCGAAGGCCTGCACCAGCGCCGGATTCTCGGTGGCGGCGCGGAGATAGGCACCAAGCCGCGTGCGCTCGATCAGAAACCAAGTGCCGAAGCACACCAAGGCCGAGGCGACGATCACCCAGGCGCGGTAATTGGGGAGGAACATGAAACCCAAATTGCGCGCGCCGGTGAGCTCGCTCGGGATCGAATAGGGTTGTCCGGAGGAGCCGTATTGCTGGCGGAACAAGCCCTCGATGATGAGGGCGAGGCCGAAGGTAAGGAGCAGACCGTAGAGGTGATCGAGCCGGTAGATGTGGCGCAGGAAGAGCCGCTCGAGCGCGATGCCGAAGGCGGCCACGACGATCGGCGCCACAATAAGCGAGGGCCAATATCCGAGGCCCAGGAACTGCAGCGCAAACCAGGCGCAGAAGGCGCCCAGCATGTACTGCGCGCCGTGCGCGAAATTGATGATGTTGAGCATGCCGAAAATCACGGCGAGCCCGAGGCTCAGCATGGCATAGAACGCGCCGTTGATGAGCCCGATCAGAAGCTGCGCGAAGAGCGCCGGTGTCGGCGGGATGTGCGGGAGCCAAGAGAGCATCAGCGCGCGCTTCCCCCCTCCCCTCCCTCCCCCTCAAGGGGGGAGGGGGTTTTTTCAGAGACGCGGCTAATCTTCCCCCTCCCCCCTTGAGGGGGAGGGTTGGGGTGGGGGGAAAAACACCGCCGCATCAAGCCAAACTCACCCCTTCTTCACCAGCGGGCAGTCGCCCTTGTCGAGGGGGCGGAAAGCCTGGTCGCCGGGCACCGTCTGGATGAGCTTGTAGTAGTCCCAGGGGCCTTTCGACTCCGAGGGCTTCTTCACCTCGAAGAGATAGAAGTCGCGGATGACGCGGCCGTCCTCGCGCAGCTTGCCGTTCTTGGTCATGAAGTCGTTGATCGGCGTCGCCCGCATCTTCTCCATCACCTTGTCGGGGTCCTTGGTGCCGATCGCCTTGATCGCCTCGAGGTAATGATGCATGGCGCTGTAGACGCCCGCTTGCGTGAAGGTGGGCGGATGGCCAACGCGATCGGAGAAGCGCTTGGAAAAAGCGCGCGTCTCGTCGTTCAGGTCCCAGTAGAAGGGGCCGCTCAGCTGCAAGCCTTGCGCCGTCTTGAGGCTGAGGCTGTGGATGTCGGTGATGAACATCAGCAGGCCCGCAAATTTCTGGCCGCCTTCGACGATGCCGAACTCGGCGCCCTGCTTGATCGAGTTGATGGTGTCACCGCCGGCATTGGCAAGACCGATGATCTTCGCTTTCGAGCTCTGCGCTTGCAGCAGATATGACGAGAAATCCGGCGTATTGAGCGGCACATTGACGCGTCCGAGCACCTTGCCGCCTGATGCCTCGACCACCGCCGCCGTGTCGCGGTCGAGCGCATGGCCGAAGGCGTAATCGGCGGTGAGGAAGAACCAGGTGTCGCCGCCGCTCTTCACCACCGCGCTCCCGGTGACGTGGGCGAGCGCATAGGTGTCATAGACCCAGCTCGCCGCGTAGGCATTGCATTTGGGGCCGGTGAGATCGGAGGTTGCCGGGCCGACCCAGAGCGCGAGTTTCTTCTTCTCGCGCGAAATCTCGTTGACGGCGAGCGCCACCGAAGACGTGGGCACGTCGGTGATGACATCGACACCATCGGTGTCGTACCACTGCCGCGCGATGTTGGAGCCGATATCGGGCTTGTTCTGATGATCGCCGCCGATCACCTCGACCGGCTTGCCGAGCACGGGGCCCGCATCCTCGGCCGCCATCTTCGCCGCTTCGACCGAGCCTTTGCCGCCGATATCGGCATAGAGGGAGCTCATGTCGTTGAGCACGCCGATCTTGACGGGACCGCCGCTTTGCGCCGCCGCCGAGCCGGCGCCCAGCGCCACCGCCGCCACAGCGGCGAGCCATCCTTTAATCACCATCGCATTCCTCCCTAGACACCGAGATACTCGTGCAGTTTGTCGACGTTCTCGTCGAGGCGGTCATTGGCGATCTCGTCAATGACCTTGCCGTGTTCGACGACATAATGGCGATCGGCCACCGTGGCAGCAAAGTGAAAGTTCTGCTCCACCAAGAGGATGGTGAAGCCTTTCGCTTTGAGCTGACGGATCACAGCGCCAATCTGTTGAACGATGACGGGGGCCAAACCCTCCGTCGGCTCGTCGAGCAGCAGAAGCCGCGCGCCGGTGCGCAGGATGCGCCCGATGGCCAGCATCTGCTGCTCGCCGCCCGAGAGCTTCGTGCCCTGGCCGCGCCGGCGCTCCAGCAGATTGGGGAAGAGATGATAGATCTCGTCGACGGGCATGCCGCCGGGCCGCACCACCGGCGGCAGGAGGAGATTCTCCTCGACCGTGAGGCTCGCGAAGATGCCGCGCTCTTCGGGGCAATAGGCGATGCCACGCCGCGCGATGCGGTTCGAGGCGAGGCCGATCAGTTCGCCGCCCTCGAAGCGCACGGAGCCGCGGCGCTTGGCGATGAGGCCCTGCACGGCCTTCAACGTCGTGGTCTTGCCGACGCCATTGCGGCCCAACAGCGTCACCACCTCGCCTTCGCCGACGGTGAAGCTCATGCCGTGCAGGATGTGCGATTCGCCGTACCAGGCGTGGAGATCCTCGACGCGCAGCAATTCCTTCTGCACCACCGCCGCCTCAGGCACGGCCCGTCCCCATATAGGCTTCGCGCACTTCGGGATTTTCAGACACTTCGGCGTAGCTCCCCTCGGCGAGTACGCGTCCACGCGTCAGCACGGTGATGGTGTCGGAGAGATCGGCGACGACCGAGAGATTGTGCTCCACCATGAGCACGGTGCGGCTCTTGGCAAAAGCGCGGATGAGGCTCGAGATGCGGCCGATATCGTCATGGGCGAGCCCCGCCATCGGCTCGTCCAAGAGCATCATCTCGGGCGCGAGCGCCACCGTGGTGGCGATCTCGAGCGCGCGCTTCCGGCCATAAGGAAGCTCGGCCGCGGTGACATGCACGTAGTCGGCAAGCCCGACATCGGCGAGGAGCGCGTCGGCGCGGTCGTTCAAGCGGTCGAGGCTCTTTTCCGGTCGCCAGAAATGAAAGCTCGTGCCGAGCGGTCGCTGCAAGGCGATGCGGACATTCTCGCGCACGGTCAAATGCGGGAAGACCGCGGAAATCTGGAACGACCGCACCATGCCGAGCCGCGCCACGTCGGGCGCCTTGGCGGCGGTGATGTCGCGGCCGTTGTAGCGGATGCTGCCGGCGGTCGGCTCGAGGAACTTGGTGAGGAGATTGAAGACGGTGGTCTTGCCGGCGCCGTTGGGGCCGATGAGCGCGTGAATGCTGCCGCGCTTCACGCGGAGATCGACCCCGCGCACCGCGACGAATCCGGCAAACTCCTTGGCGAGACCCGCGGTCTCGAGGATGAAGTCGCCCACGCTCTTGCCTCCGCTGGGACCGCGTCCATGCTCGGCCCCTTATCCTTTCGGCGGAAGCTAGCGGGTGGTTACCGGCCGTACAAGCCGGCCGTCGGGTTAAAAGCAAGATTTACAGAGAGGCAGGGAGGCAGTGAGAAAGAGATTATTGGCACGCGTTGCGCGCCACCTATCCTCCCCTCCCCCGCTTGCGGGGTTAGGGAGGGGCTCACCGCCTCACTGTCTCCCTGTTCATCTTTTCACGGCCTATAGTGGAGCCGATGTTTCCGGGAGTGCCGGCATGAATGAATCACGTACGGCTGCCGCGCTGCTAGCCGAGGTGAAATTCGATGAACGCGGTCTTGTCACTGCCGTGGCGCAGCAGCACGACACCGGCGAGGTGCTGATGGTGGCGTGGATGAATGGCGAGGCGATCGATCGCACAGTCTCGACGGGCGAGGTGCACTACTGGTCGCGCTCGCGGGGGCGGCTCTGGCGAAAGGGCGAGCAGTCCGGTCAGGTGCAGCGGCTCGTCGAGCTTCGCCTCGATTGCGACGGCGACACGCTGCTGCTGCTTGTCGATCAGCACGGCGTCGCCTGCCACACCGGGCGACGCAACTGCCTCTTCCGCGCGCTCCGCGACGGCAAGCTCGTCGCAATCGCCGATCCGGTGGTGACGCCCGACAAGCTCTATGGCGAAGAGGGCGCACGATGATGCGCCTCGTCATCGCCATGATGAAGCACGAGACCAACACCTTCTCGCCGGTGCCGACGGATTGGCAGCGCTTTCTTGATTGGGGCGCACATCGGGGCGAAGCGGCGCGCCGCGCCTATGAGGGAACGGCGATGCCGATCGGCGCTTATTTGAAGCTCGCGCGCGAGGTCAGCGCCGAGGTGGCGACGCCCGTCGCCGCCGAGGCGATGCCGAGCGGCCCAGTGGCGGCCGAAGCCTATGCGCTAATGTCCGATGCGATCGTCGATGCGGTGAGCAAAGGCTGCGATGCGGCGATGCTCGATCTCCACGGCGCCATGGTGGCCGAGACGACCGAGGACGGCGAAGGTACGCTCTTGGAGCGTATCCGGCGGGTGGCGCCCGATTTGCCGATCGCCGTCACCTGCGACCTCCACGCCAATCTCACGGAAAAGATGGTGCGCAACTCTACGGCGCTCATTGGCTACAAGACCTATCCGCATGTCGATATGCACATCGTGGGCGAGCAGGTCGGGCGCATTCTGCTGCGCGCGATGAAGGGCGAAGTGCGGCCGGTGATGGCTTGGGCGCGCCGCCCGCTCTTGGCGCAGACGCTGCGCATGGGCACCGACGACGAACCGATGAAGACGCTGATCGCGGCGGCGCGCGCGGAAGAGGCGCGCGGCCTGCTCGCCGCCACCGTCTTCGGCGGCTTCCCGCTCGCCGATTTTGCCGATGCCGGCGTCTCTGCCATTTGCGTCGCCGATGGCGATCGCGAGGCCGCGCAACGCGCAGCCGACCGCCTCATGGAGTTAGCTTGGGCACGGCGCGAGGATTTTCTCTATCGCGGCGAGCCACTCGAGGACGCGGTGGCGCGCGCCAAGGCGATGCGGGAAGGCCCGATCCTGCTGCTCGATCATGCCGACAATGTCGGCTCGGGCGGCACCGAGGATGTGATGACCGTGCTCGGCGAGGTGATCCGCCAGGGGCTCGAAGACGTCGCCGTCGCCGCCGTCTGGGATCCCGAGGCGGTGAAGCAGATGGGGAAAGCCGGCGTCGGCGCCACGGTGACCTTGAAGCTCGGCGGCAAGAGCGACATGCCCGCGATCGGCCGGCGCGGCGAGCCGCTCCAGGTGACGGGCCGGGTGCGCACGATCACGGACGGCGAATGGATCGTGCGCGGGCCGATGTATACCGGCGTCACGGTGACGATGGGTCCGACCGCGGTGCTCGATACCGGGAAAGTGCAGATCGTCGTCGTCTCCCGCCATCACGAGCCCTGGGATCAGGGCGTCTTCACCAGCGTCGGCATCGATCCCAAGACCAAGCGCTATCTCCTGCTCAAGTCGCGCATCCACTATCGCGCCGGCTTCGCGCCCTTGGCGCGCGCCACCATCACCTGCGACGGCGAGGGCGTCACCACCTCGGACAATGCGCGGCTCAAATTCGAGCATGTGCGTCGCCCCATCTTCCCGCTCGATCGCCTCAATGCGCCGCTGGAGACCTGATGATGGGACCGATCCTACGATGCATGTTTGTCGCCGCGCTGCTCGCGCTCGCGCTGCCGGGTGCGCGCGCCGAAGAGATGAAGAACGGCATCATGGTGATGGAGCCCTGGGCGCCGCCGTCGCTCGCCGGCGCGCCTAACGGCGCCGCTTATTTCATGCTGATGAATCACGGCGACACCGCCGACCGGCTGATCTCGCTCAGCACGCCGGTGGCCGGCAAGGCCGAGATCCACCGCGAAGAGGTGACGAACGGCGTCATGCGCATGCGTCCGACCGGGCCGCTCCTGCTCGAGCCGGGCGAGATGATCACCCTCAAGCCCGGCACCCTCCATGTGATGTTGCTCAACCTCAAAGAGCCGCTGAAGGCCGGCGAGCACTTCCCGCTGACGCTCACCTTCGAGAAGGCAGGCGCGATGACGCTCGAGGCGACGGTGACGAAGTCGCCGGTATCAGGTCATGTGCATCAATAGCGGATGCGGCCAGCACAATTGTTGGAGCATCGGGACGCACAAAATCCCCTCCCCCCTTGAGGGGAGGGGGGTTGGCGCCGCAATATCTGACGCCGCAGCCGTCGCACCCCCTACCCTACCCTCCCCCTCAAGGGGGAGGGGCTCGCGCTTGGCTTATGTCCCGTCTTGCCGCTCGGACCGGAAGCGGCGAGAGTGAGGGGAAGAGACCGCGGCATGCGCGGCGAAGCCGGGGAGACGAGAATGGCGGCCGAGCAGACCTTCGACGTCGCGCGCTTCATCGACGAGCGCAAGATGAACGCGTTCAACGCGCGCGTGGTGGTCTTCTGCTTCTTCATCATTCTGATGGATGGCTACGACATCGGCGCGCTCGCCTATGCGGGCCCCTCGCTGGTGAAGGCGTGGGGCCTCACCAGCATGAAGGCGCTCGGCACCGCCTTCAGCGCCGGTCTTTTCGGCATCCTCTTCGGCTCGCCCCTCTTCGGCTATCTCGGCGACCATTTCGGCCGGGCCAAGGCGATCGTCATCTCGTGCCTGTGGATCGGCGCCTTCACGCTCGCGACGATGTTCGCCCGCTCGCTCGACGAGCTCATGGTGCTGCGCTTTCTGACCGGCATCGGCATCGGCGGCATGCTCCCCAATACCATCACCCTCAATGCCGAGTTCGCGCCCAAGCGCTATCGCGCCACCATGATCATCATCATGTTCACCGGCATCACCTTCGGCGGCGCGGTCCCGGGGCCGGTCGCCGCCTGGCTCGTGCCGCACTATGGCTGGCAGGTGCTCTTCCTGCTCGGCGGCGTGGTGCCGCTCGCCGTGGGGCTTGCCGCGGCGGTGTGCCTACCGGAATCGATCAAATATCTCGCCCTGCACGGCCGCGGCGCCGCCGTCGCGAAAACCTTGCGGCAAATGGAGCCGGGGTTGTCGCTTGCCGCTGATGCACGCTTCGCGCTCGCGGACGAGACCGGCGATCGCAGCCTGTCGCCAACGAAGCTCTTCGCCGACGGGCTCCATTTCATCACACCCCTGCTCTGGGTGCTCTTCATCGTCAATCTCATGTCGTTCTATTTCGTCAACAGCTGGCTGCCGACGGTGTTGACCGCGGCGAGCATTCCGGTGCAGGACGCCGCCTGGGCGACGGCGCTCTTCCAGATCGGCGGCACCCTCGGTGGCTTGGCGCTGAGCCGGCCACTCGACAAGTTGGGATTCGTACCGGTTTCTGCTCTATTCGTGCTGGCGCTCCTGGTGGCGCCCTTCATCGGCTACGCCAAGGCGCCGGAAGCCCTTTTGATGGCGGTGGTCTTCGTCGCCGGCTTCGCCATGCTGGGCGTGCAGTTCGGCCTCAACGCCGCATCGGCGATGATTTACCCGACGGCGATCCGCTCGAACGGCTCGGGCTGGGCCTTTGGCATCGGCCGCTTCGGCTCGGCCACGGGACCGCTCATCGCCGGCGTCCTCATCGACTTCCACCTCACGATCGAGCACCTCTTTTTGGTCCTGGCGATCCCACTCGCCATCGGCACGATCGGCAGCATCCTGCTGTCGCGGCTCTATCGCCTGCGCTTTGCCGGCCTGGGATTAGGACAGCGCGACGCGCTCGATGCGGCGACCGCGGCCGCGCGCCGGCCGGGGAGCGCGCCCGCTCAATAAGCGTTAGGGACGCGGGCAGGAAAGGGTGCGCTTCTGCTCCGCCATGGCGTCGGCATCGAAGGACTTGCCGGCACAGCTGCCGTTGTATTCGGCGACCGCCTGATTGTAGCGCTGCACGGCGTCGGCATAGCTCTTGGTCGCGGGTCCCGCGAGCGCGTCGGCGGCCGCGTCGCGCTGATCGAGGAGGCGCTTGAAGGCATCGACGTCGCTGGGATTGTTGACGTTCACCTGGTTGCGGCTCGACTGCACCTGCTTGTCGAGCGTCTCGAAGGCGCGGCGCTTTTCTTCGTAGGAGCGGGCCTCGCTCTGCACGTTCTGGTTCAGCGTCGAAACGCCCTGCTCTTTGCAGAGACAGGCGCGAATTTCCTCCGGCGCGCGCACAATTTGCGCCGCGGCGGGATTGGCGAAGGCGGCAAGCACCACCAAGGCCGCCATCGCGACCGACAACCCGCCCACTCGCATCTCGTCCTCCCCTCTCGCGTTCCGCGTTGCGCCGCAGTTTAGCGGATCGCCGCGCCGGCCGAAACTGGCGATGCCTATTGCAATCGCGGCGGCGACAGCGAGAATAGCGCATCGGGAACCCTTGGTTGAGCACCGCGTTCTCGGCCACAGCGCCGGGGATGGAAAAAAGAGCCGCGGCCGAAGGAAGGAAAAGCCGATGACAATGAACCATCGTCGCGTGACGGGAGCGCTCGCCGCCGCCGGGTTGGCGCTGCTCCTCCAGGGATGCACCGGCTGGAGCTACGATCCGCCACTGCGCGGCAACCCCAATCTCGAACGCTTCAGCGTGCCCAAGGTGCAAGGGGCGGCGCCGGCCTCGCCCGCCACCTTCGCCGAGGCGCTGACGACCGATTATTCCGGCTTCGCCACGGCACTTCGCGACGAGCACCACGATTGGGCCGATGCCGATTATTTCGCGCGCAAGGGATTGGCCGCCGCGCGTGGCCAAGCGGTGCCACCTGAGAACAACCGAAATTGGCTTATTCCGCTGGAAGTTCCCGACCAGTTCCGCACCGAGCTCGCCACCGGCCGCGAGCGGCTGGTCGCGGCGATCGACAAGGGCGGTGCACAGCGCTTGCCGCTCGTCGCCGCCCGCGCCCAGGTGAGCTACGACTGCTGGGTCGAGCGCATGGAAGATGATTGGAGGAACGCCGTCAAAGGCCCCTGCCGGCAGCAGTTCCTCGACGCGCTGGCGCGGCTCGAAGGCACGCCGCAGGGCGCGGCGCAGCCGGCAACGGGGCCGGGGTTCGGCCGCGAATACCGCGTCTATTTCGAATTCGATCGCGCCGAGATCCTGCCCGAAGCAGGTCAGATCCTGCAGCAGGTGGCGGCGGCGGCGAAGCAGGACCCGAAGCTGCGGGTCGTGCTGGTCGGCAAGGCCGACCGCGCGGGAAGCGATGAATACAACATGCGCCTTTCCGAGCGCCGCGCCGATGCGGTGCACGACGCGCTCATTCGCGACGGCGTGCCGCGCGAGCGCATCGATACGCGCTGGGTCGGCGAGCGCGAGCCGCCGGTGCCGACGGGCGACGGCGTGCGCGAGCCGCGGAACCGCCTCGTCGAGATCAATCTCCGCTGATTGTCGCTGAGGGACGCGGGCGCTCCGCCCGTGTCCCTTACGCGCGATTGCCCATCCCCGCGAAGAAATCGAGCTGCCAGCGCATCGCCTCGGCGCTGAGCGGATAGCCGCCGTCCTGGCGCGGTCTCAGTGCCGCCGCCGGGGCGATCTGAGCGAGCTGTAGCTGCAGCTGGTGGGCGGCGCGCATGGCGAAGCCGCTCTTCCAGGCGAGCGCCGTGACGCCCTTGGGGCTGTGCGCCGCGAGCACGCGATCCACCACCTCGAGCGGGAGCTCGGCCAGGACCGAGAGCGCCGCCCGCGCGAACATGCGGTCGTTGCCCGCCGCCGCCAAGACGGCCGCTTCGTCGAGCTTGCCATGGGTCCGGAGCTGGCGCGCGCGGGCAAGCGCGTCCTCGGCCTTGCTCGCAGTCGTGCCGGCCGGCGCGGGCGCGGCGGGCGCCTTCGCTTCGCCGTTGCCGAGGCGGCGTTTCACCACGCTCGCCACCGCTGCCGTCGTCGCGGCATCGAGATCGCGTCGTTCGCTCAACAAGCGCAGCAAGTGGTCGGCGATGAAGCCCGCGAGCTTCTTGGCGATGCCTGAGGAGAGCCGGGGACGCTCGACGAGAGGGCGGTGCCAGGCCGCCACACCGGCGGCGCGATCGACGATGCGATCGAGCGTCTCCTCGCGAATTTGCGCGCTGGGGTTGGCGAGAAGGGCGGCAATCGCCGCCTCGTCGACGCCGGCGCCGATGGCATCGGCCACCGGCTGGGGCAAGCCCGGACGGCGCGCGATCGCCGCCACCGCGCCGGCGATTGGGGTCTGGGCGATGATCTCGAGCAAATCCTGATCGCTCAGCACCGGCGAGCATTCGAGCACCGGACCGGCGACGACGAGCTCGCAGTCGCGGGCCAGTAGGCGGATGATTTCCGGCGGCGCGTCCGCCACGTCCTTGAGTGTCTCGGCGATAACCTGGCGTACCCGCGTCACCTGGTCGCGCACGAGGATTTGCAGCACCTCGTCGGTGAGCTTGCGCAGGCGTTCATGCGTCTCGCGCGACAAACCCGGCGCCAGCTGCGCGATCTTGTCGGCGAGATCGGCGCGCACGCCGACGTCGCGGTCGCGCGCGAGCAGCAGATCCGCTTGGACGGGCGTCGCTTCGTTGGCCGCGACGGCGGCGCGCACGCTCGGCTCCTTGTCGGAGGCGAGATAGTAAAGCACTTCGGGGCGCGCGCTTGTGCTTTCCGCAAGGCGCCGGCGATCGGCGCTCTTGGCGCTTGCCGCCAGCGTCTTCTGCGTGTCGTAGTCGATCGCCTTGCCGGCCACGCGGAAGACGCGCTGCAGGAGCTCCATCATGCCGCGGCGGTCCCGGCGGGAAGGGCCTCGACGATGGTGCCCTTGCCCGATTGCTTGGCGCGATACATGGCGGCATCGGCGCGCGCCACGAACTGCTCCGGTGTCTCCGCGAGCGGCGGCTCGGCGTGCGCCAGGCCCACGGAAATGCCGAGCGGAAGGGCGATCTCGCCCGAATATTTGGCGAGCACGCCCGCCGCAGCAAGGAGCGCCTCGGCGCGCTCGCGTCCGGTGCGGCGGTTGAGACCTTCGATCCACAGCACGAACTCGTCGCCGCCCAAGCGCGCCGCGAGATCGCCGCTGCGGCTGTTCTGCTGCAGCAAGCGACAGAGCTCGCGAATGGCATCGTCGCCGACACGGTGGCCGTGGCAGTCGTTGACCTGCTTGAAATTATCCAGGTCGATATAGAGCAGCACCGCCGAGCGCGTGCTGCGCTCGAGCCGGCGGAAGCGGCGCTCGAGCTCCTCGAAGAAAGCGCGGCGATTGAGAAGACCCGTCAGCGGATCGGTGCGCGAGAGCAGCAGCATGCGCTCGTGCTGTGCGACCTGCGCGATCGCCACGCCCAATTGGTCGGCGACATCGGCGAGGAGCGCGCGATCGGGCTCTGGGAAGGCCCCGTCATGCTGATCGCGCCAGAGCGCGATCGCGCCTTGTGTCTCTTTGCGGTAACGCGCCTGAGAGCCGATCACATGCCAGGCCCCGAGCGCGAGTGTCACTCCATCGGCGTCGCGCAGCGCCGCGCCGATGCGCTCCAAATGGACGCCGACGGTCATTTCGCCCCAGCTCGTCACTGGCGCCATGCGCCCGGCAACGAGGCGGAGGACGAGCCCGCCGGCGGCACCGAGGGCCAGCCCCGTGGCCTTCAGAGCGGCCGCAAGCGCGGCATCGGGCTCGAGCTCGTCCCGCATCGAGCGCAGCAGATGGGTGAACAGGCGGTCGCGGAGCTGGGCACGCGCCAAGGCATCGTCGCGAGCGCGGGCCGCGGTCAGATCGCGGCAGACGCCGCGGGCGCCGGCGTAGCGGCCAGCCACCTCGAGCGGCACGGCGCTGACGGCAAGGCGCGCGCTGCCACCGTCGGCGCCGCGGAACCAGAGTTCCACCTCCTCGAGGGACTCGTGCGTGGCAAAGAGATTGGCTTCGCCGCGCTCGGCGAGGAAATCGGCGGCCGCCTTCCCGAGAAGGGCCTCCGCCGTCCAGCCGAGCACGCCCTTGGCCGAGACGAAAACGAACCGGCCTGCCTCGTCCGTCTCCCAGGCAAAATCGCTGAGGATCTCGACCAGGCCCTTATAGCGTTGCCGGCTTTCGATGAGGGCGTCGCGAAGGTTATGAGCCAAGGCGGTATCGCGGATGAGCGCCAGCGCCCCAGCTTCGGCGAGCGGGAACAGCGTCACTTCGCGGCCGGGAAGCGCGTCGAGATCGCGGACAACGACCTCCCCGGCATCAATGCTCTCGCCGGCGGCACCGGCAAGGGTATGGCGCAGCTGCTCCCCGCCCTCCGCCAACAAGAGTTCGGCCGCGCCGTTGAGCGGCGAGAGCGCCTTGCCCGGCCGGACCACGATCGCTGCGCCGGGAAAACCGTCGAACGCCGCCGTGGCCAATGCCAACGTCGCTGCCGCCTTGTAGCCGTCGCGCGATCCCATGAACCTCCAGCGGTGCGGAACCGCTATGGCCGAGCCGGCGTTTTTGCAGGGCCACGCGGTCGCACGCTCTGGTGTACTCAGTCGGGATTATGAAAACTTTAATGCATAAACCAGCCACAGGGACCGAGCCGCGACCGCTCGCCATCGAGGGGAAGCGCTTCGAATTGACGGTCCGGCCCGCGGGCGAGCGTGCCTGGCATTGGCTCATCGCCGCCCCCGGCGAGATCGTGCTCTCGGGCGAGGCGGCGAGCGAGGGACGGGCGCTCGCTTCTGCCTGGCAGGCCGGGCAGATGCTGGCGCGGCTCAGCGCCGCCTAGGCTCACGACGCCTCGGCTTCAGGCTTTACGAGGATTAACCATCACCGCCGACCGTCCGATGCGCACGCGTCGCGGACCGCGTCGGCGGCAGCGTCCGCCGTGCGTTCCATCACCTCTTGGGCACGGTCCGCCGCTTCCCGGCCGAGCTGGCCGGCGCGGCGACGCATGTCCTCGCCGGCCGAGCCGACGAGGCGATCTTCCAGCTCGCGCCGCGGCAAGAGCAGAGCGACAAGAGCGCCAGCGAGAATGCCGAGCACACCCAGCACCAAGGGACGATCCTCGACAAGCGCGCCGATCCGGCTCCGCATGTCGTTGAGCCGCTCGCCCGCGGCCCCCGCGTATTCGCCGGCGCGCTCCATTCCCTGCCGCGCGGCGTCGCTCAGGCGCGAGGGGCGCTCCTCCGCCTCGCCCATGACGCGCCCCGATTTCTGGCGCGCATAGGCGTAGCCGGCGGCGGGCTCTTCCAACGCATAGGCGGCGGGATCGCCGGGCTCGGTGCTTGCCGTTGAGCCTGTCACCTTGTCGCGCAGCTGGCGCGCGAGATCGCCGGCGCGCTCGGAAACCCGCCCGCGCGTTCCCTCGGAGAGCAGCATCCAGCCCACGCCCACACCGATCAGCGCCAGCGGCACTGGATTCCTGCGGATCGTTTCGCCCAACCCGGTCGCGTCCTTCAGCATATTCATGCCCCTTTCCAGCAACTGGCGCGGCGCGAGCCGGCGCTCGATCTCGTCGAGCAGCTCGCCCAACTCGGCCCGCGTGTCGGCGATGTCGTGCTCGATCTCCTGCGGCGACTTGCCGGCGCCGTCGTAATCGGCGTCGCGCGTCCGGTCCGGCAGGATGACGTCGCTGGTGCCTGGCTCCACGCTCATCGCATCTGCTCCCGCGCCCATTCGGCGTCATCGCGGAGGGTGCGAAGGGTGCGGTCCGGCACCAGGCTCCGCGGTCCCACGTCGCGCCGGCCCTTCAAGAGCACGCCGGCGCCGACGAGCACGGTCACCACGCCGACCACGACCGCGGCAAGCCATGGCGGCAGCACCTGGGCAAGGCCCAGCACCGCGGCCGCGAGCAGGACGAGAAAGCCACCATAAAGGATGACGCCGCCGGCGATCATCTCGGCGGCACCGGTGCCGAGCTGCCCGAGCTTGTCGGCGAGCTCAGCGCGGGCGAGCGCGATCTCCTGGCGGAAAAGCCGCGAGGCCTCGCGCGCGAGCGCGCTCAGGAGGCCGCTCATGCTGCGGTCCGCACGCGGCGGCTCGGTGCCGATATCGTCGTGCTCGGCCATCAGCTGGGTCCCATGTGCATGGCGCGTTCGCCACCCGTCATGGCATAGCCCTTGACCCCGTTCGCCGCGGGCTCCCACGGGCGCGACAAGACGCGGCCGAGGAGGAAGCCCGCTGCCAACGCGCCGGCAAAGAACAAGGTGGGTTGGCGGCGCGCGAAGCTCTCGACTTCGAGCAACAGCTGCTCGATCTCGCGCGCGCGGACGGTTTCGGAGAACTGCGCCACCTGTGCCGCGGCTTGATCGGCGTACCGCGCCGCGGTCGGCTTTTCTTCGCGTTCGAGTTGATCGGCGGCTTCGCGCAACGCTTGCGCCAAACTCTCGACCGCGTCGGCGGCGCGATCCTTTTGCTCGTGGATCAGGGTTTGTGCCGCGTCGCGCAGGCGATTGCCGAGGTGCCGCGCGCCTTGGCGGCCGATCGCGAATACCTCCTCGGCTGCGCGCCGGCCGATCTCCGCTGCGCTCCGCTGATCCTGCTCCATGGCCATCTCCCGAGGCTCGGTACATGCCGAAAACGTCAGGTAGATCGGCCGGTTCCCGAGCGCGGCCGCCGCCGCGCGCTAGTGCCTCGAGCCGCCGTCCTCGTCGAGGAAGAGATCGGTGTGAAGCGGCGCGCCCGGCTTCACCGCATAGACGGCGAAGTCGCTGATGCCCGCCTCGCGCAGCACCGCTTCGTCGATGAGAAAGCGTCCGGTGAGGCTGCGGCTCTCGCGCGTCAGGATGTGATGAGCGGCATCGGCCATGATCGCCGGCGTGCGGCCGTGGCTCGGGTCGGCGCCGGGAATGATCTGCAAGGCGGCGGTGGCGATGGTGGTGCGCGGCCAAAGGGCGTTCACGGCAATGCCGTCGGCGCGGAATTCCTCGGCCATGCCGAGGACGCACATCGACATGCCATATTTGGCGATGGTGTAGGCGGTGTGATGCTTGAACCAGCGCGGATTGAGATTAATGGGTGGCGCCAAGGTCAGGATATGCGGATTGGCGGCGCGCTTCAGATAAGGCAGGCAGGCACGCGACGAGAGATATGTGCCGCGCAAATTGATTTGGAGCATGAGATCGACGCGCTTCATCGGCGTCTCGAGCGTGCCGGTGAGGCCGATCGCCGAGGCGTTGTTGACGAGGATGTCGATGCCGCCAAAGCGCTCGACCGCCGCCTCGACGGCGCGCAGCACTTGATCTTCCTCGCGGATATCAGTCTGCACCGGGAGCGCCCGGCCGCCGGCGTGCTCGATCGCGTCGGCGGCGCTGTAGATCGTGCCAGGCAGTTTCGGATGCGGCTCGGTGGTCTTGGCGGCGATGACGATGTTGGCGCCGTCACGAGCCGCGCGCTCCGCAATGGCGAGCCCGATGCCGCGCGATCCGCCGGTGATGAAGAGAGTCTTGCCTTTGAGACCGGCCATGGCGTGCGCCTATCGTTGGCCGAAGCGCGGCGGCCGCTTTTCTACGAACGCGGCCACGGCTTCCGCGAAGTCGCCGGTTGCGGCGCAGTTGGCGAAAGACTCGGCCTCGGCTTGAAGCTGCACCGGGAGCGGCGCGTCGAGGGAGCGGTTGAGGAGCCGCTTCGTCCCAGCCAAGGCATCCGCCGGACCTTGCGCGAGGCGCCGCGCGAGCGCGACGGTGCGGTCGCCAAGCGCGTCGGCGGGAACCACCTCATTGACGAGGCCGAGCTCGAGCGCTCTTGCCGCATCGAAGCGATCGCCCAGCATGGCGATTTCCATCGCGCGTTTGGCGCCGACATGACGCGGCAGGAAGAAGGTCGAGCCGCCGTCGGGGCTGACACCCAAATGCACGTAGGCGAGGGTGAAGATGCTGCCCACCGCGGCGATGGCGAGATCGCACGCCATCACGAAGCTCATGCCGATGCCGGCGCAGGCACCGTGCACGCTCGCGATCACCGGCTGGCGGAAACGGCGCAAGCGCAGAATGGTCGGGTGGACGCCGTCGATGAAGCGCTCGAATTGCAGACGCCGCTCCGTCGCGCTAAGTCCGGTGAGCTCGGTGAAGAACTTGATGTCGCCGCCCGCCATGAAGCCGTTGCCGGCGCCGCGCAGGATGAGGACGCGGAGCGTCTCGTCGGCTTCGAGGCGATCGAGCGCGCGTGTCAGTCCCTCAACCATCTCGCGATTGAGCGCGTTCAACACTTGCGGGCGATTGAACGTCAACGTGGCGACGGGTCCGTCCGTCGAGAGCAGCACCGTGTTGTTCATCGCTCGCTCCTCCTTGTGGCGCGCTAAAACGCCTCCGCATCCAGCGCCATGAGCGGCTTGGCGCCGGCGGCGATGTTGGCGAAGAGCGCGTTGGTCTCAGGCAGAAGGCGCGCCATGTAGTAGCGCGCGGTCGCGAGCTTTCCCTTGTAGAAGAGCGCGTCGCCGCCGTTGAGCTTCGCGAGGCTCGTCTCGGCGATGCGCGCCCAAATGTAACCGAGCGCGACGAGGCCGAAAGCGCGGAGATAGTCGCTGGCGGCGGCGCCGGCTTCGTCGGGATCGCCCATGCCTTTTTGCGCCACCAGCGCCGTTACCTGCTGGAGGCGGCCGAAGGCCTTCATCACGGGAAGCACGAATCCCTGCAGCTCCGGCTTCTCCATGCGCTCGCGCAGCCAGGCGTCGACGGGATGGAAGAAGCGGCGCAGCAGGCGGCCGTTATGCATGGGCATTTTGCGGCCGACGAGATCGAGCGCCTGAATGCCGTTGGCGCCTTCATAGAGCATCGTGATGCGCGCATCGCGCACCAGCTGCTCCATGCCCCATTCGCGGATGTAGCCGTGCCCGCCGAAAATCTGCACGCCGAGATTGGTGACGGCAAAGGCGTTGTCGGTGAGCATCGCCTTGATGATCGGCGTCATCAGGCCGATGAAGTCCTCTGCTTCCTCACGCTTTTCCGCGTCAGGATGACGCTCGGCGCGGTCGAGCGCGAGCGAGACCCAGGCGGCGAGCGCGCGGGCGCCTTCGGTATAGGCCTTCATGGTGAAGAGCATGCGCCGGACATCGGGATGGACGATGATGGGATCGGCGGCCTTGTCGGGGAATTTGTCGCCGGTGAGCGCGCGGCCCTGGAGGCGCTCCTGCGCGTATTGCCGCGCCGTCTGCAGCGCCGTCTCGCCGAGCGCCAAGCCTTGCAATCCCACGCCGAGGCGCGCCCCGTTCATCATCGTGAACATGGCGCGCATGCCCTTATGCGCCTCGCCGACGAGATAGCCCTCGGCGTCCTCGA
>DASZAN010000158.1:0-10675 GCA_035945115.1 Allostellaceae bacterium
CCCGATCTGCTCGTCACCAACTATTCGATGCTCGAATACATGCTCATGCGTCCGATCGAACGCACTATCTTCGACAGGACGCGCGAATGGCTCGAATCGAATCCGGATGAAAAATTCCTAGTCGTTCTCGACGAGGCGCACCTTTACCGGGGAGCTGCCGGCGCGGAAGTCGGCCTGCTTCTGCGGCGGCTGCGCGACAGGCTGGGCGCGTCCGCCGAACGCTTCCAAGTGATTTGCGCGACGGCGAGCTTCAACGACCATAAGTACGCGCCGCAATTCGGCGCGCAGATTTCGAGTTTGCCGCGCGAGACATTCATCCCGGTCAGGGGCTCGCTCGATCTGCGCTCTCATAGCGCCACTGGCTCGAACCATGATGCGGAGATTCTTGCCTCAATCGATCTGAACGCCTTCTACGACGCGATGGAGGACACCGGCCGTCTCGCAGCGATCAAACCCCTCCTGGACTATCGGCATGTCAGCAGCGGCCACACTGCGGAGGCCGCGCTTTATCACGCTCTATCCGAGTTCGGCCCCATGGGCCTGCTGGTTAACTCGACCATGAAGCAGGCTCTGCCCGTTGCCGAGATCGGCCGCGACCTGTTTCCTACCGCGCCGCCGGCGACTGGGGATGCCGCCGTTACGGCGCTGATGTCGCTCGGCAGCGTTGCGAGACTCGATCCCAAAACGCCGGGACTGCTTCCATGCCGCATCCACAATTTTTTCCGGGGCCTGCCCGGGCTGTGGGTCTGCATGGACGCCAATTGCAGCGAGATCGCGGAAGAGGACAGAGACGGGATTTGCGGTAAAATGTACAGCCAGCCTCTGGAGCGCTGCGAATGCGGCGCGCGTGTGCTTGAGCTGTACACCTGCCGGAATTGCGGCACCGCCTACGCAAGAGCCTACACCGACGACGTGGACGCGCCTTCGGCGCTTTGGTCGAAGCCCGGGCAAGCCTTGCGCATGGCCGCCGACGCCACGACGCCGCTGCTACCCCTTGACCTTCTGCTTGAGCATCCGGCCACCGACGAAGTGGCGGAACCGGCCGACTACGATCTTGAAACGGGTCGGCTCAATCCGCCAAACCTCGGATCGCGCACCCGCACTGTCTATATCCGCAGCGATCGGGTCTGCGAAGCGGTGGACGAGGACGACGAGGCAACGCTCGGATTCGAGGCGCGCGGGCAGTTTGTGCCTTGCGCCGTGTGCGGCAAGACCGCCCGGTTCGGGCGCAGCTATGTTCAGGATCACCAGACGAAAGGCGATCAGCCGTTTCAGGCGCTCGTTGCGCGCCAGCTTCAGATCCAGCCACCCGCACCCGTGCCACCGACGCGCTTTGCGCCGCTGCAAGGGCGCAAGGTTCTCGCCTTCTCTGACTCCCGCCAAGTGGCGGCCCGACTCGCGCCGAATTTGCAGATGTATTCCGTGCGCGATTCCTTGCGTCCGCTCATCAGTTGGGGCTATCGCCGCCTGCTGAATGTCCCCGTGCTGCGCCCGAACCTGAATCTGGAAGACCTCTATCTCGCCGTGCTGCTCGCTTCAAAGGAGCTGAATGTGCGGCTGCGCCCGGAAATGAAGCCGGGCGAGAGCTTCGGAGCCGAAGCGATTGTCGAACGCGCCGTCCGAACCAAAGAGACCGAAGACGATGTGGGACTCTTGAATCTCTGCATGGAACTGCGCAACGAACGGCCACCGGAAGCCCTTCTCGACAATATTGTCACCACAATTCAGGACCGCTTTCGCGGGTTCGAGGCGCTTGCGCTCGCTTCGATCATCGAGCGCAGCAAACACACGACAGCTCTCCAGCAGTTGCCCCCGATACCGGGATTCGCCGAAACACCCGAAGCCAAGGTCGGCCTTGCGCGCGCATGGCTGCGCTGCTGGCAAGGGCATGGCTTCTGGCTGGGCGCGATGCCACCGGTCTGGTGGCGGCGCCCACGCTCCGAGGGGACGAGCATCCGCGGCCAGAAGGGTAAGTTCAACGCGATGGCCGACGTAATCAATGACAAAGCGGCGCTCAAGCTCTTCTGGGATAAGTGGTCGCCGGCGCTGCTTACGCTTTTCACCCAGGACTCGGACGGCGGTTTCAAGCGCCTCAGAGGCAGCGAGCTTTCGCTGCTCTTCGACGGTGCGTGGGTTCATTGCGATAACTGCAAGTCGGTTCACCGTCCCGTGCCGGGACTCTCGCACTGCCTTGACTGCGGCAGCAGCGAAGTCAAGGCGCTCGACCCCGATACCGATCCGGTCTTTTTGGCGCGCAACGGTTTCTACCGAAAGCCCGCCGTCGAGGCACAGAACGGACGACAGCCGATGGCGCTGATCGCCGCCGAACACACGGCGCAACTGAACGCGCCACAAAACGAAGATGTGTTCTCTAAGGCGGAAGAGAACGAACTGCTGTTTCAGGATATTGCGTTGGCGAGCCGCAACGGCAACGAGGCCGCCATCGATGTACTGTCCAGCACGACCACGATGGAAGTTGGTATCGACATCGGCGCTTTGTCCGGCGTGGCCTTGCGCAACATGCCACCGGGGCGCGCCAACTATCAGCAACGCTCGGGCCGCGCCGGCCGCCGCGGCAATGCGGTCGCGACCGTCGTAGCATTCGGCAGCGCCGACAGCCATGACGAACATTATTTCTCCGAGCCGGATGGCATGATACGCGGCGATGTTGTCGATCCGAAGCTCACGCTCGACAATGCTGAGATCGTGCGCCGTCACATTCGCGCGTTCCTACTTCAGAACTACCATCAGGACCGGCTCCCGCAGGTCGATCCCAACCAGCCCCACGACCTGTTTTCCGTGCTTGGCACTGTCGCCGAGTTCCGCCGGAACACCTCCATCCTGAACCGCGATGACTTTGCGACCTGGCTCGGGGAGCACGACGAGCAGCTTCAGAAGCGCGTGTCCTTATGGATACCCACCGAATTGAAGTCGGAGGACCGCAAGGAGTTGTTGGAAGGCATGGTGGCCGATTGCCTGAAGGCGGTTGACGACGCCATACGACCCGGGCCCGGTGAAATCGACGAAGCTGCGGAGGTGGATGACGACGAGTCGGAGGACGCTGCTGAAGAAGGTGAGGAACGGCCGCGCCAGACTTCGCGTCCGGGAAAGCTACTCGACCGCCTGCTTTATTGCGGCAAGCTGCCCCGCTACGCCTTCCCGACCGATGTGGCGACCTTCCATGTCTTTGACCGGGACCGTTCGTCGCGTTTCCGTCCGATCATGCGCTTTGCGCCGTCGCAAGGCCTGCCTATCGCGCTGACCCAATACGCGCCGGGAAAGCAGGTCTGGATTTCCGGCAAATGCTATACCTCCGGCGCGATCTACTCCGTCATGTCCGACGACCGTTTCACGGCGTGGGACTCCAAGCGCATCTATATGGAGTGCCGCGAATGCGGCTTCGCGAAGACCTATCCGATCGGCGAAGCGAACCGCAACGAGACGCGCGATTGCGAGGCGTGCGGTGGCGAAGAGACGTTCGGTCCCGGCCGCTACTGGCTGCGTCCCCCAGGCTTCGCCCACCCCGTCGATGCCGAGGAAGTCACGTCGCCCGATGACGTGCCGGAAACGAGTTACGCTACGCGCGCAAAGCTCACCATGGGAACGCCGGACGAAAGCGCCGGCTGGCTTCCGATCAATGACCGCATCCGCGTTCTGCCGGCCCGCGACCACTTGCTTGTGTCGAACACCGGCCCGAACCGGGACGGCTATACCTATTGCGTCAAATGCGGACGCATCGAGTCGGCGACGGATCCCGCGCCCAAGCTGCTCGGACCCCACCGCAAACCCTACCCGGACGACGACGACAAGCAAATGTGCGACGGCACGAATCCAACCCGTCACATTGTCCTTGGGACGGATTTTATAACAGATATCGCCCTGTTCTCGATGCGCGTCGCCGCGCCATTGAAACTCAGGCCCGGCCACTCATCAACCGCCGTTGCGCTAAGGACCGTCAGTGAGGCGCTCGCGAAAGGGGCGTGCCAGTTGCTTGAAATAGAATCGGGCGAACTCATGGCTGAATTCCGCCCTGCGCTAACGCCGGGAGGAACGAGCGGACTTGAGGCCGAAATATTCCTCTACGACACGCTACCGGGCGGCGCAGGCTTCTCAAGGCAGCTCTCGGACAGGGGCGCGGAGCTGTTTCAGCGCGCGCTTTATTTGATGAAAACCTGCCCCGCAAATTGCGACGCGTCCTGCTATCGCTGCCTGAGAAGCTTCAAGAACAAGTTCGAGCATGCTCTGCTCGATCGGCATGTCGGTGCCCAACTGCTCGAATATCTTTTGAACGGCGAGCAACCGCAATTCAACGCCGATCGCCTTAGAACGTCGACCGAATTCCTCATTAACGACCTGCTGCGGCAAGGGTCCGGCGGCGTTAAGTTCGAGTTGAATGCCCCATTCGCCACGCCGGGGGGCACGCTGACCGCCCCTATCATGGCGACCACGGCCGCGGGCCGGTACGTCATCGCCCTGTCCGGTCCTCTGACCACGGATCACCCGGCCGACTCCGATATTGCGAACTTCCGCGATAACGGGGGCAGCATACCCGTGATCGTCGAGAACGAGCTGATCGTTCGCGGCAACCTGCCGTGGGCCACGCGGAGCGTGCTGCAGAAGATCGGTGTACCGTAACGAGATTGCCCGCCGGGGAAAGCACTCCATGATCGAACTGCTTGGCGTAAAGGAAGGCAAGGAGTTCGAGGCCGCCCTCCATCTGCGCCGCCAAATTCTGGCGGCTTGGCCCGACATCGGACAGAGCGCAAAAGACCACATCAAGATGTTCGTGGGTTTAAAGCTCTACGGTTACCGTCTCGAAGACATCGATATTGTTGTCATCGGCCACCTCTCTGAGCCTCGACGGTTCGACGTGGAGTTCAAGTTCTTTCCGCGAGACGGCGAGCCGTTCATTCCCCAGAGCGCGCAGGTCAAGAATTTTATTCTTGTGATCGAGACCAAATCCCACGACGCGACCGGCGTGCGCTTCGAGGACAAGATCGCCTCGGTCTGCTATCGCCGCGGAGGACATACCGTCTGGGAGCCGGTGACAGAGAAAAACCGAGTTCAGATGTTCGAGTTCAAGCGCTACCTCGTCGATCATGGTGTCGATCGTATCTACGTACAAGACCTGATCTTTTTCTCCGGCCTGCGCGAAGGCGACCTGCCGCATCGTCCACATAATTGCTTCGGCGTGGACGCGAGTTTCGAGCGCGTCCTTAATGTTCTCGGGCAGGTTTCGGCTCCGCTTCACCATAAGCGGGACGCGCTGATCTCCTTTGGATCGGACGAGACTTTCGCCGCGTTGCTCGATCCGGCTTTCCCGCTCCTGCAATCGGTCGAACCGACGCCGCTTGACCGGAGGCGGATGGATCGGATTGTCAAGGCGTCGCTGCCCGAAGCATGGCTCGACGATCTGGGCAACAAACAGGTCGTCATCCGGGGGCGCGGCGGCGTCGGCAAGACGGTCATATTGCTGCAGATGGCGTATCGTGCGTTCGATCGCGCACGCATGCGCTCGCTCATGCTCACCTACAACAAGGCGCTCGTCGCCGACATGCGGCGCACGATGGCATTGCTCGGCGTGCCTCGCAGCATCGAAAACGGCGGCATCAGCATCGATACTGTTCACGCTTTTATCGGGCGGCTTATGTACGGGCTCGGGATCATTCAGGACTATGCCGGGTTCCTCGAAGCGTACGAGCAGAAGAAGGATCTCCTATTGGAGTACCTTCGTAGCAAAACCGTATCGGCAGAGGACCTCGCCGCGCTCATCAACCGCCATACAACCGATTTTCTGTGGGACTCCGTATTTGTGGATGAGGGTCAGGACTGGCCTCCCAATGAAATCGAAATTCTGCGCGCCGTTTACGGACCCGAACGCATCGTCGTGGCGGACGGGGTTGACCAGTTCATTCGCGGGTCCGTTGCCGACTGGAGCGGCGGCATCCCGCGTGAGCAATTGCGCGCGCGCCGGCTTACGCGGTGCATGCGCATGAAGGCCAATCTGGCATTGTTCGTAGCGGACTTTGCCGCCGCGCTCGGTCTCGCAGACTGGGACTTGGAGCCAAATCCTGACGCGAACGGTGGCCGGGTCATCGTCGTGGAAGGCGACCTGGCCGGCCATCCCGAGGTCTATTCAAGGCTTTGCGCAGAGGCGGCCAAGCTCGGGAACTACCCCGTCGATCTGCTCGCATGCGTTCCGCCCGCGCTCGTGCTCCATGACGGGCACGAGCCTTTTTCAACACCGGCCCGTGCTCTTGCCGCAAAGGGCGTCAAAACTTGGGACGCTTCGTCTATCGACGTGCGCGAGAATTTTCCGACCGACCGGGAGGCGCTTCGCATCGTCCAGTATGATTCCTGCCGCGGACTGGAAGGCTGGACGGTCATCAACTACGGCTTCGACGAATTCTGGGATTACAAGTACCGACAGCGGCTGGCCATGCCGCGAGAAACAGATAATCTTTTCGTCACAGCCGAAGAGGAAGCGAGGGAGTTTGCATCGCGGTGGGCGATAATACCGCTGACCCGAGCGATGGATACGCTTGTCATCAACATCTCGGACAAGCCTGGTCACATCAGAGAAACGCTCGAACTAACGCACGCGAAGCGCGCCGACTTCATGGAATGGGTCGAACTATGAAGCGCAACAGCAGTCGGGGCCCAAAGGGTCGAGCGATCAGCTGCTGGTAACTGCCATCGAGCGACGTCGCTCGTGGCTGCAATGCTTTCGCTCAGTTGCCTACGCTACTTCCGATCTCGTCCGGCCTCTGCCTCAAGGCGTCGCAGACCGTGAATGGAAAGCTCGACATTGCCGTCGTCGGCAAGCTCCCTTCGCCTCAGCTTCGCCTCGACGGCGCGCTCGAACCTCGTGCGCTGAAGATGATAGGCCTCGAGGCACTTCTCAGGCGTAGCTGGGCCGCCAAGCAGTCGGCGGAAGAGCTCGGCCGGCGCTCTCACTGTTCCTTGGTACCCGCCGATCGCCACGCTGAACTCGACGCATTCCGATTCCGCATTCCAATGGGCGTCCTCAGGAAACGTGAAAAAGGACATGGGTCGTTCTCCAAGCGCGGTCCGAGGTTATCGCCACATGTCGCGCATGATCGATGCGACGTCGACGCGCGCCGCCGTCTGCATGGGCCTCTCACCGGGCGCGCCTTCGGGCCACGCGCGGCGCTCGAACAGATCAAGAAGGTTGTCGGGAATGAACCGCGTTCGCGGCGCCAGCATATGGCTGTCGCCACGACGATGCTGTTGCGTGCGAAAGAAGCGCAGCGGCTGCACTAGGTGGAGGTGCTGCTTTGCTCGCGTCATGGCGACATAGAGAAGACGTCGCTCCTCTTCGATCTGATCCGAGCTGCCGGTGGCCATGTCGGAGGGGATGCAGCCATCCGCCACGTTGAGAACGAACACCGCATCCCATTCCTGCCCCTTCGCGGAATGGATGGTCGACAGCACGAGGTAGTCCTCGTCGAGATGCGGTGTGCCGGCCTCGGCGCCGGTTGCCCCCGGCGGGTCGAGCGTCACCTCCGAAAGGAAGCGCTCGCGCGTCGCGTAGCTGGCGGCAATCTGCTCTAGCTTCTCGAGGTCGCCCGCGCGAATCGCGAAATCCTCATAGACCCGTTCCAGATGCGGCTCGTACCAGCGGCGCAGCAAATCAAGCTGCCCGCTCCACGGGGTCGCGCGATCGGCAAGTCGGCTAAGCAACGAGCAAAATGGGCCCCAGTGCGGTCTCGCAGGCGGCGGTGCCGAGAACTCCTCCAGTGCCCCGAGCCGATGATCGCGCTCCGAGAGGTGCGCGAGGGCGGCTCGCGCCGATTTGGGGCCGACCCCGGGCAGAAGCTGGAGGACGCGGAATCCCGCCGCGGCATCGCGCGGGTTCTCAGCGACGCGCAGGACGCAAAGAAGGTCTTTCACATGAGCGGCCTCCAGAAACTTGAGGCCGCCATATTTGACGAAGGGGATGTTCCGCCGGGCGAGCTCGACCTCGAGGAGCGCGCTGTGGTGCGACGCACGGAACAGCACCGCCTGGCGCTTCAACTCGATGCCGGCCTCGCGGTGTTCGAGGACGCGCTCGGCGACATAGTCGGCCTGGGCCGCCTCGTCAGCGGCGCCGACGAGATGTGGTTTCTCCTCTGACGGCTTCGTCGAGAACAGCCGCTTCGAGAAGCCTTCCGCCGCCAATCCCATGACGGCGTTGCTCGCCTCCAGGATCCGTTGCGTCGAGCGGTAGTTCTGCTCCAAGGTTATTACTGCGGCGGGCGGGGAGAAGTGCCGGGGAAAATCGAGGATGTTGCGCACGGTCGCGGCGCGGAACGAGTAGATCGACTGCGAATCATCGCCAACCACGGTTAGGCCAGCGCCGTTTGGCTTTAGCCGGCGCAGGATCACGGCCTGCAGCGCGTTTGTGTCTTGGTATTCGTCGACGAGAACGTGGTCGAACCGGGCGCCGACCTCGGCGGCGAGCCGTGGCTCGGCCATCATGTGGCTCCAGTAGAGCAGCAGATCATCGTAGTCGAGCACGTTGTCGCGTTGCTTCGCGGCGACGTAGCCGCGGAAGAGGGCCTTAAGCGCATCGAGCTCGTCCGCACACCAGGGGAATGCTGCGGCGAGCGTGTCGCCAAGCTCCGCACCGGCATTCACGGCATGCGAATAGATCGCGAGGCACGTGTCCTTGGTCGGAAAACGCGAGGCCCTTTTGGCGAGGCCGAGTTCGCTGCGCACCAGGTTTATGAGGTCGGCGGCATCAGATCGATCCAGGACTGTGAAGGAGGGGTTCAATCCGATCGCATCGGCGTGCGAGCGAAGCAGCCGGTTGGCGATGCCGTGGAACGTCCCTGACCAGGTAATTTCGGCGCGTGGGTGGTGACGACCCCTGTCGCCGGTCGTGCGAGCTTCCCCGAGAATCCGGTGCGCTCTTCGCGTCATCTCCTGCGCCGCGCGGCGGCTGAAGGTGAGCAGCAGGATCCGATCCGGTTGAACCTTGTTCAGGACGAGATGCGCGACCCGATGCGCGAGCGTGTTGGTTTTGCCGGTGCCTGCGCCGGCAATGATCAGGAGTGGCCCCGCGGCCGCTTCGCTGCCGACGCCGTATTCCACAGCTGCACGCTGCTGTGGATTAAGGCTGGAAAGTTCGGGCGCGAGCGATTGTGCGTCAGCAGACTGTGTGACGGCCATCGCTCTCCTCACGATCGCATCGCGACAGCGGACCTGTCGGAGTTCGTTAGAACAAATTGGGTACATATCACGTGCGCGGCATTGCGCGCAATCGCATATACCGCCACCTACAGCCTTGGTATTACCCGCCGATGCTCTGCGGCGGCCGGCGATCGAACCAGGGCTGTGGGGGACAGGTCCGATGGCGCATGGTGTATTCGTGGACGGCGTATGGCGGACCGAGTGGTACGACACCTCCGCCAGCGGCTGGCATTTTGTGCCGACGGCGCCGGTCTTTCGAAACTGGGTGACGCCGGATGGCAGTCCTGGCCCGTCAGGCGAGGGCGGTTTTGCCGCCGAACGCGGACGCTATCACCTCTATGTCTCGCTCGCCTGTCCGTTTGCCCATCGGACGATTATCTTCCGCAAGCTGAAGCGGCTTGAAGACGCGATCTCGCTCTCAGTCGTTGAACCGGTGATGGGCGAGCAGGGCTGGGAATTCGGAGAGGGCGCCACCGCTGATACGGTGAACGGCAAGCGCCAACTCGGTCAAATCTATCTGCTGGCCAATCCGCGCTACACGGGCAGAGTGTCCGTGCCGGTGCTCTGGGACAAGAAGCGGCGGACAATCGTCAATAACGAGTCGCCCGAAATCATCCGCATGCTGAACTCCGCTTTTGCGGGATTGACGGAGGATCGCACCGACTTTTATCCGGCTGAACTCCGTGCCGAGATCGACCAGGTCAACGACCGCGTCTTTAGGGACTTGAACTACGGCGTCTATCGCGCCGGCTTCGCCATGCGGCAGGCGGTCTATGAAGAGGCGGTGGGCGAGGTTTTCGCCGCGCTCGATTGGCTCGAGCAGCGCCTCGCCCAGCAGCGCTATCTCATCGGAACGAGCATCACCGAGGCCGATTGGCGGCTCTTCACCACGCTCGTCCGCTTCGACGCGGTCTACTACAGCCACTTCAAGTGCAATCTGCGGCGCATCATCGACTACCCGAACCTCTGGAACTATGTGCGCGAGCTTTACCAGATCCCGGGCGTGGCGGAGACCGTGAATCTCGATCACATCAAGCGCCATTACTACATGAGTATGACTGCGATCAACCCGACCCGTATCGTGCCGAAAGGTCCGATGGTCGATTTCGCGACGCTGCACGACAGAGAGAAACTGCCGCGCGGGTGAGACTGTCTGAATCGCACGTGCCGGGAGTACTGGACCTGCCTCGGACCTAAGGGATCGTTATCATTCGCGTAAGGAAGACCCGCCATCTCGATGCGCGCCTGCTCCGGCGCAATCGCGTCGCCACAAACGTGTCCCGTTGATAGCGGAGACTGCTCCAGTCGGCGTGAGGTCGCCGATCTCAACGTCGCATTAGTCGCCCGTGAAGAATGCCGAAGTTGCTGGTTGGTGCGGACAAGTGCGAAGGGTGAAGTAATCGAATTTGCAAGAAAGCGCTGGTTGGACCGCGGTTTCTTGCGATTTGCGATTCCAGTTTTGGGCTGATCGTGATTCTCT
>DASZAN010000159.1:0-38229 GCA_035945115.1 Allostellaceae bacterium
CCTGCAGTATGGTAAAGGCGCCGCGTCCCTCGAAAGCTTGAAAGAGGGGGATAGGCACCGAATCATCGCCGCCCAGGACCACCGGGACGGCACCGCCGTCGAGCAGTACCTGGGCCGCTGACGTGATCTTGGCCCTGTTACCGGCAGCGTCTTTTGGATCGATTGCAAGGTCACCGCAGTCGACAGCGGTGATGCCGTCCGGCAGCATCCGCCCGCCAAGGTCAAAGTCCATGTGCTCGCGGGCACCAGACCAGTTCGCTATACCAGCGCGGATCGCCCGCGGTGCATCGGCGCAATAAGCGCCAACTGACGGGTAAGGCGTTGCAGTCGCAGCGCCGAAGATCGCTATGTCGGCGTCGGCGCCGTCGGCGAGCGTCGCCGACGGCAGGCCGAGAAAGGTCGCCGCTGATGTCACGCCGTAAATGGCCCCGACTTGCGAGAGGACACTCGATGGATCTGCTGGCATCCGTTGCTGTTCCGTTGAGCCGTTTTGCAGCACTAGCGCCAGAATCGGACATTCAGCCCGTCGGCGTCCACACGCTGCGGCCGCATATGTATGATCACCGGATCTCGAAGACCAACTTGCCCTGCAAATGACGGCCCTCGCTCACTCGATGCGCTTCCGCCGCATCGGCGAGCTTGTAACGCGTGATCGCAGGCGGGCGCACGGCGCCCTGTTCGAGCAGAGTGAGCATGCGCTCGAGATGCGCGCGGTCGCGGGCGACGGCCGGACGCAAGAGCTCAACATCCTTCCGGGTCGGTCTAAATCCCTCCGGCGCAGGGGCGATCCAGACCAGTCGTCCGCCCGGCCTTAATACCGAATAAGAGCGAATTTGGACGTCCCCGCCGACAGTATCGAACACCACGTCGCAGTTATGGACTGCCGCGGCGAAATCTTCGCTCTGATAGTCGATGACCCGATCGGCACCGAGCTGCCGGACATAGTCGTGATTGTGGGCGCTCGCCGTGGTGATCACGCTGGCGCCGAGGTACTTGGCCAGTTGGATCGCAAAGCCAGCGACGCCGCCGGCGCCGCCGTGGATGAGGATGGTCTCGCCGGCGCGCAGCCGCGCAGTGTCCTCGAGGGCCCACAGCGCGGTGAGGCCGGTAAGCGCCATGGCCGCTGCCTCAACATGGCCGAGGCGGGTCGGCTTCCGCGCGACGATCGCCGCCTTGATGGCGATCTTTTCTGCATAGGCGCCTTCCTTGCCCGGCTCCGTCACCCCAAATACGGCGTCGCCGATCGCGAAATCGGTGGCGCCGGAGCCGAGGGTACTGACCACGCCCGAGAAGTCGCGACCCAGGATATGAGGAAAGCGAACATCGCTGTAGCGGCCCTTGCCAAGGCGGACCTTGTAGTCGGCGGCATTAACACTAGCCGCGTGGATGTCGACGACGATTTCGCCCGGCCCGGCGATCGGATCAGGAGCATCGCCATAGCGCAGCGTCTCCGGCCCGCCATGGCCCATCAGCAGCACCGCCTTCATGGATTTATCCCCTGCAAGTGCTGCGTCGCATTGCAGCGCTTCCGGCAACTCTTCCGCAAGTCTTTTCCTCGTGTCGCCACTTCTCCCGATTTCACATCGATTTTGTCGCAGCTAAGTTGATACTGGGCGGAACAAAACAAATGGGAGCGGCCATGATCGAAGAAACCCTGGACATCACCACAACGGACAGTGCGATGGAGACCTTTATCTGCCGCCCCGAACGCGGCGGGCCCTATCCGCCGGTATTCTTCCTGATGGACGCGCCAGGCATCCGCGAGGAACTGCGCGACATGGCGCGCAGGCTCGCCACCGTCGGCTATTGGGTGCTGCTACCCAATCTTTACCACCGCTTCGGCCGTGACACGACCTACGGACCCGACGTACTTGAGCATGGCAGCGCCGAGCATATTCGCATGCGCGCGGTCCGCACCAAGATGACAATTCCGCCGGTCATGGACGATATCGCGACGATGCTCCGCTTTGTCGACGCGCGCGATGACGTCAAGCACGGGCCGGTCGGCTGCCATGGCTACTGCATGAGCGGCCCCGACGCGCTCGCTGCAGCGGCGCGCTATCCGGAGCGTATCGCCGCGGCCGCGTCGTTCTACGGCACATGGATTGTCAGCGACGCGATCGAAAGCCCACACCTCAATCTCGGCAAGATCAAGGGGGAGGTCTATATCGCATGCGCCGAGCACGATGACCTGGCACCCCTGCCGATGGTCCATGAGCTGCGCCAGCTCTTTCAGCACGCCGGCACCTCGGGCGAGCTCGAGATATATCCCGGCCTGCACCACGGCTTCGCCTTTCCGCAGCGCCCGGTCTACGACAAGGCGGGCGCCGAGCGCCATTGGGAGCGCCTGATCGCGCTTTATCGCCGCCGGCTCGGCTGAGAGATGGAGGTCGGCGAACCACTTGGAAGCAGAAGTGTTCTCGGAGCAAAGCGTATTGCCGCAGTTGACCCTAGCTGTGTAAAAACGCTCGATGCACCTTTCATCGCGCAACAAAGCGAAACGAACCCTGGCCTTTGGCGAATCAATCGTGCGAAGGCCGGTGCCTGCGCGAATCAATCTTGCGCCAGCGCGCTCGGTTGAAGGGTTTTCACACAGCCAAGACCCAATGCGGACCTGCTGCCGGGCCGTGCTCCAAGGGCTATTGATCCAATATTTCCTGGTGACCGAAGAGGAGCTCGGCTTTATTGGACTGGAGAGATCTTGAAACTTTTTCCTTCGGTGACGGACCCGAACTGGCCGACGAACTCCTGGCGCTCGTTCTTGAAGGCAAGAAACGCGCGACATGCTGGGCCGAAAGTCAGGGATTGATGGGTGCCGCCGTCGGCAAGGCAATGATCGCGTTAGATAGTGCGAAAAGACCGCGCGTTGTGCTGAGAACGATTGAACTGGTGCAGCGTCGTTTCGACGAAGTCGATGATGCTTTCGCTTACGACGAGGGCGAAGGGGACCGCTCACTCGCGTTCTGGCGCGAAGCCCACGAATGCTATTTTAGGCGCCTCAACGTTTTCGAACCTACCATGATGCTCTGGTGTGAACGCTTTGGGGTGGAAATGGTGATTCCCATTTAGTTGGAATCGCTTGATGGATTTTCCTTTGCGGCGCGCTTTTCAACAAGCTCAGCCGCTTGGCATCCAGTTCAACATACGGCTGTTCACCACGCTGGTACGGTTCGATACCGTCTACCACGGCCATTTCAAGTGCAACTTGAGGCGCATCGCCGATTATCCGGCGCTCTGGCGCTTTACCCGTGATATCTACAACCTGCCCAACATTGCGGCGACCGTTAACCTGACCACATCCGGCGGCATTACTACGAGAGCCACACGACCATCAATCCGACGGGGATAGTGCCTCTCGGACCGGTCATCGACATCGCAGTACCAGCAAGCAGCCGGAAACAGATCGCCGGGCGAATGCGAATGACCGACGGCGCCGCGCAGCTTGAATGGAGCAAAACCCGACAAGCAAATATCCGATATGAGTCAAACTTCGAAGCGGGCCGCCGGCCGAGGGGGTTCGGGAAAGGAGTCGTGAGCGGATTCTCGCTCGCACCCTTACATAGCGAGGTAGCCGCCGTCGACGACGAGTTCGGTGCCGGTGATGTAGGACGCCTCGTCCGAGGCGAGGAACAGGCTCGCATAGGCGACCTCCTCGACACGGCCCTCACGGCCCATCGGCACTCCATTCAGCATCTTGGCGCGGATTGCCGGATCGGCGGTCAGCTTCGACGTGCGCATCGGCGGCATGATGCCGGGATGGACGGAATTGACGCGGATGCCGTCCTTTGCGAACTGCACAGCCGCCGACTTGGTCATAAGCCGTACTGCCGCTTTCGAGGCGTTGTAGGCCATGTGTACCATCTTCTGCCCGGTAAAGCCCGAGATCGACGATATGTTCACCACGGCGCCACGTTTCGCCTTCTGCATCTGCGGGATGACGTATTTCATGCCGAGAAAGCAGCCCTTGGCATTGACGGTCATGACATTGTCCCACACCGCCATGCTGAACAGGTCGGGATCGCTGCCGCTGATCCCGGCATTGTTCACCAGCACATCGATCCGGCCATATGCGGCGAGGCTCGCCACGACCACGCGCTCCCAATCCGCTTCACGGGTAACGTCGAGATGCTGGAACCGCGCCTCGCCGCCCGCTTCTTTGATACGGCCCACGACCTGCTCGCCTTCAGCAGCGAGGAGGTCCGCGACCACAACCGTCGCGCCCTCATGGGCAAAAAGCAGAGCGGTTGCCGCGCCCATTCCCGAGGCTGCGCCGGTGACGATGGCGACCTTGTGCTGCAAGCGCATGTTGTTCCTCCCTTGTGAACGGATGTCTGCGGTTGGTCTGATTAGCACCTCAACCCGGACGACGAACAGTTCGTCATTGAAGGCAGGTGTTGACCCCAAGCCGACATTGCGATTCCGACAGGGGCCAAAAAGCTTCTCCTCATCTCAGGACCCGTCTTCGGGTTCGCGCTTGGTTGGAGTAGTATGGATTTCAACGTTGGTACCAGTAGCGTTAAGGGCTACCCGTGTCGAAGGCGATTGCCATCTTGGGCTCTGCTCTATTCTTCGTCGTCGCGCCCTTGGTGCTGGCGGGGTTGGTCCCATGGTGGATCACACATTGGGAGTTCCGGCCGGCTTTTTTCGGCTTTGAACTGACCCGCGCCATCGGACTTATGTTGATCATTGCCGGAGTGCCCGGAGTTGTGGATTCGTTCGCGCGGTTTGCACTGCAGGGACTGGGAACGCCAGCCCCGATCGCGCCGACACAGAAGCTGGTGGTCACGGGTCTCTATCGCTACGTGCGAAATCCGATTTACGTCGGGGTCGCTGCTGTCATTTTTGGTCAAGCACTTTTATTCGGCGATTGGCGCCTCCTCTGGTATGCCGCGCTGTTGTGGCTCTTTTTCCACGTCTTCGTCTTGGTGTACGAAGAACCAACGCTCAAGCAGACATTTGGCGCGCAGTACGAGGACTTTCGGGCCAATGTCCCGCGCTGGGTTCCACGGCTGACCCCGTGGCGAATCCTGTGACGTGAGCATCATGACGATGGGCACCGCCTTCGCTAAGGTCCTCTCACCGTCAGAATCCGCTTGTTCGCCGCGCAACAGTTCTCGCCGGTTTACAAGGTCAGCCTCACCATACCGCCATCGCTTCTCGCCCGCGCCGACGAGGTGATTGAGTAGTCCTGCTGTCAGCTTCCGCTATGTCTGGAATTGGCACGACTCGGACAAGGAGACGGAAAAGCGCGAAGTCTGCTTAAGTGCGCTCAACGGACTTCTCACATGAGGCGGGCTACTTCGGAGGTCGTGCCTAAAGGCGACGTTCGAGCGCGATTCGATCACTTCACTCGCGTGCCAACGGCCTTAGTCGAAGAGACGCTTGGTGATCGCTATTGAAGTGAGAACGGCGCCAGCAATGCTAACTTCTCGCAGGGGAAACGACCGTCAATCGCGGCATGGTAATGTAAAAGAAATCCGGCCCCTCAATTCCGCGTCTCATCGCCTCGGGAGGTTTGACATCCCGATCAGTGGCCGCGCTCAAAAGTAGGGACACATCGCCCCAATTGGCGGCTGAGCCGATAGCGACGTGGTTGAGATATACGATTTTATTCTTCGCTGCTGGCATCATGGTTTGCCCTCATGAGGGCAACGATCAGCACGCAAACCGTAGCTCAAAAACGCCTTATACGGAGAACAACCGCTTCAAATGCGGCTCAAAGACGAGCAATCCTCTCAACAAGGGGCTCGAAGGTTGGTCGCAGAGTAGCGATGGAGGCATGAACTATGGCGAGGCGCGGGTTCGATTATCAGACGTGGGGCAGCGGAATCGTGCTTGGCTTCGTGCTCGGCTGCGCTGCGACGGTTATCTACTTGCAGGTTGGAGGGTGCCTGCCAGTGACTTTGCGCCTCCTGATCAATCAGCTGGAGCAGGGTCTTGCGTTCTTGCACGTGGCACCCGACGAAGGTGCGTAACTTGCTCGCACACGAAGCTCGCTACGTGTTCCGGTGTAGCGGCCAGCTTCCCGTAACATAGTTTGGCCTTGTCGATTTCTGTGCATGGCCGTATCCACTGAGGAACGGATCGGTTGCTATTTCGGATCGGCCGGATCCAATGCGGTTTATGCCGCCGATATTAGCGGGAGGGGAATATGACTGACGGCAAGCCCAGCATGGCTACCGCGAGCGCCGTCGCCACTCCAGTCGGCGTCAACCACATCGTCCTCAACGTGCGAAACATGGATGAATCGCACCGCTTCTGGACCGAGATCGTCGGCTTGAAGCAGGTCGGCGCCTTGCGTCCGCGGCCCAACATGGGTCCGATGCCGCAGATGCGCTTCTACAGTGGCGATCACAACGGGAAGGTGGCCCACCACGACGTGGCGCTAGTAGAGAACCCGAAGCTTCCTCCACGCCCCGCTGAATGGGAGCTATTTGGCGCGCCGCAAGCCATCAACCACATCGCGATCGCTATGCCGAGCCGAGAATCATGGATGAAGAAGCTGGCCGATCTGCAGGCTCGAGGGGGTCAAATTTCATCTCCGCATCAATCATGGCGTGACCCATAGCGTCTACATCAGTGATCCCAACGGCTATGGAGTCGAGTTGCTCTACGAATTCCCGCGGGAGATGTGGGAAGGCGACATCGATGCTGGATTGAACTATCTCGAGCTATTGCCCACGGAAGGGGCAGAGGCGCTCAAGGATGACCTCGAAAACTCGCTGCGCTTTGGTGCGTCCGCCAGGTAGCAACCCGCCAGCCCGCACCTCCCCAAGCCTGCATTCATGCTTCAGGTGGGGAAGGTCGGGAGGACTAGTGCTGTGCACGCAGCAGGTCGTTGAGCGCGTCCTCGATCTGGTTTGCTCGAATCGGCTTGAAGAGCACTTTGCCAAGTTGCGCCGCCTCGGCCGCTCGGGAGAAGTATCCTGTAGCGAACATGACTCGAATGCCCGGCTGCAATTGCTGCGCGTGGATCGCCAGTTCAATGCCGTTGAGGTCCGGCATGACCACGTCAGTGAAAAGCACATCGACGTGCTCTCGGACGAGAACGCGCACCGCTTCCGGGGCGCTGCCGGCCACGAATACTCGGAAGCCCGCTCGGTTGAGGATTTCCGCGACCGGAGCACGGACTAACTCGTCATCGTCCACTAAAAGGACAGTGAATGCTTGGGCCATGGTGTAATTCAAACACCCGGCAAAAGGGTACGTTCCCTGAAGTCTTTATAGAACAGCGCGAACCCTTGCCCCTCATCCCTAATGATGACTTGCATTCCTGGGATGACTAGGACGTTCTTAGGCTTCAAAGTAAAAGAACCGCTGGGCCGCACCTTGGTCATGGCGCCATTGAGGGGAACGCGCAATGACACTCTTGGATGTCGCGCTCATAGCTGTAGGCGCGTGGCTGGTCCTTATCATCGTCACCGGCGTGCTCAACGAGGCTCGCCACCGAATTGACGAGCAGAGGCGGCTCGGATCGAGCAACTGGGAACGTCGATGGTCAAGAAACGGATCGAAACTGGACCACCGACGTTTCAGCGGTCGGGCGGGTTGCGACGTTCACACCGAGGCCCGCCCCGCCGCGCGACCGTAGTGGGCTGCCGCGCGGTGAGGAGGGCGAGGCGCGTAAGCGGACGATTTGCGCGCCTCCTCCTCTGGTACGCCGCTACTCGGCGAAGTATCCGATCACGTCCTCGGTTCGAAACGACCGCGCCGATTGCGCTAGATCAAAGGGCGTCTAGGGCACAATGAGTAACATACGTGTTAGATGCGGCTCGGCGATCATTCAACCGGACCGAAGACGCCGGAGTGCTAACCCTGGTGGCCGCGAAGGGGCGGTACGATGACGATCCTCGATACGCTACGCCGGGACCATGCCAACATGCTCCAGGTTCTCAGGACGCTGGAGCGGCAACTAGCTGAATTCCGAGTGGGCAAGCAGCCGGATTACGACGTGCTGCTCGCTGCGGTGGACTACCTGCTAACGTTTCCGGGTTTGTCGCACCATCCCACGGAAGATCTGATCTTCGATAAGTTACGCCAACGCGCACCGGAAATTGCGGCGTCGGTTGGCAACCTTCGTACTGCCCATGACGCACTAGCGGTTCAGACGAGAGTACTCGTTGACGGCTTGCGCGCGGTTCTTGCCGAAGCCGAATTACCACGGGAGGCAATCGTCCGATGGTCCTCCGAGCTCATCGATCACCAGCGGCAACACATAGAGATGGAGGAACGCACATTCTTTCCCGCAGCGGCAAAAACCTTCACTAAAAAAGATTGGAGCGAGCTTCGGGTCACCATTACTAAAAGCATCGACCCATTGTTCGAAGCGAAAGTTGACGAGAAGTTCGCAGAGCTGAGGAAAGCCATTTTCGCTTGGCAAAGGCAGGATGAGGCGGTGGCGTCGGCTCGCTCGTGAACGTGGCGAGCGGACGTAGATGGGAGGAAGCGGTCGCGAATTTTTTGCCCGAAAAGGCGTGCGCCGCTCGTGAGGGTCGCCTGCCCTCGAGCGTTCCGCGTAGCGGCATCTCCGCTGTCACTGGAGGGGCCCACGGTTCTGCGAGACGCAGCCCGACCTTTGACGCTTTTTGCGCGGCGCGTAATCACAATGCGCGGGCACGCACGCCGAGTTTAGGTTGTCTCCGAGCTGCGGTACCTTGCTCGTACGAGAGGCGCTGAGGGGCGCGCGCTAGCGTGGGACTCGCTCAGGATCGCGAGCACTTCTTGTGCCACGTTTTCCCAAAACGCAGCGCTCGCCATCTCATGATTGCGAAGGCAAGTCCGCGAGCGTGTTAACATCAGCGACGCTGCATTCTCGCCGTATTGCCGGAGCATGAGCTGCGCGATCTGGTGAACGTCCTTGATATCCTCGACCATCAAAAAAGCTTAGGACAATGCTTCGCTGGGAACTTTGACCTAAATCAATGGCCGCAATTGTCGGAAATGCACACCGATACTCCGGAAGGTTATCATCACTGAGAGCACCCCAACCGGATTAGCTGCTTTACGTGAGCGGCGATGCATTGCACACGGCGGGGAGGTTGTCTGGGACACGTTGGGATGTCGCCTTTTGGCACAAATGCGAAGTGACGCGGCTCTTTCAGTATGTCCGGTTTGCGCAGCGAACCGGACCTGGATCGAGCACGCTCCTACTTCGCAAGAGTGCCTGTGTCGACGTACATGGACCCCGCCCGATTCCAACGGGGTTCTACTGAGTGGGCGCGAGCGGCACCGCCTTCTGGGTCGATCCTCAGGAGAAGCTCGTCGCAGTATGGATGATGCAGCTGCCGCTCGGGCAAGGCGGCCACTACCGCTCGCTCATCCGCAATCTAGTGGATCGAATCTGACACTTGGCTCCGGCCCGCATCTCCTATCCCATTGATCGGACTCGTGCGGATAGGATTCCAAATGTCAGATTGGTACCACTAGTCTACCAGGCGCTGATCGATCGAGGGCTATGCCATGAGGGCAATCTGGTACGACCGGCAAGGTCCCGCCGCCGAGGTGCTGCAGGCGGGCGAGCTGCCGACACCCGCGGCCAGGGCCGGGCAGGTGCGCGTGCGGCTCCATGCCTCGGGGGTCAATCCCGCGGACTGCAACCGCCGCGCCGGCCGCGGCTGGGGCATGGAGTTCCCGCGCGTCATTCCCAACAGCGACGGCGCCGGCGTTGTCGACGAGGTGGGCGAAGGCGCCGATCCCGCGCTCATGGGCAAGCGCGTCTGGCTTTACAACGGTCAGCGCGGCCGCGCCTTCGGCACCGCTGCCGAATACATCACACTCGACGCCGGGCTGGTGACGCCGCTCCCCGACGAGGTCGGCTTCGCCGAGGGCGCGACGCTGGGCATTCCCTGCATGACCGCGCATCGCGCCGTTTTCTTCGCCGCACCCGTCCAAGGCCGCACGATCCTGGTGACGGGCGGCGCCGGCGCCGTCGGGCACTATGCGGTGCAGCTCGCGGCCTGGGCCGGCGCCCGCGTCATCGCCACCGTCAGCAGCGAGGAAAAAGCGGCGCAGGCGCGCTCGGGCGGCGCGCATGAGGTGATCAACTACAAGACCGAGGACGTGGCGGCGCGCGTGCTGGCGCTTACCGACGGCGCCGGCGTCGACCATGTGGTCGAGGTCGAGTTCGGCGGCAATCTCGCCACCACACTCAAGGCGGTGCGTGAGAACGGCAGCATCGCGACATATGCGTCCACGGCGGTGCGCCAGCCGGTGGTGCCGATCTACGAGCTCATGTTCAAGAACATCACGCTCCACGCTCTCGTCCTGCCGCGCCTCCCGCTCGAGGCGCGCCGGCGTGCGCAGTCCGACATCACCCGCTGGCTCCGCGACGGCAAGCGCCTGCTCTCGGTGGCGGCCCGTTTCCCGCTGGCCGAGACGGTGCGCGCTCATGAGGCTGTTGAGCGCGGCGGCAAGCGCGGCACGGTGGTGGTCGAGATAGCGGCGTGAGATTGAAAACAGATACCGGGCGTGAGAAACAGCGCCAGGGCGACGAAACGGACGACGCGTTTTGCGCGCAGAACGTTCGTGCAGTCGCGGGCGTAATCGTATGTACCGTCGGTGTTGCAAGCCGCAGGCATCCGCGACCAATATAAACCGCACTGGGCCCCATCGGCCGTTTCGTCGAAGCCTAGGTCAAGTTCTCGATCTTTTGAGCCGTTTAGCGAGCCGAACGCCAGAGCCACCCCAATTTTCTGGGATTAACACGAGACCCGCGTCCGCAAACGCGCGTTCAATCGCCGCGACCGTTACTGGATTCGCCCGTATTGGACCAAGCTGTCCCTCCAATCGTTTGATCGTCGGGAGGGAGACCTTTGAGGTCTCCGCCAGATCCTTTTGCTCCCATCGCAGCAGCATGTGGGCTGCTCCGACCGCCCGGATCTGACCGCTCGCGCAACCCGCCCTGCACGTGATCGGTTGGTAAGTCTCCGCCGCTGTTGCTAAAGTTTGATTTCTTGCGGTGGCCTCCAGCAGCGAGAAGTCGATGGCCCTTCCGCTCCGGGATGATGCGTTCGCGCCACCAAATCGCGCTCGACCCGGAGCGACATCCTTCGCGATTATGTTCACCCTCGAAGGGGTTGCACGCGGCTCATTATCGACCCTCATCCCGCTGCAGGCTTTCGCTATTCTGCGTGACGCGCGCAACGTTAGCGCACTGTTTCTTGCCGTCGCTGGGGTGGGATTCGTTAGCAGCTTTGCCATCCCACTGCTGGTGCGACACATCGGCCGACGCTGGGTCTACACCATCGGCGGGACGAGCCTGATCCTCTGTGTCATTGCATTGGCGACGGAGACGCTCGTCGGCCAAATGATCGGCATGGTGGCGCGTGTCTTCGGCGCGGCGTGCCTCAGCGTGACGCTCAGCCTCTATATCATGGAGTACATTAACAAACGCGACCTCGTCCGGTCGGAGCCGCGACGCTATTTGTTCAGTGCGGTGGCGTGGACGGTCGGCCCTTCGCTCGGCGTCTTCCTTCAGACCCGGCTCGGCGCGGGGGCGGCCTACGGGTTCAGCGGTTTCTTCGCTCTCCTCCTGCTCGCCAACTTTTGGCGCATGCGCCTTGGAGACCATCCGGCCGTTCGCCCCGGCTTTAAGCCGCGAATGAAGCCGCTGGCGAGCATCGTCCGCTTCGTGCGCCAGCCGCGGCTTCGGCTCGCCTGGGCCATCTCTTTCGCACGCATGTGCTGGTGGGGCGTATTCTTCAACTACCTCCCGGTCTTCATCGTGAACGCCGGCCTTGACGCAGAGATCGGCGGCCTCATGGCCTCATGCGGCAACGCCCTCCTTTTCCTGACCCCGTTCTGGGGTCGCATCGGCGCGCGGATCGGGCTGCGCCGGACTATTATTAGCGCCTTCTGCCTCGCCGGCGGCGCTGCGGTGCTGGCTTGGCTCGCGGCGCCATGGCCTCTCCTCACCGCGCTCATCATGGTCTTTGGCGCGCTCGGAGCGACGTGCCTTGACGCGCTCGGGATGATCCCGTTCATGCGCGCAGTCCACCCGTATGAGCGCGCCGAGATGATGACGGTGTGGCGGACAAATCAGGATGTCGCTGACCTCGCCTGCAACACCGTGCTCGCTGTGCTCCTGTCCTTCTTCGCTCTCCCCGTCGTATTCCTCGTTTCGGGTGCGACCTCGCTTGTGCTTGCGATCGTTTCGCGGCACATACCGCGCAGCATGTAGAATCTCGAAAGGTGAAACACCGCGCGCCGGATGAAGGCGACCGATGAGGCGCCGAGCGCTAGTTGGCCATGGTCGTAGGTAGCGGTCATGCGCAGACGATCACTCGGCGAGCGTCGAACTGAGCGCGCAACGAAGATCATCGCGACCCCGTCTTCTTCCGATCGAGCAACCGGACGCCGGGGGCGTCCCCATTCGTGAACTCTATGCCGGCCTCTTCCAGTGCTGACCGAATGGCGGTAGCGGTCGATGGTTTCAGCCCTTCATCTCGAAAGAAGCGAGCGATCGTGTCCCGCGAGACACTCGCAGCTTTGGCGAGATCATCCCAGCTCGAGCCAAGGCGCACCCCTTGGCCCCTCTCATGCGTTGATGAGGCGAACCCCGGCGCCAAGGGCGCGCAGCTTCGCGGCGGCGACATCGATCGGTAAGGGCACCATGCCGCAATCGGTGCAGCCGAAAAGGCGTTGCGGCTCGACATAGGGCAGAGCGCGGCGCAAGCGGTCGGCCACCTGCCCCGCTGTCTCGACCTCATGCGTGCTGCAGCTGATGACGCCGAGCAGCACATCCTTACCACGCAGCGCCTCGATGACGCTCACATCGACGTCGGAGGCGGCGGTCTCGATGGACACCTGGTCGACCCGCGACTTCGCCAACAGCGGCAATGTATAGCCGTAATGGCTCCAGTCCCGGTTCCGGCTCTTCCATTCCTTGACCTGCGGCACGCCATAGCCGTAGCAGATATACACCGCGATCCGGGCATCGACTCCCGCCATCGCCCGCTCGAGCGCCGCAATTCCCCACTCGCGGACGGCATCGACATTGATGTTGAAGCACGGCTCGTCGAACTGGATAACGTCGGCCCCGGCCTCGGCCAACGCCTTCGCCTCCTTGTTGAGAAGTTCAGCAAACAACAGGGCAAGATCGGCGTCGGAGCGGCGGCCGATGGCGTCGAATACGCTGTCCGCGGTGGTCATCGGGCCGGGCAGGGTTACCTTGACCGGCCGCACTGTGTGGCGCTTCGCAAAACGGAGCGCTTCCGTGAACACTGGCCCCCTCCAAGCCACCTCACCGACGATACGAGCGACCGGCGTTTCTGCCTGATAGCGTTGACCGCGAGACGGCTTGCGGCCGAGAGTTTCCATGTCGATCCCGGTGAGCCCTTCGAGGAAACCCCATATGTAGTGGCGCCGACGCTGCTCGCCGTCGGTCAGCACGTCGAGCCCCGCTTCCTCTTGCACGCGGAGCCAATGGACAACGGCCGCGTCTTGGGCCGACTGCAGGTCGGTGCCGGTCGTGCGCCATGGCGAGAACAGCTTCTCGGGCTCGGCAATTTGCACTGGCTTGGGCAGGCTGCCGACGATGGTCGCGCGTATTCCTGCCATGCTAGTGGCCGCGATCGAGATTGTTGGGCGTATGGTCGCCCTGCAACCATCGCGCCAACTCTGAATGTGCATCGGCGCGCCGCCGCGCTGCGATTGCCGCGACGTCCGCGGGATCGGCGGTAAATTCTACAATGAGGCCGTCGGGACTTGAGACGTAGAGCGAACGGCAGTAGCCGTGGTCGACCTGTCGTCGCGCGACTCCGGCCGCCGCAAGTCGTTGATCGATCTCCGAGTAGGTCCGCGGCTCGACCTTGAGCGCTATGTGGTTGAAACCCGGCGATTTGGGGAAGAGCGGCTTGGACCGCTCGTAGAGTTCCTCGTCACCGAATTGGAAAAAAGCCAGCGCGCTGCCATCGGCAAGCGCGAAGAATGTATGGCAGTAGTCCACTTCGCGCTGGACGTCGGGATTGAAAACGCGCTCGCACCACGTCGCCACCAGTGGCATGCCGAGGATGTCCTCAAAAAAGCGGCGATTGACCTCCTGGTCGCGCACGACGAATGCGTGATGGTGCAGCCTGAGCGGCAGATTCTGCAGCAAAGCCGGTTGTGGCGGATCCGGGTGGTTGCTCATGGGTTGACCTCCTCTCGCTGCAATCTTCGAGCTGGCGCGCTGGCTTGGCATGGTTTCGAAGAAGACCTTGTGCCCCGCGGAACGCGAAAATCAACGCCAACTGTGAACTCGCGCCTGCTGCGCTTATCTAAACCCCTGCTGCGCTTATCGAAGCTATTCTACCAGGTCAGAGCGAGGCGGGAGCGAAACGCCACAGTGTGCGCTCCGCCGGGATCTTCGGAGCCGTTGATCGGGGGAGTAGCTGCTGAGCTTAGAATGGAGACGGCTTTGATCAGATGAGCCGTGCTGGCAAGCAGGAACCACGGATTCTGCGCCGCATCACGGTCGAAGGCGAGCGTCCGGTTTAGCGCGTTCCCTCAGGGTGCCCGCGGGAGCGTCATTCTGACGAATGCGGGCACACGCTCGATCGCGCGATCGGTAGTCACCCTCTTCTCTCAAATGACTCCCCTCCGCCTTAACTCCTCCTCGTAAGCCCGCAACGTCGCGCCGATCAGCTCCGCGATTTCATCGACGTCGGCGGCGGTCACGATGAGAGGCGGTGCCACCATTAGCCATTCGCCGTAGCGGCCGTTTGCCGTGCGCCGCGAGTAGAGCGCGATGCCGCGCTCGAGGCCGAGTTCGATGATGCGGTAGACCGCCTGCAGCTCCGCGGGCGGCGGGGTCTTCGCCTCCTTGTCGATGACGATCTCGATCGCCATCAAGAGCCCCTTGCCCCGGATATCGCCGAGGAGCGCGCTCTCGGCCTGGACCGCCAAAAGCCGCTCGCGAAGCCGTGCGCCCATGGCTTCGGCGTTCGCCATCATCTTGCGCTCGATCATCTCCCGCACCACGGCGATGCCCACAGCGCAGGAGAGCGGGTTGGCGGCATAGGTGTGGCCATGCATGAAGCCGCCCGCCTCGGCGACCGTCGCGACCATGCTGGCGGGCGCCAGCACCGCGCCCAGGGGCGTGTAGCCCGCGGCGATGCCCTTGGCGAGCGTCACCAGATCGGGGCGCGCATCCGGCCAATGATCCGCCGCCAGGAAAGCGCCAGTGCGGCCGGCGCCGCTCATCACCTCGTCGTAGATCAAGAGCACGCCGTGGCGGGTGCAGATCTCGCGGACGGCACGGTGATAGTGGTCGGGCGCCACCAGCGCGCCCGTCGCAAGGCCGCCCACAGGCTCCATGATGAAAGCGAGCACAGTCTCCGGGCCCTCGCGCTTGATCGTGTCCTCGAGCGTGGTGGCGCAGTGGCGGGCGTAGCTGTCGGCGTCGTGGTTCGCGGGCAGCCGATAGGTGAAGGGCGGCGGCACTTTCGGCATGGGCTTCATCAGCGCGCCGAAGAGGCGGTCCGACTCAGGGTCGCCAGTGACAGCGAGCGCGCCCAGGGTGCCGCCGTGATAGCCGGGTTCGCGTGCGATCACCTTCCAGCGCGAAGCCTCGCCGCGCACCACCGCGTATTGCCGCGCGAGCTTGATCGCGGCTTCCGTCGCCTCCGATCCGCCTGAAACGAAGAACGCCCGCTCGAGGCCCGGTCCCGCTAGCGAGGTCACGAGGTTCGCGAGCTCGATGTTGGGCTCGTTCTCGAATACCGCGCGGCTCGCGTAGGCCACTTTCCGTGCCTGCTCGGTCATTGCGCGCACCACCCGCTCGTTGCCGTGGCCGATGTTGCTCACGACCGGACCCGAGGAGGCGTCGATGTAGCGCTTGCCCTCGGTGTCCCACAGGTAGATGCCCTCGGCGCGAGCCACGGTCGGGTGGCGCGGGGCGCCCTTCTTCGCGTAGAAAAGCTGGACCGGGCCGCCGTGGCTCGGGTTGGTGGAAGCGCGGACATCGGGCATGGCGGGGAACCTCTCGAGAAGAAGGGAATACGCGCGATTGCAAACCTAGGGCTTTCTGCTCGCAGGCTACAGCATCTTCCCACGTAGCGCGTTCATGGTCGCAGCACTGCCGACGTGCGGCGAAGTGCTGGCCCGCGCTGGGCCGACCTTCTGAACGCTCGGTCTACTTCCTTGAGCTCTTGCGCCGGCTGGTGAATCGAACCCCTAAGCCGCCGCCATTCTCTGGAATGAATTCGACACCGGCATCCTCGAGGGCCTTCAGTCCTCGGGCGAGAGAGAACTTAATCGACCTGAAAATACAGGTCAGAAACAGGCAAATGGCGTCTTGCGAGACTCGAAGGGCGAGAGCGGCCTGCCCCGTTCCGAAGCCGTCGGGTGGATAGGCGCTCGCCGAATAATTGCAATTGGCTTCGTTCGGGAGGCTGGAATGTCGGCTTACCGTGGGGACGCGGTCGAGACAGTGATCACGCTCTGCTGCAGAGCTATGCGGTTACATCGCGAGATGAACGATGCTTAGCACCGAATCGGGCAGACCCAGCGGGAACGGCCCGGGGATCATCGGGCAATCAGAGAGGCCCAACAACGAGCCGACGCGCTCGGCCGCCGATACGAGCGACTTTGTGAGCGGATCTATCAAGCGGAGCCCCGCACGCTCGAAGGCGTGTTGGCGAAACTCCGCTGCGCCACCCGGTGCACCCGCGACATCGTGCCCGAAGGCAAAGACCCGGAACGTGTTTGCGACATCGAGCGCCGCTTCGTCTTCGCCTTGGAGCGGGATGTCGAACGCTTGATGACGCAGGCGCGGCGGAACGGACGGCCCCGAGGTCAGGCCTACCCAACTTCATCGACTGCCCCGCCATTGCCTCGTGCGAGTAAGGGAATGTTGAGATTGAGGCGAGCACCGCAGACGCGCACGCCCGATCTCTGGTGAGAATGGACGCGCCGCGACTCGAGTCGCACAGTCAGTTTTGTTGGCCGGCGGCGGCATGCGCTTGGCCGAAACGGTTGCAAAACAGCAAAATTGAAACGCGGAAGTCCAAACGCGACGCCGCGGGTGGTGATGCAGCGCTTCGCTGCGGCTGACTCACCTTGAAGTGCTGAACCACTTCTGGCATAAGTTTTTCAGCTGGCTCTTTGAGGTGCCCCAAGGGGACCAGCGACTCCTCTGCAAGCTGATGCCCAGTGACGCAGCGGTCTGGCTGCAGTTAACCGCGGCCAGGATCGTGCGCCTCACCGGCGCCTGTGCTTGCTATGAGGAGTGTTCAATGGCTACCAAGAGACAAATTAAAGCTAACCGTGAGAACTCGCTGAAGAGCACGGGTCCGACTTCACGCGAGGGTAAGAGAGCTTCAAGCAAGAATGCATTGAAGCACGGGCTGCGCGCCGAACAGAATGTCTTCTTTGATGAAGAGACGGAGGAGTACCAGGCGCTCGAGGATGCGCTCTTGGACGAATTTCTTCCGGTCGGGGCAATTGAAGAACATCTCGTCTGCCAACTCGTCAATCGGATTTGGCAACAGCGACGCATTCCAAGAATAGAGGCCGGCCTCGTTGCTGGCGCAGCGGCTTTTGTAAAAGCATGCATTGAACAATACCGAAAAGAAGTGGCAGAACGAGCCTCCCCGCGCGCAGAGCCGGACCGCTCGCCCATTCCTGCTATCAGCGCCGGCCGGGCATTCGAAGAACTCGCGAGCGATGGAAAAATTCCGCTCTTGCAGCTTCTTGCGCGCTATGCGGCTGCGGCCGATCGCGGTTTTTTCCGCGACTTACGCGAACTCGAGCATCGCCAAGCGAAGCGCAAGAAGACCTCAACATCGCGCAATGAGCCTATGATGTCGACGGCGCCCACCGACGCCGCGCCGGGCAAGGTGTCGACGGTGTTCACCGAGCCCGCCAAGATGCCGACGGCGCCCACCGACGGCGTCGTGCCCGCCAAGATGCCGATGGCGCCCACCGACGCCGCGCCGTCCAACCAACTCTCCCCGGCCATGCGGCAGATGGCGGAGAAGATCGAAAAGAGTGGACGACCACTTCCACCGGATTTCGGCAAGCCGGGTTTCGGCGATCCTTAGTCGTCTGTGAAGAATACCGATTTGGCTGATTGGCGCGGACAAGTTGGCAGGATGAAGTAGTCGAATTTGCAAGAAAGCGGAGGATTGGCTCAGCTTTCTTGCGTTTTGCGATTCCGCTGTGGCGCGGATCGTGATTCTCCGGGAGCTGGGTTTCGGCACGAGGAGCACGATGGCAAGACCGCGCGACGATCGTCAGAAGGACATGCTGCGTCCGGCGCTCGAAGAGATCATCGATATGGGCCATCGGCTGGTGCGGTTGGCGCGGCAGATCGATTGGACCTTTCTCGACGGTCGTTTCGGCTTGGTGTGCCAGCCTGGTCCGGGTCAGCCGGGCCTGCCGACGCGGCTGGTGGCGGGGCTCTCCATCCTGAAGCACATGCACAACCTCTCCGACGAGGGGTCGCGCGCGCTAGGTCGAAAACCCCTATTACCAATACTTCTGCGGCGAAGAGAGCTTCTGCCACAAGCTGCCCTTCGATCGCTCGTCGCTGACAGCGCTGGCGCCAGCGGCTCGGCGAGGAGCAGCTGGTGGCGCTGATCCAGGAAAGTCTCTCGGTGGCGCACAAGACTGGCGCGATTGCGAGCAAGAATCTCGAGCGTGTCGCGGTCGACGAGGAGGCTTATGATCTCTTCCTGCGTGGGCGGGAGCAGGCATGGCTTCATACCAAGAGCGGCAATGTCGAGGCACGCAATTTGCTCGGGCGCGCCTTCGAGCGCCGTGTCGTGGGGCTGCGAAAAGCGAATATTTCCGCGTAGCGCCTGCTGGCCCGGTAGTGTGTGATGTCGCCTATTGGCACTTTTGCGAAGTTGGAGCGTGCTCGGTCCAGGTCCGGTTCGCTGCGCAAACCGGACATACTGAAAAAGCCGCGTCACTTCGGAGTTGTGCCAAATCCGGACATTTGGGCTGGTGGTATTTCGCTAACGCCGGTAGCGCAGCGCCTCGACTAGTAGTGCAAACGCCGCGGATGGTTGCCGCCGGCTCGGATAGTAGAGATGGTAGCCCGAGTAAGGCAGGCACCAGTCCGCGAGGACGCGCTTGAGGCGCCCTTTGGCCAGGTGCAGCTGCGCCAAGCCTTCAGGCACATAGGCCAAGCCTAATCCCGCCAATGCGCCGTTCAACATCTGCGCCGTTGTGTTACAGGTGAGCTGGCCGTCGATGCGCACTCTTAGGTCGCGACCGCCTTTTTCGAACTCCCAAGCATATAAGCCATCGTGCGTCGGGAGACGTAATGCGATGCAATTGTGTTCGATCAGGTCCTGCGGTTTCTTCGGCTTACCCCGCGCCTTGAAATAGGTCGGCGCACCTACGACCGCCATGCGCAGGTCAGGCCCGATACGGACGGCGATCATGTCCTTTGCCACCTGCTCGCCGCTGCGCACGCCGGCGTCGTAGCGTTGGGCGACGATATCGGTCAGGCCGTAGTCGATCGTGATCTCGACCTTGATGTCGGGATATGCCGGCAGAAGTTTCGCGAGCTTCGGCAGCAGGATGGCGTCAACAGCGTATTCGGTCGCGGTGATGCGAATGGTGCCAGCAGGCTTCTCGCGAAGTTCCCGTATGGCCGCAAGCTCGATCTCGATCTCCGCAAAGTGCGGTTCCACCGTACGGAGGAGGCGCGCGCCCGCTTCGGTCGGCGCAACGCTGCGCGTTGTCCGGGTGAGAAGCCGCACACCGAGCCGCGCTTCCAGTTCACGCAACGTGTGGCTGAGGGCCGACTGAGAAACGCCGAGCTTCACCGCCGCCTTGGTGAAGCTCCGCTCCTGGGCAACGGCGAAGAACGCCAGCAGGTCGTTGAAATTGCCGCGCTGCATTTATCGAACCCACTCATAAGTCCATGCAGACTATAGCGGATAGTCGAGCGACCGGGCCGGCTTAAATCATGGATCGGTGGCAGCGGCGCAGGAGGAGACGCCATTGATCACGCGGCGGATACTGGTCGTTGCAGGTGGGCTCGCTGCGCTCGTCACAGGCAGACCGGGTATGGCCGAAGCGCCAGCGTCGACAATCTCGACAGAACAAAGGAATGGAGCAATGGACATAAGACGGAATGGATCGGTGCCGCCCCGCAAAGGATCGGCCGAGAACTTCACCGGAAACGCCCGCATTGACCTGCTCTTCGAGGCCGCCGATCCCTCGCGCGTCAGCGGCGCAAGCGTCAGCTTCGAGCCGGGCGCGCGCACTGCATGGCATACCCATCCGCTCGGCCAGAGGTTGATTGTCATGTCTGGCCTCGGTTGGACCCAATGCTGGGGCGAACCCATCGAGGAAATCAGGCCCGGCGATGTGATCCGGTGTCCTCCGGGCAAGAAGCACTGGCATGGCGCCACGCCGACGACGGCAATGACGCATATTGCCATCCAGGAGGCGCTGAACGGCAAGGTCGTCGACTGGATGGAGAAAGTCACCGACGAGCAATACCTCGCTGGTCCGACCAAAAAACAGAAGGAATAATAGGAAGGAGCCGCCGCTATGCCGCACGTAATCGTGAAACTCTGGCCCGGAAAATCGAAAGAGCAGAAAGAGCGCCTTGCCGAAAGGATCTCCCAAGCGGTGATGGATGTCCTCGACTACGGCGAGGAATCTGTGTCGGTCGCGATGGCAGAGGTTAGGTCCAGCGACTGGGCAAAGCAGGTCTATCAGCCTGACATCAAGGCAAAGTGGGACAAGCTGTACAGGAAGCCTGGCTACAACCTTGCTACAGCCCTAACTGAAGGCACCTCGCTTTGACGCTGCGGAACGACGAACTGAAGAATATCGCAGAAGCAGACGACCTGCACATTTCGCAGTTCCGCGAAGCGGCGTGACCTACGGCATTGCGGACGCGCAGTGAGTGACGGAACGCACCTACTGACCGCCGCATCGGATTACTTCCCGACCGTCCAAAGGTCGCGGAAGCGCGGAATCTCGTCCGGGATCCACTCAAACCCCTTCACCTTGTCGTTGAGCGCCGCGTACTCGACTGAGAAGAACAGCGGCAACATCGGAATATCCTTCGCAAGGATCGACTGGACCTCATCATAGATGCCCTTGCGAGCTTCGCGATCATAGGTGGAGCGCGCCTGCTCCAGCAGGTCATCGATCTTCTGATTGTCGTATCCGGTCGTGTTCGCATAACCGTTCTTGTCGAACAGAATGTAAAGGAGACCATCGGGATCGGGCCGCTGGGTCCAGCGTGTTGGGGTAAAATTCGTCGCACGCTTTACGACCCGATCGTACCATTCGCTGCTCGCTACAGGCTCTAGCCTGACCTTGATCCCCACCGAAGCAAACTGCTCTTGTAGAAGCTGATTCAGCTGCTGGAAGACGGCGACCTGCGGTGTCGACAGCACGAATTGGAAGCCGTTGGGATAACCCGCTTCTGCAAGCAGCGCTTTGGCTTTCTCCGGGTCATACGGATAGCTTTTGATTTTCGGGTCGTACCACCAGAGACCCTCGGGGGTGGGTCCCTGCGATATCTTCCCCTTGCCGCCCATGAGAATCTCGTTGAGACGATTTTTGTCGATCGCGTAAGCAACAGCTTGTCGGAGCTTTTCGTTGTTGAACGGCGGCTCATAGACGTGCCATTGCAGTGAGTACCAGCGTCCAACGGTGATCGGGTAAAGCGCGATTCCCGGCCTCCCCTCGATCTGTCTGACCTCCTGTGGAGAAATTTCGCCCACAAAGTCGACTTCGCCTGTCCGTAGACGCTGAATTCCGACGACGGAGTCCGCGATATCTCGAAACACGATTTTATCGAGGTAGGGCTTGCTCTGTTCCCAGTAGTCTGGATTTCGCTCGAGGACGATATCGCTGCCCTTGACCCACTCCTTGAACACGAACGGGCCGGTGCCAACCGGATGATTACCGAAATCCGCCCCATATTTGGCGGCTGCGGCGGGCGAAATCATGAAGCCGGGCCGCTCCCCGAGCAGACTCAGCAGCCCGGGCGACGGCTCCTTCAAGTGAAAGACGACGGTCACAGGGTCCTTCACCTCGACCGACTCGATAATCGGCGCGAGTTGCTGGCGCTGCGAAGAAGCGACCTTGGGATCGAGCCGGTGGTCGATGTTCCATTTCACCGCCTCGCCATTGAAGGGCGTGCCGTCCTGGAATTTGACGCCCGATCGAAGATTGAAGGTGATCCGCTTACCCTCGCCATCGATCGCCCAGCTCGTCGCAAGCTCGGGCTGGATCGAGAAATCAGGTGCAAAACGTACGAGCGTGTTGTAGACGAGATAAAGCACCTCGCGCTCGGTGAACTGCACTGAGAATGTCGGGTCGAAGGTCTTCGAGTCCGATGGGAAACCAATCGTCAGAGTGCCGCCCCGTTGCGGACTCGTTTGCGCCATGGCTACGCCGACGGAGCTGACCAGCGCGATAGCGAACGCCACGAACGGCAGCTTCAAGCGACGCCCCAGCATTTTTTCCTCCCTGTTTCTCGGTCTCTCTCGATCATTTGATCCGTCGGATGACAGGCGGGGAGCGGCCATCGGACGGACTTGGTGAGGCACTCACGTCTTCCGAGGGGCGCTGCAGCGATGCCCACACATCGTCCCTGATGCAAGCCGTATAGTGCTCGGGCGCCACTGCCCGGAGTTTCGGCCGTTCCGCGCCGCATTCCGGGATTGCGTAGCGACACCGCGTGCGAAAGACACAACCGGATGGCGGATGAATGGAGTTCGGCACATCACCCGAGAGGACAATCCTCTGCTGTCGCTTGCGGCCTGGCTCCGGCACCGCCGAGAGAAGCGCTTCGGTGTAAGGATGCCGGGTCTGGGTTAGCAAATTGCGCTTGGGCGCGATCTCCATGATGCGCCCCAGATAAACCACGGCGATGCGATCGGAGAGATGATGCATGACCGCAATGTCGTGGGAGATGAAGAGCATCGCCAGACCCAAGCGATCACGAAGATCCTCGAGGAGGTTGATGATCTGGGCTTGAATGGACACGTCGAGCGATGACACGGGCTCGTCAGCAACTAGTAGCTCCGGCCCGACCGACAGCGCTCTTGCGATGCTGACCCGCTGACGCTCGCCGCCAGATAGCTCGTGGGGAAAGCGCTGGAGATACTCGATACGCAGTGCAACAATCTGGAGGAGTTCCGCGACCCGATCGCGCCTCGCGCGCCGCGAGCCGATCAATCCCTGGACCTGCAGCGGCTCGCTAACGATCTCTTCGACGGTCATCTTGGGGTCGAGTGACGCGAACGGATCTTGAAAAACCATTTGCGCGTGGCGCCGGAAAAGTTTCAGATCACGCTGCGAATAGCGGCTGATGTCCTCGCCGCGGAATCGGATCTCGCCGGCGGTCGGCTCGATGAGGCGAAGCACGGCACGTCCGATCGTCGTCTTGCCGGAACCCGACTCGCCGGCGATCCCCAACACTTCCCGCGACCTTAGTGTGAAGGTGACGTCATCCACTGCCCTGACTTGGGCACGAGGTTTCGAAAGCAGGCCGCCGCCCACTTGATACCATTTTCGCAGGCTCTGGACATCGAGCAACGGCAGTGTGTCTGTCATGCGGCAAAGTCGCCGATATCACGCCAGCGATGGCACCGCACCCAGTGACCCGGTGCGCAAGCCTCGAGCATGGGGCGAGCGGCGTCGCAGGTCTTGGCCAAAAAATGCGCACAGCGCGGGTGAAAGCGGCAACCGGTCGGAAGCGCGCCGGCACTCGGAACACTACCCGGAATTGCTGCAAGTTTGGTGGCTGGCGCTCGATCGGCAGCTATGCGCGGCAACGATTGTAAGAGAGCAGCGGTGTAGGGCATGCCGGGTCGCTCGAACAGCTCCGCAGCGGAAACGGATTCAACGACCTCGCCGGCATACATGACGAGTGTGCGATGGGCGATCTCTGACACGATCCCGAGGTTATGTGTGATGAAGATGATCGCCATTCCCGTTTGCGCCTGCACCTGCTTAAGGAGCTCGATGATCTGCGCCTGTACCGTCACATCGAGAGCGGTCGTCGGCTCGTCGGCAATGAGCAGCCGCGGCTCGCACGACAGCGCCATTGCGATCATTACCCGTTGACGCATCCCGCCGGATAGTTGGTGTGGATAGCTCACCAGGCATTTATCGGGGTTGGGGACGCTCAGCTGCTCGAGCAGCTCGAGCGCTCTGGCAAGACTGTCGGCGCGACTCATCCGTCGATGCAAGGCAACTGCTTCAGCGATTTGCGAGCCGATGGAGTACACGGGATTGAGCGACGACATCGGTTCCTGGAAGATCATCGCGATGTCATTTCCGCGAACCTGCCGGAGCGCGCGCGCCGGGAGCTCAAGAACATCGCAAACGCGACCGGTCTTGCTCTTGAGCCGGACTTGCCCCGAAATGTGAACCTGCTTCGTCCTTTGAATGAGCCCCATAACGGCGAGCCCGGTGGTGGATTTGCCCGAACCGGACTCACCGACGATGGCGAGCGCCTCGCTGGGCGCAATCGAAAAGCTCACCCCGTTCACGGCTCGGATCGTGCGGTCACCGACGGAAAAGCCGACCTCGAGCTCTTCGACCGCTAGGATGGGCTCGCTCCGCCGTTCCGTGCTGCCAGTCATTCGACCGAACTCCCGAGAAGGTAGAAGCCGAGCACTGTAAAAGCGATTGCTGCACCGGGCGCGAGGCTCATGACCGGATTTACACCGATGTAGTCGTAGCCGCTGCGAACCATGCTGCCCCAATCCGGAGTGGGTGGCGGTATCCCGAGGCCGAGGAAGCTCAAGCTCGCGGAAGTAATAATCGCCAGCGAGACGGTGAGCGCGAACTGCGCGGCAACGACCCGGGCGACATTGGGCCAGATATGGCGTCGGATGATCCAGCCGGCCGAGCCGCCGGCGACTACCGCGGCCTCGATGAATGCCATTTCCCGGACTGCCAGTGTCTGGCCGCGCACCAAGCGCGCGACAGACGGCCACATCACGAGGCCCAGCACAATCACGAGGTTCGGCAGAGACGGCCCAACCATGACCGTGATGATCAGAGCAAGCACGAGTCCGGGCATCGCGATGAACAGATCAATGACTGGCACGGCTAGCCTATCGGCGCCGCCACCGAGGTAACCGGCAAACAGCCCCACTGGTGCACCGATGAGCAGGGAAACGAAAGCGGCGCCGGCACCGACCAGGAGAGAGGTTCGGGCGCCGTAAATTACGCGGCTCAACATGTCTCGGCCAAGCTCGTCGGTGCCGAGCCAATGCGCGGCACTAGGTCCTTGCAAGGAATCGAGGCTGGAACGCGCCGGATCGTATGGCGCGATGGCTGGCGCAAGAATCGCGCAAGCGGCGACGAGGAGAACGATCGCGAGTCCGATCCGGGCGGCGGCTCTGATCATTGCTCTCGCCTATCCGAGCCGGATCTGCGGGTTGACAAGGCGGTAGAGGAGATCGGTGATCAAGTTCATGATCACCACTCCAAATACCACCAGCATGCCGATCGCGAGCATCACCGGAAAATCACGACCAGCAATTGCACCGACAAAAAGTCGCCCCATTCCCGGCATCGAGAATACTGTCTCGGTTACTACCGCGCCGCCGATCAGCTGTCCCATCGAGAGCCCGGCAAAGGTGATCACCGGAAGCACCGCATTGGGGAGCGCGTGCTTGAACGCGACGCGTGTCTCAGACGCGCCCTTCGCTCGTGCCGTGCGAATGTAAAATCGGCGATACGCCTCTCTCAGCTCAGCCCGGTACACGAGGCTGAACGCGCCGAAATAGTAGGCAGAGAGGGTCAGCACAGGCATCACCAAGTGGCGCACATGCGTAGAGAGCCCTTGCGACCACGGGACCCACCCTGTTGAGGGTAACCAGCGCAAGCTCACGGAGAAGGCAAAGATCAGGGCGATGCCGATGACGAAATTCGGCATAGCGATGCCAACCAGGTTGGCACCGACCACCAGGGGCCTAATCACGCGCCGCGCCGTCGGCAAGCTGTTCAGCGTAACGGCCGCAAGCGCGGCGAGCGCAATCGAAAGGACGGCGAGCTCGAGGGTGACGGGGAGCGCCGCGGCAATCGCAGACGCGACAGGCTCACGGGTCGTGAAGGAACGGCCGAAATCTGCGTGCATCGCCCGGCCGAGCCAATCGACATATTGCTCGAGCGCAGGGCGATCGAATCCGTACTGGGCATTGAGCTCGGCAATCGCTTGGGGGCTGGCATCCTCGCCCAGCATCATGCTCGCCGGTGAGCCTAGGATCGTCGTGACGCTGAAGAACAAAAGCGCGGTCAGGACAAAGACCGTTGGAATAGCGTAAAGCAGCCGTTGGCCGACGAGCCTTAACATCATGGCACCGACACCTCGGCGCCACACATCGCCCCGAGCACCATCTGTTGCCTCCGAAAGGAGAGCCTAGGCGCGAGCTATAGCCGCTTGCAAGCTTCGTCTGACTGTCATACAGTCCTACAAACCAGTGGGGCGGGCAGTGAGATTCGGTTATTTCGACAACATCCAGGACCCAACTCAGAAGCGCGACTATAGCGATCTCATTGCCGAAATGCGCGAGCGTGCGCTCCTCTGCGAAGAAGCGGGCATGGAGATCTTCTGGCTCCCCGAGCACCATTTCAGCATTTGGGGCCGCGAATTGCTCCCTAATCCGCTCATGATGGCTGCCGATCTCGCGGCCCGAACGCACCGAATCCGCCTGGGTCTCGGTGCGGCCATCATCGGTTTCTGGCACCCACTTCGGCTCGCCGAGGATCTCGCCCTGCTCGACCACCTAAGCGGCGGCCGTCTCGAGATCGGCGTCGGGCGCGGCAATTATGGGCTCGAGGCGTCCAATCTCAACCCTCTTGCCGATCCCAATAAGCCGGCGATGAACCTCAAGGTCTTTCTCGAGACACTCGGGGTTTTGCGCAATGCCCTTTCCGAGGAGCGCTTCTCGTACAAGGGCGAGATTTATCAATTCCCGGCGCCTGGCTTTAAGGCGGACAAAGCGCATTCGGTCAATGACCCGGCTTATGTCGATCCCGAAACGGGCGAGCTCGCCAAGCTCACCATTTATCCCCGACCAAAGCAGCGTCCCATGCCGCCCATGTGGCAAATGGTGTCCGAAGCTCACGACGCCATCCGCGGCGCTGCAGCGCTCGACATGGGTGTCGTCATGTGGCGGCCGTCGTTGAACGAGATCAAGCTGCGCGCCCGCATCTACAAAGAGGCCCATGATGTCGCCTTCGGGCGGAACATCCCGCTCGGCGCCAAAACCGCCGTGGTACGAGACACCTTTGTTGCCGATAGCGATGCCGAGGCGCGCCGCGTCGCCGAGAAAGCCTGCATGGGGTCGCTCAACTTCGCCAATTGGCGGGGGCCCCGAATCTTTCTCGACCCAGGCGAAAGCTTGCCCACCGAGACCGAGGCGTCGCTCAAGAAGCGACTCTCTTATGAGTTTGTGGCGCCACGCTCCCTCTTCTTCGGCTCGCCGGACACAGTCGCAGACAATATCGTCCAGCTGGCGAAGGAAACCGGCATCGAGCATCTCATCTTCAAGTGCGGGTGGCCCGGACTTGCTCACGAGGAGACGATGCGCTGTCTGAAGCGCCTCTCGGCGGAGGTGCTGCCTCGGGTGAGGGAACGGCTCGGACTGCAACGCGATCTGGTCGAAACGGCTGCCGAATAGAAGTACTGTGATCAAGGCGGAGAATTTTCCGGCACCGCTTTTTCGCTCAGCACTTCAACGGCAAATGCAGCTGAGCGTTCGACGAAGGCGCGACAGCGGCGCGCGACCTCCGTCGGATCGCGCCGCTGTGCTGCTTGGGCCATTTCCTGCATCAACTGGACCGTCTCGCGTTCGCGCGATTCGCTGGCCTTGGCGGTGGTGACGGCCCGGAGATAAGACATTCGGCCCTGCAGCGTCTGCAGGATGCGGCGCGCTATAAGATTACGGCTTCCGGCACAAAGGGTTTCGTAGAAGCCGTCGAGAGCCTTTACGTAGCTCTGGATGTCGTGCGCCTCCATTGCCTCCCCCAAAGCTTCGACAGCGTCGAAGAGCCCGTTGATGTCCTCCTCGCTTGCGCGCTCGCAGAACAGTCGTCCGATCTCAGGCTCGAGCGCCGCCCGCACCTCGTAAATTTGGCGCGCCTCCTCGACTGTAACAGAGGCGACGAATACACCTCGGCCACCTCGGCGCTCTATCAATCCTTCTGATTCTAGATGCTGCAAAGCCTCTCTGAGACAGCTGCGGCTCACGCCCGTCTGCTCGCAAAGCACTCGCTCAACGAGGTGCTCACCAGGCTTGAAGCGGAGCGATAGGATGGCATCGCGAAGCTTGCCGGTGGTCAGCTCGCGCAAGGTGAGCGCATCCCGATCGACCCTAAGATCTCCAACGTCCGCCGTCATTGAACAGCATACCTTCGCATGGTGCAGGTCTCAGAGCTTACAATTGTCGTAAGTACTGCTGCGCAGTACCAAGTCGAGTGCGATGGAATCAATGGCCGCCCGCTGCTCGCGGCTCATAAGCCGAATCGATCGCCTGAATCTCTGTCGGCTCAAGCTTGAGCTCTAGAGCCGCGACCGCCGCATCGACGTGCTCCGTCTTTGTAGCACCAAAGATCGGCGCTGTGACACCGGGCCGCGATAACGTCCACGCAAGAGCCACTTGAGCAGGAAGAACACCGTGCGCCTGTGCCACGCGTTCGACGGCGTCGGCTACTTTCTCGTCTGAAGAACGGCCATAGAGCTTCTGACCATAGTCATCGGTGCGGGCACGTGTCGTCATTTCGGCGGAGTTTCGACGCTGCCTCCCGCAAAGATAGCCGCGGGCCATCGGACTATAGGGAATGAGGCCAACGCCTTCTGTTCGGCATAACGGAATGAGTTCCCGCTCGTCCTCACGCCAAATCGGATTGTAGTGATTCTGCACGGAGACGAAGCGCGCGAGCCCTCTGTGGCGCTGGTCGTAGTACGCCTTGGCCAATTGCCACGCCGGCATGTCGGTGATGCCGAGATAAAGCACCTTGCCCGAGCGTACCAGATCATCAAAAGCGTCGACCATTTCCTCGAGATTCGTCGTAACGTCCCAGATGTGAGTCTGATAGAGGTCGATATAATCGGTGGCGAGGCGGCGCAGCGATTGCTCCACCGCCTCGAATAGATGCTTGCGAGAATAGCCCCGAGCGTTGGGGCCCTTGCCCATGGGATTGCCAGCCTTTGTGGCGAGGACGATTTCGTCACGCGGAACGAGCTCCTTGATGAGCCGACCGACGATCTCCTCGCTTCTCCCACGCGAGTAGAAATCACAGGTGTCAATGAAATTGATCCCGAGATCGAGACTGCGCTTAACGATCGGACGGCTCGCCACTTCGTCAAGGACCCATTCCCGCCAGCTTGGATCGCCGATACCCATGGCGCCCAGCCCCAGCCTCGAGATCTTGAGGCTCGAGGAGCCGAGGTTTCGATAGTCCATCTGCTCTCACCCTTGCCGTGGGAAAACTTTTCGAGCGACGCGCTCGGCAAGCATTCTTGATGACGAGGCGCAAAGCCGCAACCGGATCGTTGCCTGGGTGACGAAGCGGATGAGCAGCTATCGCGGGGCGGCGCCACCTCGCGTCGGTCAATCGCGTATCGAGGGCCGGAGCGGAGCGCCGGCTTCGAGTTCGCGCAGTCGCAAAGCGAGCGTCAAACCGAAGACCGAATCCGGTTCTTCCAAATCGGTTCCGAACAGCTCGTGCAAGCGATCGAGGCGATATCGCAGGGTCGAGACGTGAATGCCCATCCGATCGGCGCAAGCTTGATAGCGAGCGCCATTGCGCAGAAACTCCTCTAATGTGCGCAGCAGCTCGGTACCATGGCCCCGATCGTATTCCTGAATAGCCCCCAGCGTGTCACGAACGAATGCGCGCGCGCTCGGATGGTCGACGGTCGAAAGCAACAATGCGAATGCGCCGAAATCTCCCTGCGATAATGGTCCGGTCTTGCCAAACATACGCGCCAGCGTGATGACACGCCCACATTCGAGCCTTGCGTCGCGGTAGTCCTGCAGCCGACGGCAGAGGCGACCCTCGGCGATAATCGGCTTGACCCCGGCATAGTTTTCGACAGCCGCCGCAATGCCGCGAAGGAACCGTTTCCACGCGGCCGCACCTTCTTTGCCGGTCACCGGCGCGAAAATGACGAAATCATCGTCGAGGATCACCGCAGCACCGGGAATAAGGTCGGCAGCTGTACGTGCCAAATTCAGTTGAAGAGCAGAGGTGCGCGGCTCTACGGAATCGAGAACTTCGCTCGGGAATCCAACTGTGACTAGTCGCGCGGGGCCGGGCAGTGAAAGACCAAGCCTCTTGGCTCTCGCGATAAACTCGCCAGGATGCCGCGGCGACTCAGCGAAAAGCGCCTTGAAGACTTCGGCGACCGAATCGGCCTCGCTGCGGAACCTTACATAGTCGCGCATCATCTGTACATCGAGTGCGAGACGCGCCGCATGAATGAGAACCTCATCGAGATCGTCGACCCCCTCAGCAGGCGGGAAGATGATCAACCCTCCGACCGTCTCGCCGTTGACCTGAAGAGGCTCAATCACGGGATGGAGTTTCGATAGTCCTCCGATGTTCACGCTCAAAGCACGACCGGTTCTCTCGCCAGCGGCTCCGGCGCTGCGGACCAGATCCACGATTGTCGGTGCGAGCTTATCGTTCACCATGCGTTTCCATTCGCCGTCGGTTAGCCCCTTCGGTGCCGGCGAGCGGCGGACGTTGAAGGTCCCCGCGGCGAGATCGGCGATGATGAGCGGATGGGGCAAGACCGCGGCCACCATGCTGACAACCGCATCCATGGAATGCTCGGTAAGCACGCTTTCCATCAGCTCCGTGCTGATCTCAACGGTGCGGTGAAGGCGCTGCGCCCGGTCCTGCTCGATCTGCAGGCGCTTCGCCTTCTCGACGGCGATCGAGGCCAGCTGAGTTACGGTGGAAAGAAACGCCAGCTCAGTTTCGCTCACCTGGACGATGTCACGCGCATGCATCGCGATCGTCATCTCTCGACCCACCGGGTCTGTTGTGCCAAGCGGCAGCACCACGACCGTATGATATCCGCGCAGTCGCGAGTCCTCTCTGTAGGCGAGAAACTCGTCGCAAACCTGGGCATCGGGAATGATGACGGGCTCGTTGGTCTCGATCACCCGCATGGTCGCAGACTCTTCGAGCTTCCATGAGGTCGGCGGATTATTTGCGAGATCGAGGCGCGGATCGAAGCGCACGATTAGCTCCGAGAGGGCCGCCTTCCGATTGACGCCCATGATGCCGCATGAGGCCCAGGAACTGTGCTGGCAAACTGCCGAGACGATCCTGTTCAGCACCGCGCGTAGGTCGCCGCTGCTGTTGATCAACCGGGCGATCTCCGCGAGATTGGCGAGCCGTCGCACGTCCGTGTCGCGCGCGGCCGGATGGGCACGCCTGGTCGAGGACGCCAGATCGTCCGCCGGTGCCAGCGCGGCTGCCCGCTCTCTTGGCCGCCTGGGCTTTCTTGCAGTCATAGGAAGATTGCCCAGTACTCTCCTAAGATTCCTATGAAGACAACTGTCGCAGAAATGCGAAATAGTCAAGCAAGCCGAATTAAATCCGGGCAGCAATGGTCGCCCGGCGCCGGCCGCGATCCCTTCATGATGCGGGTGAAATGACCCACACCGGCATCGGTCCACAGAAGAGAGGAGGAGCCGCTGAAGTTCTCGATTTCAATCAGCTTGGAGCGCTTCGATCCCAGTCTCGATATGCGCCGCGTCGCAGCCCACGCCTTGGAGCTGGTCCAAATCGCCGAAGAAGGCGGATTCGACATTGCATGGACGCCCGAGCACCACACGATCGAGCTGACCATTGCCCCCAATCCATTCTCGATCCTGACCTACTGGGCCGCGCATACGAAGACGATCCGGCTCGGCACCGCGGTCGTCGTCGCGCCCTATTGGCATCCCCTACGGGTCGCCGGCGAAGCGGCCTTATGCGACGTCGTCTCCAATGGGCGGCTGGAGTTCGGGATCGGCCGAGGCGCCTACCAATTCGAGTTCGACCGCATGGCCGGCGGAATGCCCCAAGAGAAAGGTGGCGCCTACATGCGCGAGATGTTGCCCGTCGTGAAAGCGTTGTGGCAGGGCGACTATGAGCACCGCGGTGCGTATTGGTCATTTCCCTCGGCGACGTCGGTACCCAAGCCGGTGCAGAGGCCACATCCGCCGATCTGGGTCGCCGCACGCGACGTCTCCACCTTCGACTGGGCGATCAAGCAAGGGGCAAATATCCAGTCCACCCCCTTGTCGCGCCCCAACAGCGAGGTGGAAATTCTTGGAAAGCGCTTGCGGGAGGCACTGGCCGCCAACCCGGGAGTCAAGAAGCCACGCTTCCTGATGCTTCGCCGCACTTGCGTCTACGAAAGCGCCAAGGATGCGACGCTCTCGGTCGACGCGTCGATCAATTATGGCCGGCACTTCGAAAACCTGTTCAAGAATATCGGGCAAGTGCGCAACGGTTTCCCAGTGCCCGTGGACTTCGCCGCCGTCGCCAACCGCAATGAGTACGAACCCGGCTTCGTCCGCGAAAACATGATGTTCGGCACGCCGGACGAGGTTGTGAAAAAGATCAGGTTCTACCAGGCATGCGGCGTCGATAATTTCTGCTATGGTGCCTCTTTCGGCATGCCGTTCGATGCGCAGCTACGATCGCTGCGCCTCTTCATCTCGGATGTCATGCCGCACTTTCAAAAGAAAGAAACACCGGTCGAGCGGACGGCGGATGCGGTCCGGCGATAGGTCGGAAAGAAATGAAAGACAAGATGAAACGGGGATGGTCTTAGGAGGAGTCCATGAATGATACGGATGGAAGATCCGCCAGCCGCGTAACTCTCGACCGGCGACAGTTCCTCGCTGTCTCCGGCAGCGCCGCTGCACTTGGGCTGCTCGGCGCAGGGGATCCTGGTTTTGCTGAGAGCAAATATGCGGGACAGAAGGTCGTCTTCGCGAGCTGGGGCGGTGCCTACCAGGATGCACAGAAGGTTTCATTCTGCGAGGCTTTCGCTGAGAAAACGGGCGCTTCCGTCGTGCAGGACGGGCCGGTGAGTTATTCGAAGCTGCGCGTGATGATCGAAGGTGGCGCGCCGACCTGGGACGTTGTCGACGTCACCATCGATTTCCTCTATTCGGCGGTTAAAGACAAGCTCTTCGAGAAGATCGATACGAGCATTGTCAATGTGAATCGCGTCGAGAAGAAATTCCAGCACGAATACGGTGTCGGCAACATCGTGTGGTCGTACAACATCGGCTACAACACCGCAGTTTTCTCGCCCGGAAAACATCCGCAGAGCTGGGCTGAGTTCTTCGATCTGAAGCGTTTCCCGGGCCGGCGCTCGCTGCGTGACCGCGTCAACCCAATGCTCGAGATCGCGCTGCTGGCTGACGGCGTGAAGATCGAGAATCTCTATCCACTCGATGTCGACCGCGCCTTCAAGAAGCTCGATACGATCAAGAAGGATGCGGTGTTCTGGACCACGAACTCGCAATCGCAACAGCTCCTCATTGACGGCGAAGCGGGCGTTGGCATCATCAACAACGGCCGCATCTACGACGCTGTGAAGAAAGGCTCCAAGCTGGGCATCGAGTGGAACGAGAATATGCAATCAGTCGACTATCTCGTCGTGCCCACGGGCGTGAAAAATAAATCTATCGCTATGGCGCTGATCGACGAGATGACCCTGCCGGAGCACCAGGCCAAGGTGGCGGAGCTGATGGCGTTGGCGCCGACTAATCCGGACGCGTTCAAGCTCATCAGCCCCTCTCTGTCGCCCTGGCTGAGCACGACGCCGGAGAACGCGAAGAAAGGCTTCCTCGTCAACGAGGAGTACTGGAAGGACCATTACAAAGACCTCGCCGAGAAGTGGGAGGCCTGGAAGCTGTCATAGGCGACGCACAGCGGGCCGAATCGGCGCCGCGCTCCAACAGCGCGCTGAGAGACTGATGAGCATTGACAAGCGCAGCTGGCTTGTTGCGCCGGCGGTCGCCCTGTTGGCCGTCGTCTTCGTCTACCCAGTCTTCTGGCTGCTCCTCCGCAGCTTTTCCGATCCCTATTGGGGCATTCAGAATTTCCGCACATTGGTCGACCGCCCCCTTTATCTGCGTGCTCTTGCGAACACCGTGATCGTCAGCGGTTCCGTGACCCTTGTCTGTCTGCTTCTCGGATATCCTCTCGCCTACACCATCGCCAACGCCGGCTCTCGTTTACGCCGACTGCTCGTGTTCGCGGTACTGATCCCGTTCTGGACCAGCCTCCTCGTTAGGACGTTCGCCTGGATGGTCCTGCTGCAGCAGAAGGGCTTGATCAACCAGGCCTTGCTGCGGCTTGGCTTGATCGACCAGCCGCTGACGCTCATCTACAACCGCGTTGGCGTCATCATCGGCATGGTGCACATCCTGTTGCCCTTCATGGTCCTGCCGCTCTATTCGGTACTGACGCGCATCGATCCGAGCTACACCAGCGCCGCGGCAAGCCTCGGAGCGCCACCGCTCAGCAGCTTCCTGCGCATCTACCTGCCCCTGAGCTTGCCGGGCGTTTTGACGGGAACCGTGCTCGTCTTCGCCATCGGGCTCGGCTACTACATCACACCGGCACTGCTCGGCGGGCCGGGCGATACCATGATTGCGCAGCTGATCGAGATGCAGGTGTCGGAATTGGGTCGCTGGGGCCTCGCTGGCGCGCTTGCCGTCATTCTCCTGCTTGGCACCAGCGTGGCGTTCGCGCTGGTTCAACGCGTGATCGCAGCGACACGATGATGACGGCACCAATCCGCGCCGGTACCTGGTGGGCGATCGCCCGCACTGTCGTCTGCGGGCTCATCGTCGTCTACCTGATCGCACCGATGGTCATTGTCCTGATCATCTCCTTCAGCGCCGCTCCGTTCCTTACTTTCCCTCCGCCCGGCTTCTCCCTGCAATGGTATCGAAAGCTGTTTGGAGACGCCGCCTGGCTCGATGCACTCATCACCAGCGTGCAGATCATGCTGCCGACTGGGACAATCGCGATCGTACTCGGCACCGCTGCGGCATTCGGAATCGCGCGCGGCCGCTTTCCCGGCGCGTCAATCGTCAGCAGCTTCTTGATGGCCCCTGTGGTCGTACCAGTGATCATCACGGCCGCCGCAATGTTCGGCATCTTCCGCGGCTTCGGCCTCTATGGAACATTGGCCGGCCTCATTCTTGCGCACACGGTCCTGACGATCCCCTACGTCGTCACCACCGTGCTGGCGTCGCTGCACATGGTGGACGAGCAGCTGGAGAACGCCGCGTTGACCTTGGGTGCCACGCCCTGGGCTGCTTTCTGGCGCATTGTCTTTCCACTCATCCTGCCGGCGATCCTTTCGGGCTTTCTCTTCGCGGTGATCATCTCCTTCGATGAGCTGATCGTATCCATCTTCATCTCCTCGCCGACCCTGCGGCCGGTGACGGTCAAAATGTGGTCTGACATTCGCGGCGACGTCGATCCGACGATCTCGGCGATCGGCACCGTGCTCTTCCTTTTCTCGCTGATCGTGCTGTTTGCCGAGAGCCTGCTGCGCGGCCGATGGCGCGAGGGTGCATCCGACCTCGCGAGCATCGAAGCATCGACACCATGACCGGTCCGATCCTCGAACTACGCAACGTGTCGAAGAGCTACGGCCCGGTTACGGCCGTCTCGGAGCTGTCGCTGGAGCTCGCAAAAGGCGAGTTCCTCAGCTTGCTCGGCCCTTCCGGCTCCGGCAAAACCACGACACTGATGATGATTTCTGGGCTCCTGCAACCCACCACCGGCGACATTCTGCTCGAAGGTCGGCCGATCACGCCGCTTCCGCCCTACAAGCGCAATATCGGCGTCGTGTTCCAGAATTATGCGCTGTTCCCACACCTGACCCTAGCCAAGAACATCGCTTTCCCTCTGACCATGCGGAAGGCAGGGCGGAGCGAGATCGCCAGTCGCGTGCGCAAAGTGCTTGAGCTGGTGGGGTTGGCCAATCATGGGGGGCGCTATCCACGGCAACTATCTGGCGGCCAGCAGCAGCGCGTGGCGCTCGCACGCGCCATGGTTTTCGAGCCACCAATCTTGCTGATGGACGAGCCTCTGGGGGCACTCGACAAGAAATTGCGAGAGCAAATGCAGCTCGAGATCAAAAGGCTGCACCGCGAACTTGACATGTCCATCATCTATGTGACCCACGATCAAGAAGAAGCATTGGTGATGAGTGATCGTATCGCGGTGTTCAACCTCGGTCGGCTTCAACAGGTGGGCACGCCGACTCAGCTGTACGAGCGGCCAGCGACACGCTTCGTCGCCGAGTTCATCGGCGAGTCCAACATGTTTCCCGCCGTTGCCGGCACCACTGCAAACGGGTTCAGCATCCTTGACACGGCTGGCGTCAGACTCCGCGCCGTGGCCGCGTGGCCACTTCAAGCGGGCGCCCGTGTTGTCGTCTCGATCCGGCCAGAGCGTATTGCGCTACAACCAGGCGATGCGCCATCCGGTATCGAGAACGCCATCGCAGGTAGGATCACCGAGGTTGTCTATCTTGGCCGCTCGCGGAAATACGTGATCCGCACCGATGCCGGCCAGGAGATCGTGAGCTTCCAGCAGGCCCGCAGCGGCAGCGAGCCCGACTTCGAGCTCGGTGCCGCAGTGTCGATGAGCTGGCGGGCCGAAGATGCGAACGTATTACCAGCGGACTAAGTTTGGAGAGACTATGCCGAGCTTCGAAAATTCCTGGGGTGGCACGCACTACGTCGTCGACGGCAGCGGGCCGCCCGTTCTGCTGATTCACGGTGTCGGCGCGCAGCTTGGGAACTGGGACGGCGTTGCGGCCGTGCTGGCACGAACGTTCAAGGTGGTGCGCTACGACCTCCGCGGCCATGGCAAGAGCAGCAAGGTCCCCGGTCCATATTCGCTCGATCTCTTCGTGGAGGATGCTGTGGCGCTGCTCGAGCATCTCGGCATTGCCCGCGCGCATGTTGCTGGTCATTCGCTTGGTGGGATGATCGCGATCACGCTGGCGGCGCGGCATCCTGAGCGCGTCGACCGGCTCGCCATCCTGAGCGCCGCCGCGGGGCGCACCGAGGAGGAGCGCCGCAGGGTGATGGAGCGCATTGCTCTCATCGCCCACGGCATACCCGGCGATCATTTCAAGAATTCACTCTCGCGCTGGTTCACCGACGAATTCCGCGCCGCCAATCCCGGGCTGATGGAGGAGTACGCCGCGCGCAACAAAGAGAATGACCCCGCCTGTTACGCCGCCGCCTATGCGGTTCTGGCTACTGGCGAAGTCGGACCGGACCTGCCGCGCGTCACGGCGCCGGCTCTGATCGTCACCGGTGAGCACGATCTCGGCTCCAACCCGCGCATGGCAGGTTTCATCCACGCCGGAATCGCGCATTCCGAGCTGCGCGTCCTGCCGCGACTGCGGCACTCGATTCTCATTGAGGCGCCGCTCCTGGTTGCGGGCCAGCTCGGGCAATTTTTCCAAGCACGCCCGGTGCCGTGATCGCAGCGCCCGGTGTGCACAATTGGATTCGGGAAGGAGAGACAGACATGGCAGCCCGCAAACAGGTCATCGGCGGTGACTACATAAGTCGCGGACGCAAGCTATCGCTCTCGAAAGCGGTGCGCGCCGGCGATCTCGTCTACCTCACCGGCCAGGTGCCGCGGCAAGGAGACCAGCCGATGACCGGCGGAACGATCGAGGAGCAGACGCGCGTCGCACTCGAAGCGATCAAGGAGACTTTGGCGGAGGCGGGCTGCGAGTTGTCCGACGTGGTCAAGGCTATGGTATGGCTGCGTGAGCGTGCGGATTTCGCCGGCTTCAACGCGGTTTTCGCCGAGTACTTCCCTACCGAGCCGCCGGCTCGCTCGGCAGTACTGAATCAGCTCCTGGTCGACGTACGCGTAGAGATCGAAGTGGTTGCTTACCGGCCACTCAGCTGAACACTACGACCCAAAGCCGCCTTACAAGAGTCATGTCGGCTTTTGGCACTTCTGCGAAGTACGAGCGTGCTCGAATCATGTCCGGTCCACGGCGCAAACCGGGCATTTGCGCCCAGGCCTATGCCACTGTCGACTTGGCAAGAAGTTGCCGTCGACTAAGGATCGACGCCTACGATCCCTAGACTAGGCAGTTCTCCGAGTGATCACTGATCTATAGCTCCCGGCCGGCGTATGGAATGCCACGTTGAAGCGGTTCCAACCATTGATCGCCACAATCGCCAGCGTGAGCTGCGTCAATTCGGCCTCGCCGAACTCCCGACGGGC
>DASZAN010000160.1:0-13912 GCA_035945115.1 Allostellaceae bacterium
GGGGGATCTGCATGTCCGGTTCGATGAGCGGGGTGTGGAGACGGAGCCATGGTGAAGCTATTTAGGCACCGCCAACCGAAAGGGGCGGCCACGGCTAAGCCTCACCTGTCGCCACCGCGTCACATCCCGACTCTACCAAACTCGGCGATCTCGACGGTATCACTGCACTTCCGCTTTGGCGCTCCAAGCGGAAGTCAAGCCGCCGCCCTCGGCATGTCTCGGAAGTGCCAATAGGCGACATCGCCCGGCTACTCGATCACCTCGTCGGCTTGAGCGAGGGGCGAGTTGGGTATTTGGATCCCCAGTGCCTTGGCGGTTTTCAGATTGATAACAAGCGCGAACTTGCGCACCTGATAAAATGGAAGATCGGCGGGCTTAGCGCCCTTAAGGATTTGGTCAATCTGGTCGGCGGCATGCGAAAATAAATCGGGAAAATCGATCGCGTAGGCCATGAGACCCCCAATCTCGACAGCCTCGCGAAAAGGATAGATCGCTGGCAACCGGTGCTGATGGGCAAGCTCGACGGTAAGGCGCCGGTTCGAGAAATTTTCGGGCTCATCCCCGATGAAGACTGCTTGGGCGCCGGCTTCCGCCATAGCCGCGAAAGCGCGACTGTAAGCCGAAGCGTCAAAGGTGCCTTCGAGCGGCGCACCGACGAGGGAGATACCAGCTTTTGAGGAAGCTTCTTTCAGCGCCGCTGCGACGAGATTGCCGAGCGGTGTAGTCGTAACAACGTATCCCATGCGCGCCAATCCCGGAAGCGCTTGGCGCAGGAGGTCGAGACGCTTACCCCAAATTTCAATGCCCGCATCGACGGTAACGCCGGTGATGTTGCCGCCGGGCCGTGCCAGACTTGAGACCACTCCGAATGCCACCGGGTCGCTCACAGCCCCGACGATGGGAATCGTCGTGGTCTGCGTCTTGAATTCGAGCAGCAAGTTGTTCGAGGTGGTCAGAACGGCGTCGGGATTGGCGCGCACTACCTCAGACACCAGTTCGTGATACCGCTCCGCGCGGCCGCCGCCGGAAAATCGCTCGATTCGCAAATTTTCGCTTTCGACATAGCCAAGCCGGCGCAGTTCGCTGAGAAACGCGTGGTAAGGCGTGCTCCCGCTCTCGTTCATATCGGTGACCGGAGTTGCCGGGCTGACAATGGCAATGCGGTAAGTCTTCCCGGCCTGCTGCGCGCGAGCCAACAGCGGCGCGGAAACGGCAGCCACACTGCCGAGAGCAATGATGAAATCGCGCCGCCTCATGTGCCCCCTCCCTCGCCTGAGCGGCGGGAACCTAGCTGCGCTGAATTCAGGGTATTCTATCACTCCGGCGTCAGCCGGGTGTGCGAAACGTCACAGCACCTGGTGGAACGCCTTATGTCCGGGTTGGGTCAAAGTGCGGAGTGGCCGGTTGGACGATGGACGTCCGTTAAGAGGCTGGATCCGGACTTGCGTTTGCCTCACTCGTTCGTCGCAGAAGTGCCAGAAGCCGACGCACGCACCGCAGCGCTCGAACAGCTATTTCGGCACCGATGGCATGGCTGAGGAATGGTGATCGACAATGAACCACGCATCGCCGCGTTTCACGTAAGTGAAGCTGTAGCGCGCAGGCAAGTTCTTGGTCTCTCCGTCCTTAACGTAGGAAAACGTGTAATAGCCGGTGTTCACCGCCGTACCATCGTATACGCGGATCAGCTGATCGCCGAATGCGACCTTGAGACCTGGCAGAACCTTGAAGGCGGTCACGAAATAATCCCGTAAGGCCGCTCGATCCGCGCGCACAGTGGGCGACAGCGTTCCCCAGAGCACAGCGTCCTCGGAATAGAGGGGCAACACCTTGTCGGGATCGTCTTCGCCAAGCGCCCGCGCCCATGTCAAGGCTGCCGCCGCCACGTCCTCTTTCGGCCCCGCCAAAGCGACAGGGACAAGCGATAGTAGAACGAGGCTCAGCGCGAGTCCCGCGTTCACGCTTTTCGATCGAGATTGCATGACTCTCCTCCTCGATGACCGTGTTTCTTCCATCAGAAGGATTCGGCAGTTACGTTGAGTACTTGGGGCCGGCATCGGCCATCCATCATACCACATCGTTGAATGGGGGGTTGCGTTGTGCGCCACAGTACATTTGGCGATCGATGTGCAGATGGGTCAAACTAAGAAGAGCCGCACAATCACGCGCAGGTCTGCGAACCGCCCAAAAGCAGACATGCTCAGAACAAAGCGTTTCGTCGCACTTTGACCCGATCCGGACATTCCGTGGTGAAGGATCGCGTCAACTTGAAGGCGTCCAGTCGACACGTCGCCTGACCGCTAATATACTTAGTTCAGCGTGGTCCCTTGCCGGTCCGAGGGGGGCGACCGCATGACTGAACATCGCGTGGAGCGGCGACTTGCGGCCATCCTCGCAGGGGATGTCGCCGGCTACAGCAGGCTAATGGGCGCTGATGAGGAAGGCACGCTCGCCCGGCTCAACGCGCACCGCCGTGAATTTCTTGAACCGTCGATCGCGGCTCACCGGGGCCGCATTGTTAAACGCACCGGCGACGGAATTCTGATCGAGTTTGTCAGCGCCGTAGACGCTGTCCGCTGTGCCATTGAACAGCAGCGCGGGATGGCGCAGCGCAACGCGGATGTGCCAGCCGACAAGCGCATCGAACTTCGTATGGGCATTCATGTCGGCGACATCATGATCGAAGAGGGTGATATCTTCGGCGATGGTGTTAACATCGCAGCACGGCTGGAAAGCGTCGCACAGCCCGGCGGTATCTGCATCTCCGACGACACCTATCGGCAGATCCGCGGCAAGCTGGACGTGAGCTTTCAAGATATCGGCGAGCAGGAACTTAAAAACATTGCACGGCCGGTACGAGTCTATCAGTTGCGCCCCGATTCGGCGACATCTGCCGGTAAGACATCTGCCGGCGGCCTTGCGCTGCCCGACAAGCCCTCGATCGCAGTGCTTGCATTCCAGAACCTGAGCGGGGACCCGGAGCAGGAGTTCTTCGCGGACGGTATCGCAGAGGAAATCATCACAGCTTTGTCGAAGGCGCATTGGTTGTTTGTCATCGCTCGTAACTCGTCATTCACCTACAAGGGAAAACCTGTCGACGTGCGCCAGCTCGGACGTGAACTCGGCGTGCGTTACGTGCTCGAGGGTAGCGTGCGTAAGGCTGGTAATCGCGTTCGCATCGCCGCGTCGTTGATCGATGCAACGGGTGGTCACCAGGTCTGGGCAGATCGATACGATCGTGCACTCGAAGACATTTTCGCGGTTCAGGACGAGATCACCCACAGCATTATTGGCGCTATCGCCCCGGGGATTGTCGCCGCCGAAATTCAGCGCCTACAGCGGAGGGACGCAACCGAGCTTGGCCACTGGGAACGCGTGATGCGCGCGCATTGGCATGTTCGGCGGTTGACACGTGAGGATTGCCGAGAAGCCGTCCGTCTGATCGAGGAAGTGTTGCGAAGCGATCTGAACAACGCATTAGCGCTCGCCGATCTTGCCTATAACTGGCACTTTGCGGGCATCTTCGGCTGGATCGATGAACCGCCTCTCGCGGCATTTGAAAAAATGGGTGACTCGGCACTGCGGGCAGTCGCTGCTGACGATCAGGACGCTATTGCGCACACGGTACTTGGCATGCTGTTCGTTAACCGGCACGACGATGCTATCAAGCGTCTGAAGCGCGCGATTGACCTCGACCCAAATTCAAGTTTTGCGCGCGGCAATCTGGGTGTTGTTTTGAGTTTCGCTGGCGAGCCGGACAGTTCAATCGCGGCCCTTGAGGGGGCGAAACGTCTCAGCCCGCGCGACTACCTTATGGTGATCTGGTATACCGCAAGCGCGTGGTCGCACCTACATGCGGAGCGTTTTGCCGAGGCAATGAATTGCGCCAAGCAGGCGATCGAATTCAATCCGAATTTCCCAGATTCGCATTGGACATTGGCCGCAGCGGCGGCGCATCTTGGGCGAATGGACGAGGCACTGGAAGCGCTCGAGCGCTTTGTGCGTCTGCTGCCCGGGCTGACATTAGGAGACCCACGATTGATCCGGCCGTTCCGCCGCCTTGCGGACCGCGAGCGCGTCCTCTCCGGCCTGCGCAAGGCAGGGCTGTTGGACTGACATCAACGCGAAGTCGAAGCAAGCGCGCGCAGCCTAAAGATGCTGTAACCCGCGAGCCAGGTATGTCTGCCTTTGGCAGTGCGCCCCGAAGGCGCGAATCACCAGTGGAGGAGGAATCCACCCAGAGAGTTGTCGATTGATCTGGTAGCTGACGAGCGGCTCGTCCGGGTGACCGGAAGGGCTGGAGCCTCGTGACAAAGGTCGCCTTGGGCGGCTGAGCGATCCGGTGGGCCGTAACGCGAGTGAAGCCTGAGCAGGCCTCGAAAGTGACAATGCGGATGCCGACCCTCCTGCCATTTGGGGAAGGCTGCATGAGTGGGGAAGCAATCGACACGCGCACCCGCCTGATCCGCCGGGGTAGTGGGCACGGCACGTCGGAAAGGTGATGCGGGTAATCGGGGGAGACCCGTCCTGCGTGAGGGTAGCGGCCTCAACGTCGCGATAGGCGGCGGCGCGGGCGGGAGTCGGACAGGGCCGTAGGAGCGTCGAGGCCGGGCAATGCCGGCGGAGCAAAGGGCCCTGACTTCTGGTGCGCTTTCGAAGATGGTGAGGTGAAGGTGATTGGCGATGAGCCTGGCAACACCTGAGAAGATCCGGACCCTTCAGAGAAAGCTGTATCGCAAGGCGAAGGCGGCACGGCACGAGGTGGCAGGGCGCGGGACGAAATGGTTCTCCGTCGTCTTTGGGGAACGTGGACTCCTGCGTCTCGAGCGCCTGCCATCGACTGCACCGTCGTGTGCCTCGCGATGAAACCAGTCGGAGAGCCGGATGCGGTAGCGCCGCACGTCCGGTTCGATGAGCGGGGATGGGAAACGGGGCGTTGGCCATTGGCCCCAAGCTACCGCGCCTATCCTCGACTCTACCAACCCCGAAGTAGCCCGACTCATGGGCAGAGTCCGGTGAGCGCAGCTAAGCAGACGTCATGCATAGCGGTGGTCTTTTCCGAGTAGTGCCACAAACGGGAAGTCGGCAGGCCTTAGGAGGCGAGCTCATCGAGCAAAGCCTTCGCCTCCTTCAGGTCCGGCGTCTCGAAGCCTTCGGTGAACCCGCCGCAAATCGGCGCGAGGAGTTCGCGGGCTTCGGTGCGCTTGCCTTGGTCGCGCCAGAGATGCGCGAGGCTGGTGATGGCGCGAAGTTTCAGCAGCCCGCGACAGGCTGGCCACAGTAGATCGCTTCACCCAGCTCAAGCACGTCAAGGGGAACGCCGGCAATGAACCGGCACCCAGGTTCTCGCTATTCATTTTGTCGCGACTCCGCCGGCGCGTGCGCCGATCCGATCACACCGGCCGGCCACAGTAGATCGTCGCGCCGTGCCGCGACTCGAGCGGCGCACACGCGACTCGAGGGGCACACGCGAGTCGAGCAAGAGACCTTGCGCGTAATGCGCGAACCGTGAGAGCGTAAGCGCGGCGCTGGATCACGATGATCCCGCCGCTCTGGAGTGCCAGAGGCCGCCACCGCGCCGGGCGGTAACTAGAGAGACGGCGCAGCGCAAAGGAGCGCACATGGCAGCGAAGAAGAAAGCAGCGAAGAAGAAACCGGCGAAGAAGGCAAAGCGTGGAGCCAAGAGGAAGTAACCTAGGCCCACGCGATCACGATCTCGGTTGCCCCCTGGCCGGGATCGTGATGGCGCAGGTTGCAGCCAAGTATCCGCGCCCTCCTTGTCGCCCTTGCGGCGCTTACATTGTCCTCGTCCCAATTCGTCACCATACAAACCGAGGCCCCGCCTCGAATAATCGGACGGGGCCTCTTCGCTTGGTCACGCGACCAAACCTGAGCATTAGGCTCTCGGATGTGATTTCAATTTTCTGAAGCCCGCGACACGCTCAGCAAGCGTCTCACGGGCATGTATGGCCGGGTGGAGTCACGCTGTTTACGCACCCTCCTGCTGTTCGTATGTTTCTACGTAAGCAAAGCAATGATGCGATCAAGCAGCGACCAACGTAATTCCATTTCGTTCTGCGCCACCAGCACGGCGAAGCCAGAGGCAAGGTCTGCAACTCGCGCGGACGCCTAGCCACCATTTGCGCCGACTCGGGCGGTGCGGTTCTGCATAGACGCAATCGGCCAAGTCGCAGATTGACCCTGAGTGGTCATTCCAGCCCCTGACTAACGCTCTGGTCGGCGCCGATGCGGTCGAAGGCCCGATTGTTTCGACCTTGATTTCCTTCCCGACCGCCATAACCTAGCAGCCGGGCACCGCCATGCGACCGGCCTGCAAACAGCGAGAGCAACAATCATTGTGGGCGTGGCGCGCATTGGCTGAGCGATGACCTTACTCGACTCGCTCGCCTGGCTCGTCGAGCGCAGCCAACGCCATGCGCTGATCGTGATGCTGGCCGCCGGCATCATGGCGGGTGCCGGTGCGATCACGACCGCGCGCCATCTGGGCATCAATACCAACACCAATTTGATGTTTCCGGAAAGCCTGCCCTGGCGCCACAACGCCATCGCCTTCATGCGCGACTTCCCGCAATTCAGCGATCTTCTGGTGGCAGTGGTGGACGGTCGTATCCCCGAGGCAACCGAATCGACGGCTGCCGATCTGGCTGCGGCGCTGGCGCAGGACCATACCGATTTCAAGACGGTGCACCGCCCTGACAGCTCGCCCTTCCTGTCACAGGAAGGATTGCTCTTCCTCGATACGCCCCGGCTCGAGGCCGTGCTCGACCGGATCATCGGCGCCCAGCCTTTTCTCGGCGAGCTGGCCGCCGACCAGAGCGCCCGTGGCCTTTTTGCCGCATTGTCGTTGCTGGGCCGCGGCGCGACCCAAAGTCGAACCGATCTCGGTTCGTTTCTGCCCGCGCTGACAGCGTTCCACCAAACAATGGCCGAGGTAATCGACGGACACAGCCGAGCTCTCTCCTGGTCTCAGCTGCTGGGTGGCCAACTCGTCGAATTGGCGGATCAATACAAGTTCGTTCTGGTTCAGCCGACGCTAGATTTCAGCGCCCTGGAGCCGGGTGGCGCCGCCGCCCAAAGGATGCGCCAGATCATCGAGCAACTGCCGCTGGTCAAATCCGGCGACGCGCGGGTGCGGATCACCGGGGTCGTGGCCCTTGCCGATGATGAATTTGCCACCGTCGCCCGCGGGATCGTCGCGGGGCTGATTGGCAGCATCGTGCTCATTACTCTTTGGCTGTTCCTGGCGGTGCGCAGCTGGCGCCTGATCGTGCCGATCCTCCTCACCCTCGGTCTGGGGCTGTTGCTCACCCTGCTGTTTGCCACGCTGGCGGTCGGGACGCTCAACTTGGTTTCGGTCGGCTTCGGCATCTTGTTCGTTGGCATCGCCGTCGATTTCGCTATCCAATTCGCCGTGCGCTATCGCCAGATACGCCACGATCTGCCGGATATCGCCACTGCGCTGACCGCGACGGCGCGCCGCGCCGGCGGCCAAATTCTGGTGGCGTCAGGCGCCACCGCGGCGGGATTCCTCGCCTTCGTTCCAACCGAATTTCGCGGCGTCGCTGAGCTCGGGCTGATTGCCGGCATCGGCATGCTGATCGCCTTCTGCTGCACCTTGTTCTTTCTGCCGGCCGCCATCCGGCTGTTTCATCCACCGAGCGAGCCGGACGAGATCGGCTTTCGCTGGGCAGAACCGCTCGATGATGCGGTACGGCGGTATCGTCGCCCGCTGCTGCTGATCTTTGCCATGCTCGGCGCCGTGGGCCTGGCCTTATTGCCGCAGTTGCGCTTCGATGCCGATCCGCTCCACACCAAGGATCCCACCACGGAGGCGATGCAAACCCTTTATGACCTCATCGCATCACCAATCACCAACCCGTTCACCGTCGACATCATCGCACCGAGCGTTGCCGATGCCGCTGCTGAGGCACCGCGCCTCGCGACGCTGCCGCTCGTGGCCCATGTGCTGTCGCTCGACAGCTTTGTGCCGGCTGATCAGCCGGCGAAGCTCGCACTGATCGATGACGCGCGAACGCTTCTCGAGGTAACGCTGGCTCCGCGCTCTCCCGCGACGCCGCCTTCCCCGGACGAGATCCGGCAGGCTGCGACGGACGCCCTTGCCGCGATCGAGCCGAGCCTCGCGAAACTTCCCGCTGATCATCCCCTCGCGGAGGTCGCAGGCGATCTGCGCCGGCTATCGGTTGCCTCCGACCCGGTCGTGCGTGCCGCCGATGAAGGCCTCACGCGATTCCTGCCGATGGAGATCGAGCAGCTGCGCGTAGCGCTGACAGCGCGGACGGTGACGGCGGAGAGCCTGCCGCCGGAGATCACGCGCGACTGGCTGCTGCCGGACGGACGCGCCCGCCTCCAGGTGGTGCCGAAGCCCGCGACGCAGGACAGCGTCGTGCTGCAGCGCTTCGTCGACCAGGTGAAGGGCGTGGCGCCCGATGCCGGCGGCGCTGCCGTCATTTTCGAGTCGACTGGCACGACGATCGTCAACGCCTTTCGCGCGGCGGCGCTTACCGCCATTGGGACGATAGCGCTCATTCTTCTGATCGCGCTGCGGCGGATTGTGGACACAGCATTAGTGATCGCGCCGTTGCTGCTGTCGGCGCTCGCCACGGTGGTCGTCATCGTGGCGCTGCGTTCGACGCTCAACTACGCCAATATCATCGCTCTTCCGTTGCTGCTGGGGGTCGGCGTCTCCTTCAATGTCTACTTCATTATGAACTGGCGGATGGGACAAACTTCGGTGCTGGGCTCCGCCACGGCGAGGGCGATCCTCTACTCAGCACTCACCACCGCCAGCGCCTTCGGCGCGTTGGCGCTGTCGGCCCATCCGGGAACCGCCGCCATGGGGCGGCTTCTGCTGATCAGCCTGGGCTGCACTCTGATCTCAAGCCTGGTCTTCGTGCCGGCGCTGCTCGCAACGGTCGGTGCGCCAAGGCGATTTCGGCGGCTTGAGACACGTCAGAGCTAGAGAGCTAGACTAGAGTCTAAGCGCCGTCTTTGCCCGAATGCTTGGTGTAAGCCGGCGCTGGAGCTGGGGTGAGACCGTCATCGGCTTCCATCACCATGCCCCGCCAGACGACCTGGTCGCTGGAATAGCTGGCGATGATCTCGACGATCGAGAGGATATCTCGGAAGGGTAGCAGCCAGACAGGCACCACAGGCGCGCGGCCGAGCGGCGCAAGCTTGCTCTTCAGCGCATGGTCGATCCCCCAAGCAGTGGCGGCGCGGACCGCCCATGCAAGTCCCAGCAGCACGACATAGGGCAAGGCACCGCGCGACAAGATGCAAGCCAGCAATGCCCAACAGAAGGGATACTGTATCGACGAGGCGCCGAACGATAGCGGCACCAGCGCTCGAATCGTTCGCGCCCAGCGCATCTCATGGTGCCACAACGCTGTCAACGTCGGCTCGGGCACGGTGGCAGCGGGGATTGTATCGGCGATATCAACCGCGAGCCCAAGCGCCGCCACCCGCTGTCCCAGGACATTGTCGTCGGCAATGTGCTCCATCAGCGCATGGAGGCCACCGCTGCGTTCGAGGGTGTGACGATGCAACGCCATCGTGCTCCCAAGGCAGTCCTGCCGCCCCATCGCTCTTGCGAGCAATACGCCCGGCAGAAAGCTGTAATTCATCTGGGCGGCCCCGAGGCGTGGCGGCCACCGGTTGCGCGCTGGCCGGCCGACAAAGAGGGTCGAAACAAGGCCGGTATTGGGCTTCTCCAAGGCCGCGACCAGCCGCACCAGATAATCGGGCGCAAGGTGCAGGTCGCTGTCGGAGAACACCAGAACGTCATAACGCGCCGAAGGCAGCATGTTGATCAGATTCGCGACCTTCCGGTTGCGCCCGTGCACGGTGGAATCGACAATGACGGTGATGTCGCGCTCGGGAAATTTCTCCTTCAAGTCCCGCACCGCGGCGAGTGCCGGATCAGCCGCGTCTTGCACGCCGAAGACGATCTGAAAGACGGGGTAATCCTGGCGGCAGCACGATAAGAGTGCCTCTGCCAGGAGGGGTTCGTCACCGCAAAGCGGCTTCAAGATCGTCACCGGCGGAAGCTGCCGAGGTGCGGACGCAGGGGCTGCCGCAAAGCGTCTGACCGCCGCCCAACCGGCAAAACACTGGACGAGCCCCAGCCCGGCAATGAGCGCCAACGCCATCGCCAGCAAGCTCATCGTGGATGCTCCGAACCGGAATTCCCGCCCGGCGGGCTCAGCGCACCACCAGAGAGATCGGCGGCTTTGCGATTGAGGGTGGCGATCAGCTTCGTGGCGCCGCCATTGGCAAGTAAGCTGTAAAACTCGGAGCGCTGCACCGCGACCTGGCTGATGGAACCGTCCAGCAAGATATCGATGGCCTTCCAAAGAACGCTACCCTCGTCCTCCTCTGGGCGCAGGACGTAATCAATCCGCGCCGGCGTCCCCGACAGCGGCACGATCTGCGTCGACACCACTACCTTCTCGCCGACGCTCCGCCTGTTCGGTAGTATGGCGAAGCGCTGACCGCCATAGCTGGCGAAATTCGCCACATACGAGGAAACGGTGTAGCTCCGGAAGGCATCGAGCAGCTGGCTCTGATCATCTTGTGTCAACGCACCCCAGCGCGGTCCGACGCTGGCCCTCAGGATGAAAGGTAGATCAAACACGCGCTCGATCAGGGGGCTGAGCTGCGCATAGCGCGTGGCGAAAGGCACGGCGCGCCCGGCCTTCATCTGGGTCAGAAGACCGGCGTTGAGCGCGGCAATGGGGCCGGTGACCGCATCGGAGGCTGCGGTCGTGTCTGCGGCGGCGACCGGCAGCGGCACCAAACAGGCGGCTAGTGTCAGTTGCAACACCTCGCGGCGGCACATCCGCCGCGACGAACAATCACCGTTATCGAGCCTCGCCATAAAACGCATTGCGTGGCCTTGATCTGCTTCCCGGCGCTTCGGTCGTCGCCGCTGGCGACCTAAAGATTTTGGTGCCTAGGAGTTCCGTTTTCCACGCATTAGGTTGACCTTCGGATAGCACACGCAGGTCAAGCCGTCGAGACGGCGGCGCTGTCGGGTGTTCTTTGGGTTGACGCATGAGGATCGAGTGTCTTGAAGGCGTTGAAGGGTCTGTCGCTTACGCTGGCACTCCTCGGCGTCCTCACGGCCACTATGCTCGTCGGTTGGAGTGGCTTCGGCCGGGTGGCCGCATCGATGCTATCGGTTGGCTATGCGGGCTTCGCCTTGCTGTGCGGCTGGCAGTTTCTCGTGGCGGCGGTGCTCGGCATCGCCTGGCGGGTGATCGCGCCGGTCGCGCAGAGGCGGCCGGGCGTTGCCCTCGACGGGGTGTTCATTTGGGCACGGTTGGTGCGCGATGCCTCGGCGAGTTGCCTGCCTTTCGCGCAACTGGGTGGCTACGCCATCGGCGCGCGCGCGCTTTCGCTCCATGGTCAAACATGGTCGGTCGCGAGCATTTCCACGCTCGGCGATCTCACCGCGGAGTTCCTCGCCGAGATCGTCTTCGCCGCCGCCGGGCTCGTGATCCTCGCCGCCCAGCGCGTCAATTGGCTATCGACCGCGCCCAGGGTGACCGGTGTCGCGCTGGCGCTGGTGGTCGGATTGGGCCTCCTCTACCTGCCGTATCGCGCGGCTCCCCTTTTCGCACGCCTCGGAGGATGGATCCTGGGTCGCGGGTTTGATCTCGCCGGCAAGAAATTCCGAACTGTCGAGTCCGAGCTGACACAGATTTATGGCCACGTCGACCTTTTCGCCGCTAGCAACGCCATCCATTTCCTCGGCTGGATCGCGAAGGGCGCCGGCGGCTGGATCACCTTCTGGCTGCTCGGTGCACCGATCAGCCTTCTCGATGCTCTGGCCATCGAAGGCTTGTTGCATGCTGGCCTCGCCTTCGCCTTTCTAGTCCCGGGCTATGTCGGCGTTCAGGAGGGTGCCTACGTGCTGCTTGGCGCCGCCTTCGGTGTCCCGCCCGAGATCGCGCTCGGCACATCCCTCCTGCGGCGGGGACGCGACATCGCCATCGGCATCCCCATTCTGCTCGTCTGGCAATTCGTCGAATTGCGACGGTTGGGTCAGAAGCGCACCTAGCGGTCGCGTCTAGCGCACGACATGGAGGGCAGTCTGAAGGAGTAGCAATGGCCAAAGGAATAGCGAGGGATGACAGGACGCAGTAGATGTTCCTGTCCGTGCCGCGGTTTCGTTGGCATCATACCGCGCCAGCCGGAACGTAGATCCAGGAGCATGGAAGAGCACCACCGCGATGGATAGGGCAGGCCATAATGCCTACGAAACCGGGAGCCGCGAGAAGACCCCGCTTCGGCTCGGCAGCGAAGAGCACAAGACACTCTTCAGCCGCATGTTGCTCGATACGTTCAATCCGTATAAGCCTGCCATCATCGACTGGCCGCCGCTCGATGCCGAGGCGCGCGAGCGCTTGATCAGCCTGCCGATCTGGGACATCGCGGTCCAGACTGAGGGTAAGGCCAGTCTGCACGTCAAGACCTATGCCAAATCCATCGCCGATCCCCTGCTCAAGGAGGCGATCGAACTCAACAGCTTCGAGGAGGGACGCCACAAGACGGTGTTGGCCAATCTGGTGGCGGCCTACGGCATCAAGCTTGCGCCGGAGCCCCTCTATAGTGCGCCGCGCGCCGCTCAATGGGCCTTCATGGTCACAGGCTACAGCGAGTGTATCGACAGTTTTTTCGCTTTCGGTTTGTTCGAGCTAGCGCGACGCTCGGGCTACTTCCCACCGGAACTGGTCGGCACGTTCGAGCCGGTGATGCAGGAGGAGGGCCGGCATATCACCTTCTTCGTCAACTGGGTTGCCTGGCATCGCCGCAACCTTCGTTGGTGGAAAAAGCCCTTCTTTCAAGCGAAGATTATCGGCGTCTGGATTTTCCTGCTCTGGGAGCGGCTCGGCATCGCACGGGATCTCAACGGCGCACCGCAGGACCGCAACTTCACGGTGAACGGCAGCAAATCGCTCGCCGACGAGATCACGCTCCCCGAGCTGTTGAAGGTCTGCCTTAGCGAGAATAACCGGCGGCTTGCCCCCTACGACCCGCGGCTCCTCCGCCCGACCTTGGTGCCGAGCTTGGCACGTCTGGCGCTCCGGCTCACGGGCAAGGGCCGGACATAGAGGTCGACGGCGATCACGGCGGACCGCAGCCGTTGCGCCACGGGTTGAACAGTCGAGTGCCCAGGGCATCGAAGTCCGAGACATTTCGGGTGACATGCGTCAGGTCATGCCGTTCGCCTCGCCCCGATAACGGCATCGATGGTGCCAACTGGCCTGCACAAGCGGAGTCGAGAGAAAGGATCCGGCATATTTCTGTCATTGTTTGAAGCAGCGCATGCAAAGGTGGTAGCGGGGATGGGCCACGTAGGATCCGCGCTCGCGATACTCGACGATGTCTTTTGCTGTGAGCGAGCGCACGGGGGCAGCGTTGGCACGACGCGAAACTGCGTCACATGCGCCGCGGTATTCTGCTCCGCGTCGATCGACCTGACCTCGCGGACGCCGGGGCCGCGTTCACCCGCGCGACCGAGATCGTCCGCAGCCAGCGGACCAGTTTATTGGAGCTGCCGGCTGGCTGTCGCTCGCGCGACCCTATCATCCAGGACACAGCACAATATCATAGACACAGCGCCACGAGGCGGAGCGCGGGTTCGGACTCGCGCTCGAAGCTTTCAGCCCGACACCCGGATTCCTCGAGATCGAACTGGCGCGAACGCTACTCGCTGCACGCAGACCATGGTCTCAGAGGCAGGTGCGCATTTCCGCTCATGGCCGATACTGTTGCAAAAGTATTTTGGGCTGCCGAGCACGCAACATTGATTCGTCATCAGCTCTCAAACGGGAACAAAGATTCAAAACGCCATCTGCCGCAGAGT
>DASZAN010000161.1:0-3431 GCA_035945115.1 Allostellaceae bacterium
GGGGGATCTGCATGTCCGGTTCGATGAGCGGGGTGTGGAGACGGAGCCATGGTGAAGCTATTTAGGCACCGCCAACCGAAAGGGGCGGCCACGGCTAAGCCTCACCTGTCGCCACCGCGTCACATCCCGACTCTACCAAACCCGGCCTTGGCAAGCTGGGCAGAGCTTGTCCGCTCTGCCCTTGATCTCAGACGTCGACCTGTTCGGTAATCGCAAGTGCGTCATCCACCTCGATGCCAAGGTAGCGAACCGTGCTCTCGATCTTGCGGTGCCCAAGAAGCAACTGCACCGCTCGCAGATTGCCCGTGCGGCGGTAGATCACCCGCCTCAACCGCGTCCAGCCCGGAGTCGCAAACGACGGCGTTAGAGCGAGCGGAGAAAGTTGAGCAGGTCCTGCTTGCTTCCGTCCGGCAGCGCGTTGAACTGGCCGATGACCGAATTGGCCTCGGAGCCGTTGCTCGCATGCGCTTCGATCGCTTGCAGCAGGTCGCTGGTGCGACCATCGTGCAGGAAGAAGAGGCGCTGCCCCACGCCCCAGAGCGGCGCGGTGCGAAACTCGTTGCCGGCCGCTTCGCCTTGGCTCACATGATCGGCCAAGCCGTTGCCCATGGCGTGAAGCTCGAAGTCGCTGTAGGGGAAGAAGTCGACGTGGCTCTGGCCGGTAAAACTGGACGCGCCGGTGGTATGACGGGGGATGTGGCAGAGATGACAGCCGATCTGCGTGAAGACCTGTTGGCCGCGCGTGCTTGACGGCGTCGGTGCAGCCGGTGTCGGTCCGGCCAAGAGGCGTGCGAAAGCGGCGAAGTTGACGATGTCCGAGGAGTAATCCGAGGCCGGGCTGTTGCTGGCGCCGTTGTCGCTGAGGTTGGTCGCGTCTTCCGGCGTACCGTTGAATTGGCAATGGGGATCGCCTTCCCGTTCATCGGGAAAGATTTCGTTGGTGACGCCCTGCTCGACGTTGTACGCCTCGCCGACGAAAAGCAGCAGCGACTTGTTCTGCGCTTTCCAACCGAAGCGCGCGATGGTGCCGTCATTGCCGCTGTGATGGAAATGACCGGCGATGCCGTTGGCGGCACGCAAGCTCGCGAGTGCCGCCGCATCGGCGATGAGGCTGCTGTCGGGCGTGCTCTCCACTTGTCCCAAGCCGAAGAGCGGGGTGGGAATGCGGAAGATGATGTTGTTCTGGGCGCGCGCGGTATCGAAATCGGGCTGGCTGATCTGGCAGCCCGGCGCGTCGATCCGGCCGGTGATGACGTAAAGATCGTGCACGCCGCCATCGGCGCTGCCGTCGGGATTGTGGACGAAGCGCGCCTCGCGCACCGGCCCACGCTTGGTGACGAAGAACGGCACCTTGTTTTGCGCGCCATCCAAGCTAGCGAGCGCCACCTGCGGGTTGCTCGCCGGGCTGCTGCCGCCGACCGCCGGCTCGATGTGGCACATGGCGCAGGAATTACCGTTGAAGCGCGGGCCGAGGCCGACACCGGCCTCCCCAGCGAGCGTCCCTGAGACGGAATCGATCTCCTGAAATCTCACGCGCGCCGCGGCGAAGTAATCGTTCTCCGCCACGGAAAGGCCCAGTAGCGGACCGCCCGCACCCGCCGCGCCGCCACGCGGCCCGGGATCATGCACCGGATCGGCGAGGGCAGGCGTGAGACAAACCTGAGAGAGGGCCAAAGCGGCGGCCAGGTGCTTCAAAATCATCGTTTGCGCCCCCTTAGATCGACGGGGACCGATCATGATTGAAAATTCATTCAACTACAAGTATCAATGAACGGTGCATGAACGTGCGCGAGCGGGTTGTGACATCACGGCCACATCGCCACCGGGCGGCAGCGACATGAGGATGGCTTCGGGCCTCGCGCGCGGCGGCTCGGCATCGAGGTCTGTGCCTATCAGAAGGCCAAAGAGGCACGTTGACGACCGAGCGCAACGATCTCGCGCGGACGACGATGCAAGACATCGAGCGGCGTCGTGCGTCGCCGATGCCGGAACGGAGGATGACGGCGCCGTAGCACCGCGACCGATCAGCTTAGTGCCGCGCCTCCGTTGGTGGCTCTCCGAGCTCGCCGATCGCCACGATGATGCGGAGCCACTTGTCGACGCCCTCGCTATCACCCCTGTTGCGCATCCGCTCCACCATCTTGTGCGCCCTTGCCGTGGCTTCATCGCCACGAAGCTGGATGAAGAGATGCGCTGTTCGGCGAATGTCGAGATCGGAAGCGGACATGCCCGATCTGTCCGCGCCTAGTCCCAGATCGGCCGCGAGCCGATCGCAAAATACGCGGTACCAAACAGGAATGGGGCGACGAGCGCCAATGCGTTTGAGCGCATACCGGCCGGACCTCGTATCGTTTCCGATCACGCCAACGATGATGACGCCCATCACCGCGATCGTGGTCGCGATGATAATGAAGTCGGCCTCGGTCATGGGGTCATCCCTCACGCGCCGGCAGCGTCGATAATGCGTTCCGCACTGCGGCCCGCAATTGCGCGCGCGGTGCTGGCTAGCCAAAAAGAATAGTAAAGCGTCGACGTCGCTGAGGTCCGGCCGGTGCCGTGCGGTCGCAGAAATCGGTAAATGCTCTTCTTCGCAATGAGACGGTTGAGGGCTGTTTTTAGGTCAGCCATCTCCACCGTTGCGTATTTCGCGGTCAGCGCATCCCAACTCATTCCAGCCCAGCCCGCGTCGCGGAGCACTTCGTCAAGCTCAGCTTCGAGATCCATACGTGACATCCGCTGCCCTTAACGGCTAACAAGGAGAGCAGCGAGCCCAGCCCACGGGCATAGTGTACCGACGATCCACATGGCCAGCTTCAGGTAATCGACCTGAGGTGCGAGGGACTTCTGTGAAGGCGCATCTGGCAACAGCACGCCGTCGATCGTGGCGCCGCCAAACTCGTGCACTGGGAGGCCAGGAGGACAATCCGTCACGATTGGGAGCTCCCCGCTTGGCATCGACAACGAAAGTATGACTTGTCATTTATTCGACGCTACTTCTATCGAATCGCTTTTTATGAAAATTCGGCGAAAATTTTTCGCGAATTGCGCCTATTGCACAAAAGAGAAAAGCCCCGCCGGAGCGGGGCGGTGAGACTGGTTGGGAAATCCCGAAAACCCTATCAGTCGCGGAAATCTGCGGCTTTCTCGGTGCAAGCGCTGAGGCAACGGCGCGAACTGAGGTGAAAACGGGCGATGCGCGATTTTTCCCATCAGAGGTCCGCCGCGATGTCACCCGCATTTCCGAGTTCGTTCAATAAGCGGACCTGTCGCGGACATCGTGGAACCGCCGCCTTTGACCCAACTGTATGGTCCGGCCGTGCGTCGCAAGAGGGCTTCGTCGAGAAGGCGGTGAGTGGTCTTGCATCAATGTATCCGGCCTCTGTTTGGAGCTCTGTGCTCCTGGCCATCATGGATATCAGCGCGCGTGCGAC
>DASZAN010000162.1:0-35230 GCA_035945115.1 Allostellaceae bacterium
TCGACAACCTCTACATCTTCCCGACCTCGCAGACGCGCGACAAGGACGCGCTGAAGCGCGAGGGCGTCGACAAGGTGATGGAGCAGCTGCGCAAGGAATTCGAATACATCATCTGCGACAGCCCGGCCGGCATCGAGCACGGCGCGATGACCGCGCTCTACCACGCCGACAGCGCCATCATCGTCACCAACCCCGAGGTCTCCTCGGTGCGCGACAGCGACCGCATCATCGGCATTCTCGCCGCCAAGTCGCGCCGCGCCGAGAAGCGCGAGAAGCCGGTCGAGGAGCATCTGCTGCTGACGCGCTATTCGCCCGAGCGGGTCAAGCGCGGCGAGATGCTGTCGGTCGAGGACGTGAAGGAGATCCTGTCGGTGCCGCTCTTGGGCATCATCCCGGAATCGGAGACGGTGCTGAAGGCGTCCAACACTGGCGTTCCCGTCATCCTTGATCCCGAAAGCCCCGCCGGCCGTGCCTATGACGATGCGGTCGCCCGCTTCGTCGGCGAGCAGCGCGAGATGCGCTTCGTCATGCCCGAACGGCGCAGCTTTCTGCGCGGCTGGTTCGGGAGGGCCGCATCGTGAGCCTCTTCGACTTCTTCTTCCCCAAGAGGACGGCCTCGGCGTCGGTCGCCAAAGAGCGCCTCCAGATCGTGCTGGCGCATGAGCGTGCCGGCCGCGACAGTCCCGACTTCCTGCCGCGCCTCCAGAAGGAATTGCTGCACGTCGTCGGCAAGTACATCGCCATCGAGGAGGACATGATCCGCGTCACCCTCGGCAAAGCGGGTGCCGCCTCAGTGCTCGAGATCAACGTCGAGATACCGAAGGGCGCCAAGCATACCGGGCCGATGAAGGCGGTGCCGGCGTAACCAGACGATCTGCGAAATCTGATCCGCTGTCCCTGCGCAAGCAGGGACCCAGGGCAAGCGACGGACCGGACCCCTGCAACCCTGGATGCCCGCGCGCGCGGGCATTGACGAGTTTGTAATTGACAGCTCGGGACTATACGAACCGCCTCATCCGTGGTGGTGGAAACCGCCGTGGTGAAAGTGACCGCGGTCGTGGTCGAAGCGGCGGCCGCCGAAGAAGACGAAGTTGGCGCCGAAGCCCGGCCCCCAGAACCAGGGATCGTAATAGTAGCCCGGATAGGGGTAGCCGTAGGCGTAAGCGTAAGGCCCGTAGGGCGAGTACCCGTAGGGCGAGTAGTAGCCGGGGTAGCCGGTGCCGGCGAGCTGGCCCGGCTGCGGCACCTGATTGCCGTTCGATGCCATGCATTGCAGATAGCTCATATCGTAGCGCTGCTGCAGGCTCGCCGCCGAGTAAGCGCCGGCATTGATGCCGCTCGCGCCGCCGACCACCAGGCCGCTACCGGCGCCGATCGCGGCCCCTGCCGCGGGGTTGCCGGCGGCAGCGCCGATGGCGGCTCCCGCCGCCGCGCCCAGCACGGTGCCGACCGCAGCGCTCGTCGCGGTGCTGTTGTTGGCGGCTTCTGCCGGCGATGCACCGCCTGTCTGCGCCGAGGCGAATTGGCGACAGCTGGCGTCGTCCTGCTGGAACTGGGCGAAATTCTTGTCCTTGCCGGGGAGGACAAGCACGCTCGGCCCGGCAGGCGGCGCCGCGACGCAGCCGGCAAGCGCGAGGGCAGCAACAAGCGCGACATGGGGCGAACGCTGCGGCATGGGTCACCTCGATGACGCCAGTCGGCGCACCGCAACGGCGGCCGCTGGGGTCGCTTCATCTTATGTATGTTGCACCCCTTTGGCGATCCATCGCCATGGGGATCACGTCGTGGTGATTGGTTGGACCAAAGCAAAAGCCCCTGCCGAGACCGGCAGGGGCTTTGCTTCGCCGCTTCGGCGGCGGTCAGCGGATGTGGATGGGGACGACGATGTCCAGGCTTGGCGCCGGCGCATAGACCACAGGCGGCGGCGGCGGTGCGGGTGCAACGACCACGGGCGGCGGCGCGTAATAGACGCCGCCCGGCGGATAGCCGCACTGATAGGGATGATGCTCGCACCATTCGCGGCGCTCATGCTCGCGCCACTCGTGCTCACGCCATTCGTGTCCGCGCCCGCGCCAGCCATCCTCATCGGCCCGTGCCGGCAGCGTGCCCATGCCGGCCAGCAGCGCCGCCGCGCCGACCGCTACCATCAGGCTCCGCAACATGTTCCTCATCGCGATCCTCTCCAAGGGTTGGAACGGATTCGTCCGGTTATAACGATTGCCGGGGCCAATGCCTTCCCCCGCCGCCGTGGCATAAAGCCGCGCCTTTTCTAGCAATGGACGCCGCGACGAATCATCGCGCCCATCGCCGCAGGTGAATGGGTTTCCGGCGGGACCGTGTGGCAGCCCGATTGATAAGAGAACGCCGCGCCGCCACGCGAACCGCCGGGCACGCCGATGAAGCCCATGATGATGAGCGCGAGGAGACCCGTCATGACGGGGCGCACGAGAAATGCTTGCATTTGACCTTCTCCCTTGGGAGAGCGCGCATCACCCTATCGAGCGGCGGTTTGTCGCGTAAGGGTCGATCGTCGCGGATTTGCCGCGAGTTCGTGTCGCCTTGGAGGAAGCCAGCCGGAGTGCGGCCGCGTTGCCGCTCCGAAGCGGCGCGCCACAAAAATGACCCACCCGCTCGCGCCGCCTGCAGGGCCGCCGCTACGGCGCCGTTTTCACCCGCACCCGCACCGCGGCGCTACCGCCTTCAGTGTCGACGACCGCGATGCGCGCGAAGCCGCTGCCGGTGGGCTGCCAGAAGGTGTCGGCGGCGAAGCGCTCGGCGAAGAGCGGCGTGCCGTCGACGAGCCAGGTGAGGGGGCCGTTGCCGCCTTCCGCCTTGAGCGCCACGCCCGTCCCTTCGCGGGCATCGATCATCGCGCCGTCCGGCGGGAAGAGGATCTGCGGCGGCGCGATCGTATGCGATGCGGCGAGCGGCTCGCGGCGGAAATGGCGAAGCGCCGGCGGCAAGGTGGCGCCATTCTCCGCCTCCGTGTTCGTCGGCGGCGAGGTATCGCCTTGTTCGGCCAAGAGATCGAAGAGCTTCAGCATGATCGGCGCCGCGGTGTTGCGGCCGAAATGGCCAGGGCGCGGCGTGCCGTCGGCGCGGCCGACCCAGACGCCCACCGTGTACCGCGCGGAGAAACCGACCGCCCAGGCGTCGCGAAAGCCGTAGGAGGTGCCGGTCTTGAAGGCAACGGCGCGGCGGCGCTCGCCCGCCGTGATGTCGGACCAACCCGGCGGCAACGGACTGCCGACGAGGATGTCGCGAAGATAGCGGGCGGCGGTGGCGCTCATGAGGCGCGTCGACCCGCTCTCGGCCGCGGTGGTGAAGCGCAGCGCTCGGCCGGTGCCGCTATCGGCGATGTCGGCATAGAGCATGGTGAGGTCGGCGAGTGAGAGGCCGACGCCGCCCAGCGCCACCGGCAAGCTCGGGGCGCCTGAAAGGCGCGGGAAGCGCAAGGTGGCGCCGGCGGCGCGGAGCGAGGCGACGAGGCGCACGGCGCCGACGCGCTCCGTCACCGCGACGGCGGGCACATTGAGCGAGAGCTGCAGCGCCTCGCGCACCGTCACCGTGCCCTGGAAGCTCCGCTCGAAATCGCGCGGCGCGTAATCGCCGAAGCGCATCGGCGCATCGTCGATGAGCGTCGCGGGATGGATGACGCCATCATCGAAGCCCATGGCGTAGACGAAGGGCTTCAGCGCCGAGCCCGGCGAGCGGCGGCTTTGCGCGAGATCGATCTCGCCGGCGGGCGCGAAGAAATCGGCGCCCCTGAATAGGCGCGCACGGCACGGGTGCGGTTCTCGACGATGACGACGGCAAGATTGGCGCCGTCGCCGAACCAGCGCCGCTCGTCGCGCGCCAAGCGCTCGACGCGCTGCTGCAGCGGCCCGTCGATGAGGGTGGCGATTACGGTTCCCGGGCTCGCCGCAGCGGCGAAGCGTTGTGCCAAGTGCGGCGCGTGGAAGGGAAAGGCGAGGCGCTGCTGCGACAGCGGCACCGCGGCCGCCTCGGCGAATTCCTGCGGCGTGATCGCGCCGGCGTCGCGGAGACGGTTCAGCACCTTCTCGCGCCCGCGCGTCGCCGCTTCGGGATGGCGGTCGGGCCGGAGGCGCTCCGGCGATTGCGGCAGCGCCACCAGCAGGGCGGCTTCGCCGAGGCTGAGCCGCGCCGGCTCCTTGCCGAAATAGGCGAGCGAGGCGGCGCGCACGCCTTCGAGATTGCCGCCGAACGGCGCGAGTGTCAGATAGAGCGCAAGGATCTCGTTCTTGTCGTAGCGCGCCTCGAGTTGGAGCGCGCGCGCGATCTGGCGGAGCTTGGCGCCGATGCCGCGTGGCCGCGGCTCCAGGAGCCGCGCCACCTGCATGGTGAGCGTCGAGCCGCCGGAGACCACATGGCCGGCCCTGAGCCATTGCCCCGCGGCGCGCAAGAGCGCCGGCGGATCGACGCCGCGATGATCGAAGAAGCGATGGTCTTCGTAAGCGCGGAGGAGCGCAAGGTAGCGCGGATCGACGTCATCGGCGCGCACGGCGAGGCGCCATTTGCCGTCTGCCGTCTCGAAGGGGCGCAGCATGGCACGGTCCTCGGCGAGAACGACGGTTGAGGTGCTGCGGGCACGGCCGAGATCTGGCGGGAAGAGCGCGTCGGCGAGCATCGCCGTGGCGACGAGCGCAGCCAAAGCGAGCGCGCTCGCCAGCAGAAAGCGCGGCATCACGACCGCCCCAGCACCGTCACGGTGCCCATATCCGTGCGCGCCCGGATCTTCGGCCGGTACATGTCTTCCGCCGTCGCCGCCGGTAGCACGTAAGTGCCGGGTGTCACCGCGCGGACGATGTAGGCGACGACGTAGTCGGTCGAGTTCTCGAGATTGTCTTCGTCGTCGTCGCGCCAGTAGCGCCGCCAGAAGAAGCGTTCGGGCCGCGCCGTGAAGGCGGCGACGAAGCGGTCGTCGCGCGATTCGACGAGGCGGAGCTTGCGCAGGCGCCCAAGCCAGAGATAGGCGCTCTCGCCCTTGTCGTTGGCCTCAACCACGCCTTCGATCTCGAAGCCCGCCGGCAGCAAATCCATGAGCGCCACCTCGTGGTGGCGGTCGTCCTCGAGGCTGCCGCTCAGCGTGACGATGAGGCGATCGTTCTGACGGACGGCGTCGAGCGCGGCGGGCTTGCCGTCGAGAGTCCAGAAGTCGCGCGCGAGCGTGATGCCGCTCGCCTCGGCCGGAAGCGGCCGTTTGGGAATGCCGCGGATGGAGACGGTCTCCCAGACCTCGCGTTCGCCGAGATTGGCGATGGCGAAGCCCTTGGCAAGCATCGCCGGATCGGGCGCGAGGCTCAGGGGATCGTTGGGCTTCGCCACTCGCTCGCCGTTGACGGCGAGCGCGAGCTTGCCCTGACGCGCCGACAGAGCGTGCGCTGCCAGCATGAGCCAGGCTTTTTCCTGGGTGGTGAGCTCATCGCTCCGGTCGTCGACCCACTGATAGCGCTCGAAGAGCCGCGCGACGAGGCTCGTCCGTCCTGCTTCCGCCGCCACCGCGACCAGGCGCGCCCAGTCGCGCAAGGGTGTGCCGTAATAGTCGCCAACATAGCTCTTGCTGCGGAAATCGATCTGCTCGATCGCGCTGGGCGGCCGGTCGAGAAGCGTGAAGGCGGCTGAGGCGCGGGCGCGGTCGCCGGCGAGGGTGAGCGCGGCGCCGAGCTCGGCATCGACGAGCGCGTCGCTTCGCGCTTGCGCCAGCGTGTCGTAAAGATAGCGGAGGCTCGCGAGATCAATGGCGCCGGCGCGCGCCAGCACGAGCGCGGCATAGGCGCGGATCTGCGTCGGCGCATTCGCCGCGTCGACGAGCCGGCGCAGCCATTGATGGCCGCGCTCGATCGCGTCGGCGGACACGCGGTAATTCCTAAGCTTCGCTTGGTTCAGGAAATCGAGGGCATAAACGCCGAGCCCGTCATAGGCGTCGTAGCCGGCGCCGCTCCACATGCCGAAATGCCCGTCGGCTTTCTGCATGTCGAGCACGCGGTCGATCGCGTCCTGGACGCGGCCTTCAATCGCGCGCTCCTCGCGAAGATGGCCCAAGAGCGCCACGTCGTTGAAGTAAAGCAGCGGAAAGGCGCGGCTCGTCGTCTGCTCGAGGCAGCCGAAGGGATAGCGGTCGAGCGATTGCAGCAGACCCGCAAGCGGCAAGGTGTGCCAGCTCGCGACATTCACTGTCAGCGACGCCGTACCTGGCACATATTCGTCGAGTATCTGCGCGTCGAGCGTCAGCGTCTTGCCAGGCGCCAAGGCCGCAACTGTTTCGCGCGCCACCTCGTTCTGCGGCGGCCGCACCGCAATCTGCCATTGCCGCGCGATGTCGAGGTTGGGACCGGCAAGATGCAGCGTGACCGTGCCGATACCGACCGTCTCGGCACGCAGTGGCACGCTGAGCAATTGCCGCTCGCCGCTCTCGAGCCGTAAGGTCCGTACCCCCGGTGTGGCGAGCGCGACGGCACCCGCGGTTTCGAGGCGCGCCTCGTACTCGCCGGCGGCACCCTCGACATTGTGCAGCGACAACGCGATGCGGCTCTGATCGCCCGGTGCAAGGAAGCGCGGCAAGGTGACGTCGCTCACGACGGCGTCGCGCACGGTGAGATGGGCTTCGGCGCGACCGAGCTTCGTCGCATCGAAGGCGACCGCCATGAGGCGGAGCTCGCCGTTGAAATCGGGCACCTCGAGCGGAATTTTCGCCCGCCCGGCGCCGTCGAGGGCGACGAGGCCGGAGAAGAGCGCCACCGTGCGTGTCGGCACCACTTCGAGGCCGCGGCCGCCGAGGCTTGCCGCGTCGCCGCCGCTCCGAAGCGCGCCCACCGGCCCTTTCGCTTCGATGAGGCGCCCGTAATCGTCGCGGATGTCGACGGCGAGGCGGCGCTTGCCGAAATAGAAATCATCGGGCGCGGGCGAACGGAACTTGGTGAGCTGAAGAATGCCCTCGTCGATCGCGGCGAGCGTGACGAAGGCGCGCCCGGGTTCGGCGCCATGCACGGTGACGGGCACCTCGATGGTCTGGCGCGGGACCATCTTGTCGGGAACGCCGAGTTCCACCGCGAGCGTGCGAGGCGCCGGATCGAGGGGCAGCCAGGCGACGCCGATCGAGCGCGTCGGCGCATGCGCCCGCTCGTCGGCGAGGGGGCGATAGACCGCGACGATGGCGTAGGCGCCGGTGCCCCAGGCGGTGGTCACTGGGACTTCCACCGTCGTTCCCTCCGCGGGCATGGCAACGTGCTTGCTCGCAATGACCCGGTCGTTGGCGACGATGACGAGCGCGTCGCCGGCCGAAGGCGGACGAATGGCAAGCCGCGCGGTGTCGCCGATCTTGTATTGGGCGCGGTCGGCGGTCACTTCGGCGCGATCCGGCCGATCCTCGGAAAGGACGCCGGCCCAACCGGAGCTGAAACGGAGGCTGGTGGCGGCGCCGCTGTCGTCGCGCACCGTGAGCCGGTAGTAGCCCCAGGGGAGAGCGCGACTGACCACCGCGGGCTCGGCGGCGGCGACGTCCAGCGAGCCGTCCACGACCGGCACGTCGCGGGTCGAGCGCTCGTAGCCCCAGCCGCGCCCGCGCGAATACCAATTGTACTCCGTCACCTCGCGGACGAGCGCGTAGCGAAGGCCTTGTTTGGCGGCGCGCTCGCCCTTGGCGTCGAGCGCGATCACCTCGAATTCGGCGGTGCTGCCTTCCTGGACGCGGCCGCCCGTAAAACGCGGCTTGATGGCGACGAAGCCAGTGCCGCGCCGGAACGGCAGGACTAGCGTGTTCGACGTGTTGCGCCCACCCGGCTCGAAGATGCCGACGCGAATGGTCGCGCGGAGCGGCAACGTCGAGGGCGCGATGTCGGCGAGCGCGCCCTCGGCCGCGGTTTTGCCGGCATCGTCCGTCGCCTTCACTTCGAGCGGCACGATCTGCTCCTTGAAGCTCTCCTGCGCGAGGCCGAAGCGATAGCCGCGAAAGGCGGGGAAGGGCTCGGGATCGGCAGCGATCGTCGCCTCCGCTTCGCCATCAAGCCCGGCGGCGGGCGCGCCGTAGAGAAAGCGCGCGGCGGCGTCGACGTGAACGGGCGTGCCGGTCGCGAGGGTGGGCGCGGTGCTGGTGAGCGTCACCTCGAGGAGCTGCGGCACGAAATCCGCGACCTCGAACTCGGCGCGACCGACGGGCGGCGCCTTGGGATCGAGATAGGCGTCCACATGCCAGTGGCCGCGTGGCGCGGTGTCGGACAGCGTGAGTGGGAAATGCACCGCGCCCACCGCCTGATCGGCGAGCGTCGCGCGGCGATAGGCGGCGCCATCGGGCCGGCTCACCACCAATGTCACGGGTACGCCGGCGATGGCATTGGCGGCTTGATCGCGCAGCAGCGCGGTGATGTGGACCGTCTCCTGAGGTCGGTAGATGCCGCGATCTGTGTAAAGGAAGGCGTCGACCGGTCCTGGCGCGGCGCGGCCGTCGACGCCGCGGTCGGAAAGGTCGAAAGCGGGCCGCGTCACGTCCTGAAAGACGAAATCGCCACCGGCGCCATAAGCGAGCAGCGCCACCGCCGCGGCGCCACCCTTTCCATTGAGCAGGCCCTTATCGAAGCGGACATGGCCTTCGTCATCCGTCGTCGCTTTGCCGAGCTCCTCGTTGTCGCGCGCGACGAGGGTGATGGCGACGCCGGCCATCGGCTGCGCCGAGGCAAGCGAGTGGGCGAAGACGTGAAGACCATCGCCGCCGTCGAAGCTGGTGAGGCCGATGTCGCTATCGATGACCCACTGCACCGCCCGCGGCCGGTAATCGCGCATATCCTCGCTATCGTCGTCGGCGTCACCCGTGGCAGTGACCGCGGGCTTCCGGTCGGCGGCGTCCTCGGCGATGAGCGCATAGACGCCAGGCTTGCGCGCCGGCAGGGCGTCGCGAAGCGAGAAGAGGGTGGTGACGGTCTCGTTGCGATGGCCAGTAGTCGCCATCTCGCCTTTCCAGACGACCGCGCCCCGCTGCTGCTCGAGCTGATTGATGGACCAGGGATAGGCTTGCCGTTCGGCGAGCTCGCTCGCGCGCAGCTGCCCCGCCATGCGGTCGGGCACGCGGATTACCTTGAGGAGCACGCGCTCGACATTGACGGTGATGACCGGCACACCCGCCGCGTTCTCGCGCGGCAGAATGAGGCCGTCGCGGAACGCCAAGACCGGGGGCCGATCGCGGAGCGCCACGGCGACTTTGGTGTCGGCCGCGAGCTTGGCGCCGTCGGCGGCGGGAAAGCCCTGGCGCAGCAGCGCCTGGTATTCCGTGCCGAAGGCGAGACCGGCAAGGCAAAGCCGCTGGCCGTCGCGACGCAGCGCCGGCTGCGCCGCCGGCGTCAGGACGAGGTAATCCTCGTAATGAATGGCCTCGTCGGTGGCGAGGGGGTGCGAGAAGACGAGACAGGCTTCGGCGGTCTCCTTCCCGGTCTCGATGTCGAGCCGCTCGAAGCGCAGCTCCAGTGGCAACGGCGCCGCGGCGGGCGTTGCCGCCGCGGCGGTAACGACGCCTGGCCCGACTAGCGTTGGCGATGTCGAGGGCGGTAAAGGCACCGCGGCCGGTCTCAGCCACAAGGCAAGACAAAGCACGGCGATGGCGCCGCCGACCATCAGGCCCACGACCACACGCTTCATGGCAGGCTCCGGGGAGAGATCGCGTGCGCTTTCAGCACGCGCCACCGTTCCTAGAGCGTGATCGCGGCGGAATTGCGACCGAAGCGCGAATGTTTTCGGGCTTTCGTCGCTTTTGCGCTATAGAGGGCGCCGGTCGAACCCTGGGGATATCATGAAGCGCTTCCAAGGCACCGAAACTTACGTCGCCACCGACGATCTCCGCATCGCCGTCAATGCTGCGATCGCGCTCGAGCGCCCGCTTCTGGTGAAGGGCGAGCCCGGCACCGGCAAGACGATCCTCGCGCACGAGATCGCCAAGGCCCTCGGCAAGCACCTCATCACCTGGCACATCAAATCCACCACCAAGGCGCAGCAGGGGCTTTACGAGTATGACGCCGTGGCGCGGCTCCGCGACGGGCAGTTGGGTGACGCCCGCGTCCATGACATCCGCAACTACATTGAGCGCGGCAAGCTCTGGGAAGCCTTCACCGCCGATGACGCGCCAGTCCTCCTCATTGACGAGATCGACAAGGCCGACATCGAATTTCCGAACGACCTCCTCCTCGAGCTCGATCGCATGGAATTCTTTGTCTACGAGACGCGTGAGACCGTGGTGGCGAAGCAGCGCCCCATCGTCGTCATCACCTCCAACAACGAGAAGGAGCTGCCCGACGCCTTCTTGCGCCGCTGCTTCTTCCACTACATCCGCTTCCCCGACCGCGAGACGATGCAGCGCATCGTCGACGTGCACTACCCCGACATCCAGAAGCTCTTGGTGCGGGAAGCGCTCAACGTCTTCTACGAGCTCCGCGACGTGCCCGGCCTCAAGAAGAAGCCCTCCACCTCGGAGCTCCTCGATTGGCTCAAGCTTCTGATGGTAGAGGACATTCCGCCCGAGGCGCTGCGCACGCGAGATCCTGCGAAGCTCGTCCCGCCGCTCCACGGCGCGCTCCTGAAGAGCGAGCAGGATGTCCACCTCTTCGAACGCCTCGCGTTCTTGAACCGCAGGGAACGCGGCGGGTGATGGTGATGAACCGACCTCACGGCTTGCAACCTTATGTCCCCTCCCCCCTTGAGGGGGAGGGTAGGGTGGGGGGTTCTCTCACACGCACGTCGCTGCCGACCCCCCTCCCGGCAACGCTCTCGCGTTGCCGACCTCCCCCTCAAGGGGGGAGGGGCGATGTTGTGCACGGTCTTCTCTAATGTTCGCGGGCTTCTTCCTCGAGCTGCGCGAGGCGCGGGTGCCGGTGAGCCTCCGCGAATATCTGACCTTGCTCGAGGCGATGCAGCAGAATCTGGCGGCCTACAGCGTCGAGGATTTCTACTATCTCGCCCGCACCACGCTGGTGAAGGACGAGCGCAATCTCGACAAATTCGACCGCGTCTTCGGCCATCACTTCAAGGGCATCGAATCGCTCGCCGAGGCGGGTGTCGAGATTCCCGAGGAGTGGCTCCGGAAGCTCGCGGAGAAGCTCCTCACCGAAGAGGAGATGAAGCAGATCCAGGCGATGGGCGGGCTCGAGAAGTTGCTCGACGAGCTGGCGAAGCGTCTTGCCGAGCAGAAGGGGCGCCATGAGGGTGGCAGCAAATGGATCGGCACCGCCGGCACCTCGCCCTTCGGCGCCTATGGCTATAATCCCGAAGGCGTGCGCATCGGCCAGGAGAAGAACCGCAGCAACCGTGCGGTCAAAGTTTGGGACAAGCGTGAGTTCAAGAATCTCGACGACCGCGTCGAGATCGGCACGCGCAACATCAAGATCGCGCTCCGGCGTCTCCGCCAATTCGCCCGCGAAGGTGCGGCCGAAGAGCTCGATCTCGACGACACCATCCGATCCACCGCACGGAACGCCGGCTGGCTCGATCTAAAGATGGTGCCGGAACGGCACAATGCGGCGAAGGTGCTCTTGCTCCTCGACATCGGCGGCTCGATGGACGGGCATGTGCGCACCTGCGAGGAGCTCTTCTCAGCAGCGCGCGCCGAGTTCAAGCATCTCGAATATTTCTATTTCCACAATTGCCCCTACGAGTCGCTGTGGCGCGACGCGCGGCGCCGTCATGTGGAGAAGACGCCGACGATGCAGGTGCTGCATACCTATGATGCCAGCTATAAGCTCATCTTCGTCGGCGACGCCAGCATGAGCCCCTATGAGATCGTCCAGCCCGGCGGGAGCGTCGAGCATTGGAACGAGGAGGCTGGGGACATCTGGATGCGCCGTCTCCTCGTGACATACCCAAAGGCGGTCTGGCTCAACCCGGTGCCCGAGCGCTATTGGGAGGGGACGCCCTCGATCGCGCTTATCCGCGAGCGCATGGAGGGTCGCATGTTCCCGTTGACGCTCGACGGCCTCGACCGCGCCATGCGGCGGCTGACGCGGTAGGGGCCGGCAGCTTCCTTAAGCCGCGTTCACCTTCTCCTTCGGCTTCACATAGGCGACCGCAGCGTGCTCGGCACAATAGGGTTTGCCGGGAAGCGGGCGCTTGCCGCAGAAATGGAAACCCTTGTCGCCGGGATGGCCGGTGGGCCAGGAGCAGGACGGGCCGGCGATCGTGACGCGCGGCGCCGGCGGGCGCTTCAGCGGCGAGGGGCGCGGATCGAGCATCAGGCGATGCGCCTTGCCCACTACCGCGTTCTTGGTGACGCCCAAACGGCGTCCGATCTCCGCCGTGGACAGGCCCTGCTTCCACAAGACCGAAAGTTGCTGGATGAGATCGGGTGTCCAAATCGACTCCATCGCGAGTCCCCTCTATTCTGTGGCTCGACCACGCATGAGCCACTAGATACGGTATCACGCGGCGTTGGTGACGCAAACGGAATCTTCGGCCCGTGGGCAGATAGACGGGGATAACTTGGTGCGGAAGGTAAGCTAAGCTAACCGATGCTTCACCCTTGAATTCGCGGAAGGCAGCCGTGGCGCACTACACCAACCCTGCCGGCTACGACCGCTTCATGGGCCGTTGGAGCGCGCGTCTGGCGCCACTCTTTGTTGACTTCGTCGGCCCCACCGACGGTCTGGTGCTTGACGTCGGCTGCGGCACGGCGGTGCTGAGCCGGACGCTCCTCGACCTCAGTCCGACGGTCGAGGTGGTGGGGATCGATCCTGCTCGCTCCTATCTCGATTATGCGCGGCGGTTGATCGACTCGCCGCGGATCGCGGTTGTCTGCGGCACCGCCGAAGTCTTGCCTTTCGCCGGAGCGAGTTTCGATGCCGCGCTGGCGCTGCTGGTGGTCCAGGAATTTTGCGAGCCTGCCGTCGCGGTGCGCGAAATGAAGCGGGTGACGCACCCCGGCGGCGTGCTCGCCACCTGCGTCTGGGATTTTCGCCAGGGCATGCCGATGTTCTCGCTGTTCTGGGAGGCCGCCAGCGCCATCGCCCCCGACGCCGTGGCACCGCGCCGCGCCGAAACCGGCGGCCCCTCACCCTATGCCAACCGCGAGACGCTCGACGCTTTGTGGCGCCACAGCGGCCTCGCCGAGGTGAGGACGACCGCGCTGCAAGTGCCGCTCGACTTCACCTCGGTCGAGGATTTCTGGACGCCCTTCCTTCTTGGCTCGACTGGTACCTCCGCGTTCGCGCGCGATCTCGATGCCGCGACGGGCGGCGCGGTCAGTGCGCGCGTGCGTCAGATGATCGGTGAGCGCTGGGGCGAGGGCGGGTTCACGCTGGTTGCCACCGCCTTTGCCGTCGCCGGGCGCGCTTGAGGCGCGCCTCGGATACTAGAGCAACTGGATCGAGGCCGCTTCGCGGCCGCGGCGAGCTTGAGCGACGGTCATGCGCACGGCTTGGCCGGGTTCCAGCATCTCGATGCCAGAGCGGCGGAGTGCCGTCACATGGACGAAAATGTCCTTGCCGCCGTCATTGGGCAGGATGAAGCCGAAGCCGCGGGCCGGATCGTACCATTTGACGACCCCGTCCATCGCTTCGGTCGCGCCGCCGCCGCCGCCGTCGTCATAGCTGTCGCGATAGCTCTCCCGTGGCGGGCGGAAGCGATTTTCTCGCGGCGCCCGTGGCGCTGCTGTCGAGAGGTCGAGCTCGACCACCGAGGCGACGGCGCGGCCCTTGGGCCCCTGCGTCCAGTCGAAGACGATCGACGCTCCGTCCGGCAGCTCGCTGTGGCCGGCGCGCTCCAGCACCGAGAGCGGCAGGAACACGTCGCCGCTGCCGTCATTAGGAATGATGAAGCCAAATCCCTTACTGCGATTGAACCATTTGACCTTTCCGGCCAGCCGGAAGGTTTCCCCCGGCGGTTGAAATACGCTCATCGACGCACCTGAAGACCCCGCGCCCCCTCCCCTTGGCTCATGCCGATACTCCCCCGCCGGGGGCAGCGTCGGGAGACCCTATAACTCATAAGGTCGAATTTCCCGCGCGGCAAGGACTCTTCGATATCGTAGGTTGAGCCTAACGATGGGCGTAGAGCAGGTAGTTTACGTCAAGATCGTCGGAGAGATGCCAGCCGCCGGTTGCGGGCGCGTAGGAGAGCCCGCTTAGCGCTGCCACGGCCAATCCTTGCGGCCTCAGTGCCGCCGCCAGCTCCGACGGTCGCCGGAACTTCCGCCAGTCGTGAGTGCCGCGCGGCAGCCATCCCATGATGTACTCGGCGCCGACCACCGCGAGCAGAAAGGCCTTGGCCGTGCGATTGATGGTGCTGGCGATGAGGGCACCGCCGGGCGCCACGAGCCGCGCGCCAGCGCCGAAGAAGAGCGCGGCATCGGCCACATGCTCCACCACCTCGAGCGCCAGCACGGCGTCATAAAGGGTGTCGGTGGCCGCCAAGTCCTCGACCGTGCTCTGCCGATAATCGATAGCGAGGTCCATCTCGGCCGCGTGGCCCCGCGCGATCGCGAGCATGTCGGCGCCGGCATCGATGCCGGTCACGGCAAAGCCAAGCCGCGCCATGGGCTCGCTCACGAGTCCGCCGCCACAGCCGATGTCGAGCAGGCGCAAACCCGAAAACGGCTTCGCCGCGCCAATGTCTCGCGCGAAGTGACGCGCGAGATGATCGCGGATGAATTGCAGCCGCACCGGATTGAGCTTGTGCAGCGCCCGCTGCTCGCCCGCCGGATCCCACCAAGTCTCAGCGAGCGCGGCAAAGCGCGCGATTTCGGCGGCATCGATGGTACTCGTTGCCGGCGTTTCTTGGATCGGCATCAGGTGAACCTGGCCGTATTCCGGTCGCGCTCCTTTCCGCCCTTGGGGGCGGAGAGGTGGGGTGAGCTGGGGGCCTCCTCGTGCTTCCCGGCAACGTCCTGTCGGCGGGACCACCCACCTCCTCCAACTCCTTCGCCCTGAAGGGTCGAGGAGGACATATTCACCTCTGCGTCCACCATCGGGCGTCGCCTTGCCTCTGCCGTGCGGTTGCGAGTATGTATAGCCACCCTGTCGCCGGCAACTGCGGCCGGCGGGTTCAGCCTGCACCGGCTCTTCACGGATTTCACCCCATGGCGCGCATCGTGCAGAAATTCGGCGGCACGTCGATGGCCGGTCTCGAGCGTATTCGCAACGTCGCGTGCCGCGTCAAGCGCGAGCTCGATGCCGGCAACGAGGTGGCGGTGATCGTCTCCGCCATGGCGGGCGTCACCAATCAGCTCGTCGACTGGACGCGCGAGGCGTGCCCGCTCCATGACGCACGCGAATACGATGCGGTCGTCGCCACCGGCGAGCAAGTGACGGCGGGCCTGCTCGCGCTTGCCCTGCAGAATCTCGGCGTCAACGCCCGCTCATGGATGGGTTGGCAGATCCCAATCCGCACCGACGCCATGCACGGCAAAGCCCGCATTGGAGAGATTGCGAGCGCCGAGCTCATTCGGCGCATGCGCGAGGGGCAAGTGGCGGTGGTGGCGGGGTTTCAGGGAATCGGTCCCGACAATCGCGTCACCACCCTGGGGCGCGGCGGCTCGGACACCTCGGCGGTGGCGCTCGCGGCGGCACTCGAAGCGGATCGCTGCGACATCTTCACTGATGTCGACGGCGTCTATACCAGTGATCCCCGCATCGTTGCGAAGGCGCGGAAGCTCGATAGAATTACCTATGAGGAGATGCTGGAGCTCGCCTCCCAGGGCGCCAAGGTACTGCAGACGCGCTCGGTCGAGATGGCGATGAACCATCGCGTGCGCGTGCAGGTGCTGTCGAGCTTTGAGGACGCTCCGGGAACGCTGGTGGTCGACGAGGACGAGATCGTGGAAAAGCAAGTAGTGAGCGGCATCGCCTACAGCCGCGACGAGGCGAAGATCACGCTGCTCCGCGTGGCGGATCGGCCGGGCGTCGCCGCCGCCATCTTCGGCCCGCTCGCCGAACACGCGATCAATGTCGACATGATCGTGCAGAACATCTCCGAGGACGGGCGCTTCACCGATCTCACCTTCACCGTCGGCAAGGCGGACCTCGATCGCACGGTGAAGGTGCTCGAGGAGAAGCGTGCTGCGTTGGGATTCCAAGCGCTCATGCCCGACGCCAACGTGGTGAAGATCTCCGTGATCGGCGTCGGCATGCGCAGCCATGCCGGTGTCGCGCAGCAGATGTTCAAGACGCTCGCCGAGAAGAACATCAACATCCAGGTGATCTCCACCTCCGAGATCAAGGTGAGCGTGCTCATAGCCGAGGAATATACCGAACTCGCACTTCGCGCGCTCCACACCGCCTACGGCCTCGACGCCGGCTGAAGCGATGATGCCCGAAGCGGATCGCCGCATCGCTTCCGGGTCCGACCCCGCCGGCGTCGCAGCGCGGCGGCGCCTCGATCTGTTGTGGCGGCGCGGCACGGCGTTCCTGGGCGCCGATCTCGCCATCATGGGCGGCGCCATGACGTGGGTGTCGGAGCGCCATCTCGTCGCCGCCATCTCCAACGGCGGCGGCTTCGGCGTCATCGCTTGCGGCTCGATGAACCCAGAGCAGCTCGCCCTAGAAATCGCCGCCACCGCGGCGCTCACGACGCGGCCCTTCGGCGTCAATCTCATCACGCTCCATCCGCAGCTCTTGGACCTCGTCGATGTTTGCGCCCGCGCCCGCGTCGGCCATGTGGTGCTGGCGGGCGGCTTGCCGCCGGCGTCGGCGGTGAGCCGCATCAAGGAAAGCGGCGCCAAACTCCTCTGCTTCGCCCCCGCGCTCGCCATTGCGAAAAAGCTCGTGCGCACGGGTGCCGACGCCATCGTCATCGAGGGCATGGAGGCAGGCGGCCATATCGGTCCGGTCTCGACCGCCGTTTTGGCGCAGGAGATCCTGCCGCATCTGCGCGACGTTCCCGTCTTCGTCGCGGGCGGCATCGGCCGCGGCGAGGCGATCCTCTCTTATCTCGAGATGGGCGCCGCGGGCGTGCAGCTCGGCACGCGCTTCGTCTGCGCCCATGAATCGATCGCGCATCCCCGCTTCAAGCAGGCGTTCATCCGCGCCGGCGCGCGCGATGCCGTGCCCTCGGTGCAGCTCGATCCACGCTTTCCCGTCATTCCCGTGCGCGCGCTCTTGAACGACGGTACGCGGCGCTTCACCGAGCTGCAGCGTCAGGTGATCGAGCGCTTCACTCGCGGCGAGGTTTCGCAGAAGGACGCGCAGCTCGAAATCGAGCATTTCTGGGCGGGCGCACTCAAGCGCGCGGTCATCGACGGCGATGTCGAGACCGGCTCGCTCATGGCAGGGCAGAGCGTCGGCATGGTGACGCGCGAGCAGTCGGTCAAGGAAATCCTTGACGAGCTCGTGGCCCAGGCGGTTGCGGCGCTCGTCGGACGCGAGCGCGCTGCGGCGGCGGACACTGGCGGCCGGTCGCGGGCGGGCGCGTGATGGAGCCCGGCGCGACAGTCCCTGGGTCGCGCCGCCTGCTGCGACGCCTCAGAGATGTAATGGCCGGCTCCGGCACCGCGCAGGAGCGGCTCAATACCATCGTCAAAATCGTCGCCGCCGACATGGTGGCGGAAGTCTGCTCCTGCTATGTCATGCGCGCGGGCGAGGTGCTCGAGCTCTTCGCCACCGAAGGCTTGCGGCCGGAAGCCGTGCATCGCACGCGGCTCCGCGTCGGCGAAGGCCTTGTCGGCGTGATCGCCGCCACGGCGCGGCCGCTCGCGCTCGCGGACGCGCAATCCCACCCGGATTTCGCCTATCGCCCGGAAACCGGCGAAGAGATTTACCACTCCCTCATGGGCGTGCCGATATTGCGCGGCGGCCGCGTGCTCGGCGTGCTCGTCGTCCAGAACCGGACACGGCGCCACTACACCGAGGACGAAATCGAGACGCTGCAGACCATCGCCATGGTCCTGGCCGAGCTCGCGGCGAGCGGCGCGCTGGTGAGCCCGGCTGAGCTCCAACCCTCCGAAGGCATCGCGCTGTTTCCCATGCGGTTCGAGGGGATCAAGCTCAATGCCGGCCTCGCTTCCGGCCTCGCCGTGCTGCACGAGCCGCGTGTTCGCATTCGCCAGGTGGTGGCCGAAGATCCGCAAGCCGAGTTGAAGCGCTTGCAGGGCGCGGTCAAGGCGATGCAGAGCGCGATCGACGATCTTTTGGCGGCGAGCGATCTCGCCCAGGGCGGGGAGCATCGCGACATCCTCGAAGCCTATCGCATGTTCGCGGCCGATCGCGGTTGGGTGCAGCGCATGACCGAGGCGGTGCGCAGCGGGCTCACCGCGGAAGCCGCGGTACAGAAGGTACAGGACGAGACGCGCGCGCGCATGAGCCAGGTGAGCGATCCCTACATCCGCGAGCGCCTTGCCGATCTCGATGATCTCGGCAACCGCTTGCAGCAGCATTTGGCGGGCGGACCGAGCGCCGCGGCCGAGCTGCCCGAGGAGACCATCCTCGTCGCCCGCAGCATGGGACCGGCCGAGCTCCTCGACTACGACCGTCGCCGCCTGAAGGGGCTCGTCCTCGAGGAAGGCTCGCCGAGCGCCCATGTGACGGTGGTGGCGCGGGCGCTCGACATACCCGTCATCGGACGCGTCAAGGACGTGCTCGCCAAGATCGAGCCCGGCGATCTCGTCGTCGTCGATGCCGATGAGCAGCAAGTGCTGGTGCGCCCCAGCGAAGACCTCCAGCAAGCAGTGAGCGCACGGCTTGAGGCGCGCGCCGGCCGGCGGCTCGCTTATGCGGCGTTCCGCGATCTGCCGGCGATGACGCACTGCGGCACGGAGATCGCGCTCCAGCTCAATGCCGGCCTGCTCCTCGATCTTCCCTATCTCGACGAGACCGGCGCCGGCGGCATTGGTCTATTCCGCACCGAACTTGCCTTCATGCTGCGCGACGACTTCCCCTCGGTGGGCCAGCAGGCCGCCACTTATCGCCGCGTGCTCGAGCACGCCGGCACGCGCCCCGTCACCTTCCGCACGCTCGATATCGGTGGCGACAAGCTCTTGCCCTACATGGCCGACATCGCCGACGAGAATCCCGCCATGGGATGGCGCGCCATCCGTATCGCGCTCGACCGCCCGGCGATGCTGCGCCAGCAGGTTCGCGCGCTGTTACGCGCCGCCGCGGGCCACCATCTCCGTCTTATGTTTCCAATGGTGGCGGAGACGGCCGAGTTCGAGGCAGCGCGCGCGCTCCTCGATCTGGAGGTTGAGCGCGCTGCGGGGCGTGCGATCGCACTCCCCACCAAGATCGAGGTCGGCGTCATGTTCGAGGTCCCGGCGCTTCTCTGGGAGCTGCCGCAGCTTCTGCCCAAGATCGATTTCCTCTCGGTCGGCACCAACGATCTCGTGCAGTTCCTCTTCGCCGCCGATCGCGGCAATCCACGCTTGGCGCAGCGCTACGATCCCGTGAGTGCGCCGGTGTTGCGGTTGTTGGCCGAGGTGGTGCAGGCCTGCCGCGACGCGCGGGTGCCGGTTGCCGTCTGCGGTGAGATGGCGGGCCAGCCGATCGACGCCATGGCCCTCATCGGCATCGGCTTTCGCACGCTTTCCATGGCGCCCGCCAACCTCGGCCCGATCAAGGCGATGATCCGCAGCCTCGAGCTCGCGCCACTCGAAGAGCTCCTCGCCGGCCTCACCCGCCTGCCGCCGCGCGACCTGCGCAGCCGGCTGCGCGATTTTGCGCGGGATCATGGGGTTCTGGTGTGAGCGCGTCACCTGCTTGACATCAAAGCATCAATCCGCATATGCATTGATGTATGAGAACGACCCTAACCATCGATGATGACGTGGCCGTCCAGCTTGAGCGACTTCGTCAAGCGCGCAAATCGAACCTGAAGGAGCTTGTCAACGAAGCCCTCCGGCGCGGATTGCGTGAGATGAACGCGCCGCCGCGCAAGCGCAAAGAATTCCGCACGCGGACGTTCCGCATGGGGAAACCGCTCATCAACATCGACAACATTGCCGAGGCGCTTGCCCATATCGCAGGTGACGGCTTCAAGTGATTTTGGTCGATGCCAACATCCTGCTTTATGCGACCAACAGCGAAGCGGATCAGCATGGCAAATGCCGCACCTGGCTTGATGAGAAGCTGGGCGGGGCGGCGCCAGTCGGACTGCCCTGGCCGTCGCTGCTCGCGTTCTTACGGATTGCGACCAACCCCAGGGTACTGCGCAGGCCGCTGAGCATGGCGATCGCCTGGCAACAGGTGGCGAACTGGCTATCTGTGGCCACGGTGTGGACGCCGGCGCCGACCGAGCGGCACGCCGCCGTGCTCGGAGCACTGCTGGCCTCGCCCGGCCTCTATGCCAATCTCGTGCCGGATGCGCATCTCGCCGCGCTGGCAATCGAACATGGGCTCACTATGTGCTCCACGGACGGAGACTTTGCCCGTTTCCCCGGTCTCGTCTGGTTCAATCCTCTTACGATGTGAACGCGAGCTGTCGTTGCCGCGTCTTTCCGTTCTCTGATAATCTCTTGCCAAACCGAGCGCGGCGGCTCAATCGACGCTTTACGTTTTCTTCATCATTCCTTGTCGTATGTCGGTGTCTAATCCGGCAGCATCCGACTCACTCGCGGTTCGACGCCCATGGCTCTTTTTTCGCGACGCAAGACTTCTTCCGATGAACAAGGTCCGGCGGCGGAGACGGTGGGGATGGGCGGCCGCCCCAGCGGCAACGACCCTGCGCCGCGGCCGCGGCGGCGGACGGTAGGCCAGCTCCTGCGCGAGACGCGCGAGGGCTATGGCAGCGACATTCCCCGCGTTGCTGCCGCGCTCCGCATCCGCGCGTCATATCTCGAGGCGATCGAGAACGGCCGCTACGACCAGCTCCCGGGTGCGGTCTACGCCATGGGATTCGTTCGCGCCTACGCCGTCCATCTTGGCCTCGATGGCGATGAGGCGGTGCGTCGCTTCAAGCTTGAGGCCGAGGGCTACGACGCGCAGCGCGATCTCGCCTTCCCGGTGCCACTGTCCGAGCGCAGCATCCCCGGCTGGTCGATGCTGCTCGCGGCGCTGCTGCTGGCCGTCTGCGGCTATGGGCTCTGGTACTATCTCTCCTCGACGGCGCGGCCGCGGCCGGAGCGCGTAAGCCCACTCCCGGCGGACCTTGCCGCGCAGCTCCCGGCGCCGCCGCCAGTCGCGAAGGAGAGCATGCCATCTGCCATTCCGGTGGAGAGCGGGGCGCCGCTCGCGCCCGCCTCTTCAACGCCAGTGACGGTGCCGGAAACCTCGGCATCCGTTCCCGCCGCCCCATCGGCCGCGACGCCTGCCGAACCGGTGCCGGCGGTACCGGGCGGCGGCGCCGGCACGACCGCGACGCTTCCGTCGCCCGCCAGCGGCACGCCGAGCGCGTCGGCGACGACACCGGCCTCGACGGTGCCGCCGGCTCCGTCCGTCTCGGCCACGTCCGCTTCGGTCGCTTCGCCGCTCGCCGCTCCTCCGCCGGCTTCACCGCCAGCCGCGGCGTCGAGCGCGCCGCCGCTGCCGCCGCAAGTAGCGGCGCTTCCGAGCATCCCGCTAGGCGGCGGCGCGACCCCGATCCCGGATCAGCCGCACGTCTATGGCCTCGCCAACGGCGAGACGCGCATCCTCGTTCGCGCGCTGGCCGATAGCTGGATTCAGGTGCGCGACCGCGATCACGTGCCGATCTTCACCCGTCAGCTCCATACCGGCGATGTCTATCACGTGCCGGATCGGCCGGGCCTCAGCATGCGCACGGGTCACGGCGCCGGTCTTGAGATACTCGTCGACGGCCGCGCCGTGCCGCCGATCGGCGGCGCCGTCCGGCCCAATGTCGTCCTCGACCCGAATCGGCTCCTTGCCGGCAACGCCGTCAGCCCCGGCGAATAGCGCCGGCTTTTGCCGCTGAGGATGAAACGCGCTATAAGGCGCCGGCGTTTTCCGACCATAAGGTGGCGGAAGCCAAGAGGTTGAGCATGAGCGTGCGTCCCTATCGCGACATCGATCGGCGCCGCAGCCGGCAGATTCACGTGGGCAAGGTGCCGGTGGGTGGCGGCGCGCCGATCACCGTGCAGTCCATGACCAACACGCTGACGCACGACGTGGCGGCCACCGTGGCGCAGGTGAAGGCGCTTGAAAAAGCCGGCGCCGACATCGTCCGCGTCTCCTGTCCCGACCAGGAATCGGCGCTGGCGCTCAAGGAGATCGTGCGCCAAGTCGAGGTGCCCATCGTCGCCGACATCCACTTCCACTACAAGCGCGCCATCGAGGCGGCCGAAAGCGGCGCCGCCTGCCTGCGCATCAACCCCGGCAACATCGGCTCGGCCGAGCGCGTGCGCGAGGTGGTGAAGGCGGCCAAGGACCACGGCTGCTCCATGCGCATCGGCGTCAATGCCGGCTCGCTCGAGCGCGATCTCTTGGAGCGCTACGGCGAGCCCTGCCCCGAAGCGATGGTCGAGAGCGCGCTCACGCACGCAAAAATCCTTGAGGACAACGACTTCTTCGAGTTCAAGATTTCCTGTAAGGCATCGGACGTGTTCCTGGCCGTGGCCGCCTATCAGCAATTGGCGGAAGCTTGCGACTATCCGCTCCATCTCGGCATCACCGAGGCGGGTGGCCTCATGACCGGCACGGTGAAATCCTCGATCGGCCTGGGCTCGCTTCTCTGGGCCGGTATCGGCGACACCATCCGCGTGTCGCTCTCCGCCGATCCCGTCGAAGAGGTGCGCGTCGGCTACGAGATCCTGAAGGCGCTCGGTCTCCGCCGCCGCGGCGTCACCGTCATCTCGTGTCCTTCCTGCGCGCGCCAGCAATTCGAGGTGATCAAGACGGTGGAGGTGCTGGAGCAGCGCCTCTCGCACATCACCACACCAATGACGCTCTCAGTGATCGGCTGCGTCGTCAACGGCCCGGGCGAGGCGCGCGAGACCGACATTGGCCTCACGGGCGGCGGCAACAACACGCACCAGGTGTATATTGCGGGCGTGTCGCATCATCGCTTGAAGGACGAGAGCATCATCGATCACCTCGTGGACCTCGTCGAGAAGAAGGCGGCGGAGCTCGAGGCAAAGCGGGCGGAAGCGAAGGCCGACGCCGCTGCATCTTGAGTCGTCAGAGACGATCCCGAGGACGGGGAAACATAAGGTCTGTCGTCCCTGCGAAAGCGGGGACCCACGGCAGGCGACGGAGCGCTGGAACTCTGGATTCCCGCTCCTGAGCTCTCGTCGAAGGATGCGGGAATGACGATAAAAGAATGGACCTGCTCAATGGTGATCCGAGCGCCTAAGGAAACCTCCTAACCATGCCCGCCTTGCAGCCGGTGCGCGGCACCCAGGATCTTTTGCCCGAGGAGCAGCGACACCATCGCGCCGTCGTCGAAACCGCGCGCGGTGTGGCCGAGCGCTACGGCTACTACGAGATCGCGACGCCGATTTTCGAGTTCACCGAGGTCTTCGCCCGTCCGATCGGCGAGACCTCCGACATCGTCACCAAGGAGATGTACACCTTTGCCGATCGCGGCGGCGAGGAGGTCACGCTCCGGCCGGAATACACCGCCGGCATCGTTCGCGCGATCATCTCGAACGGCTTGACGCAAAACCTGCCGCTCAAATTCTTCGCGAGCGGCCCGATGTTCCGCTACGAGCGGCCGCAGAAAGGCCGGTTCCGGCAGTTCCATCAGATCGATGTCGAGCTGATCGGCCCCGGCCAGCCGCAGGCGGATGTGGAGGTGATCGCGCTCGCCGCCGATGTGCTCGACGCGCTTGGCATCCTGCGCCGGACCGTGCTCGAGCTCAACACGCTCGGCGATGCCGCAAGCCGCCACGCCTACCGCGACGCGCTCGTCGCTTATTACCGCGGCCACCTCGACGAGCTCTCCGAGGACAGCCGACGGCGCCTCGAGCGCAATCCGCTCCGCATCCTCGATTCCAAGGACGAGGCCGACAAGCGCATCAACGCCGGGGCGCCGCATTTCGGCGACTACCTCACCGGCGACGCGCGACGTTTTTTCGATGAGGTGCGCGCCGGCCTCGAATTGCTCGGCATCGCCCATCGCGTCAGCCCGCGTCTGGTCCGCGGCCTCGATTACTATTGCCACACCGCCTTCGAGTTCGTGACCACGGATTTGGGCGCGCAGGGCACGGTGCTCGGCGGCGGCCGCTACGACGGCCTCATGGCGCTGATGGGCGGGCCCGACACGCCCGGCATCGGCTGGGCGGCGGGGATCGAACGGCTTGCGCTCTTGATCGAGGCGCCCCCCTCGCCGCCGCGCCCGATCGCGGTCGTTCCCGTGGGTGAGACGAGCGAAGCCGCGGCCATCAAAGCGGCCCATGAGCTGCGCCGCGCCGGCTTTGCCGTCGATTTGGGATATTCGGGCAATGTCGCGCGGCGCATGAAGCGGGCCAACAAGATCGGCGCCCGTGCCGCGGTGATCCTGGGCGAGGACGAGCTTGCGCGCAACGCCGCCACCGTGCGCGATCTCGACACCGGCGAGCAGATCGAAGTGCCGCTCGCCGCGCTCAAGGATCGCCTCGCCCCCTTCCGGTAGCGAAGCCGATCGCCATGCCCGGTGCCAGCGAGGCCGGGGCGGGTATCGCGCTGCTCGTCATCGGCACCAACCATCGCACCAGCCCCGTGGTGCTGCGCGAGCGTTTCGCCCTCGTCGAGGCGCGCCTCCCATTGCTGTTGGAAAGGCTCCGCGATGCCAGGCTCGGCGAAGCCGTGCTCATCGCGACCTGCGATCGCCTTGAGCTCATCACCGCCGCGCGCGATGCCGCACGCGCTGCCGAGGTCTTCGCATCACTCATTGCCGAGTCGACCGAAGTCGATGCCGCCGCGATCGCCAGCTCGCTCTATCGCCATGAAGGTCCGGCGGCGGTCCGACATCTCTTTGCCGTCGCGAGTGCACTCGACGGCCTCGTCATCGGCGAGCCGCAGGTGCTGGGCCAAGTGAAGGCGGCGCATCGACTCGCCGCCGAGCAGGGGCTCGCCGCCAGCGAGCTCGAGAGCGCTTTCGCCGCCGCCTATGCCGCGGCGCGCCGGGTCCGCCGCGAGACGCGCATTGCCGAGCGGCCGGTCTCGATCGCCGCCGCCGCCTTGGCGCTGGCGCGCGATATTCACGGCGATCTCACCCGGGCGAACCTTCTGGTGCTGGGCCCCGGCGAAATGGGCGAGCTCATGGCCGAGCATTTTCAACGGAGCGGCGTCGCGCGGCTCACTATTTGCGGCCCCTCGCCGCGCGCTGAGCGCGCGGCCGAGCGCTTCCGCTCCCATGTCCTGCCATTGGACGCCCTCGACGAGGCGCTCGCCGCCGCCGACATCGCCATCGCCTCGCTCGGCGCCGGCCGCGCCATGCTCACCACGGCGCGTGTCGCCGCCGCCTTGCGCCGCAGGCCGACGCGGCCCATCTTCGTCATCGATGCGGCGGTGCCCGGTGATGCCGAGCCCGCCGTCAACGATCTCGACGGCGCTTTCCTTTATGACCTCGCGGACCTTGAGCGCGTGGCGCTTGCCGGACGGGCCACACGCGAGTCGGCGTCGCGCGAAGCCTGGCAGATCATCGATGCCGAGCTCGCCGCCTTTATCGCGCGCCGCGCCGAGCGCCGCGCCGTGCCGGCGGTGGTGGCGCTTCGGCAGTATGTGGAGCGGCTCCGACGGCAGGCCCTGGACGAGGCGGGCGGTGACGCGGAAGCGGCGACGCGCTTGCTTGCGAACCGCCTCCTGCATGATCCTTCCGAGCGGTTGCGCGCGCTCATGAGCGCGGCGCCGGACGACGCGGCGGCCGTGGAGGCGCTGTTGCGGCGTTTGTTTCCGCTCGAGGGCGGCGAAGAGGACACCTAGGTGACGCCACAAACGATATTGGATCAGAAGCTCGACAAGGTCGTGCGCCGCCATACGGAGGTGCGCGACTTGCTGTCAGGGCCCGATCTTGCCGGCAGCGAGGTGGCGCGGCTTTCCAAGGAGTACAGCGATCTCTCGCCCGTGGTGGACGCGATCGGCGCGCTCCGCCGCGCCCAGGCGGAAATGGCCGATGCCGAGGCGCTGGCATCCGATGGCGGTGATGCCGAGATGCGGGCACTGGCACAAGCGGAGCTGCAAGCGCTCAAGGAAAAGCTGCCGCGTCTCGAGCAGGAGGTGAAGCTGCTGCTCTTGCCCAAGGACGAAGCCGACGCGCGAAACGCCATTCTCGAGGTGCGCGCCGGCACTGGCGGCGAGGAGGCGGCGCTCTTCGCCGCCGATCTCTTCCGTATGTACCAGCGCTATGCTGGCCAGCGCGGCTGGCGCTTCGAGGTGATGGACGTGTCCGAAACCGGTCTCGGCGGGTTCAAGGAGGCGACCGCGTCGATCAGCGGCCGCGATGTGTTTCAGCGACTCAAATTCGAATCGGGCGTGCACCGCGTGCAGCGCGTGCCCGAGACCGAGGGAAGCGGCCGCATCCACACCTCGGCCGCGACGGTCGCGGTGCTGCCCGAGGCGGAGGAGGTCGACATCCACATCGACGAGAAGGAGTTGCGCATCGACGTCTTCCGCTCGAGCGGTCCCGGTGGGCAGTCGGTCAACACCACCGACAGCGCCGTGCGCATCACGCATCTCCCGACGGGTATCGTCGTCTCGCAGCAGGACGAGAAGTCGCAGCACAAGAACAAGGCGAAGGCGCTCAAGGTACTGCGCGCACGCCTTTACGAGCGCGAGCGCCAGGCGCGCGAGGCCGAACGCGCCGCCTCGCGCCGAAGCCAAGTGGGATCGGGCGATCGCTCCGAGCGCATTCGCACCTACAATTTTCCGCAGGGTCGCGTCACCGATCACCGCATCAACTTGACGCTCTACAAGATCGACAAGGTGCTGAGCGGCGAAGCGCTCGACGAATTCATCGATGCCCTCCTTGCCGACGACCAGGCGGCGCGACTGGCTGAAGTAGAATGAGAGGCGCGCACCCTCACGCTCCCGTTGCTCCGGGCCGGGCCCCTACTCCCCTCCAAGGGGCGCTCACCTGGGGTGCGGCGGTGACGGCAGCGACGGCGCGCCTTGCAGCAGTGGGAATAGAAGAGTCGCGGCGCGAGGCACGGCTCGTTCTGGCGCTCGCGCTTGGTGTCGAGGCGGCTACGGTGTTGGGCTATCCCGAGCGCTTGCTCGATGCCGCCGCCGCAGCGCGCTTCGAGGCGTTGGTGCGGCGACGCGAGGCGCGCGAGCCTTTTTCGCGCTTGGCAGGCAAGCGTGGTTTTTGGACGCTCGAGCTCGCGCTTTCCCCTGAGACGCTCGATCCGCGGCCCGACAGCGAGACGCTCATACGCGCGATGCTCGACCGCTTTTCCGACCGCGAGTCGCCGCTTTCGGTGCTCGATCTCGGCACGGGAAGCGGCTGTCTCTTGCTCGCCGCGCTGTCGGAATACCCGAACGCCAGCGGAATCGGCGTCGACTGCCTGCCGGGCGCGGTCGAGGCCGCGCGGCGTAATGCCGCAGCCTTGGGGCTCGCCCCTCGCGCCCAGTTCGTCGTCGACCACTGGGCCGCGTCACTCGTGACAACGGTGGATGCAATCCTGGCCAACCCTCCTTATATATCGAGCGACCTCATCGAGCGGTTGGCACCGGAGGTGGCGCGTTTCGAGCCCCGTGCAGCGCTCGATGGCGGCGGCGATGGACTTGAAGCTTATCGCGAACTGGCGCCGCCGCTCAGCCGTTTGCTCAAGGTGAGCGGCTGTGCGTTCATCGAGTTGGGCGCTGGCCAGGGGGCTGCCGTCGCGGGGATCATGGCGCGGCAAAGATTAACGTTGACCGGCATGGTCCGTGATCTCGGGGGAATCGAACGTTGCGCCGTCTTCACACCAGAGAAGGGCTAACCGATTCGGCGAAAAAAACTGTTGGAATGCGCGATCTTCCCGTCTAGGGTTGGAGCCGCGAAGAGATGGAGCCACGGGCTCCGCGCCCATGAGGGCGCCGGTATCGCTCCCCTACCGACAATGGTGCCGACCGCAATGCGGCCGGACGCCGAGGGAGTACCTCGATCATCACAAAAGTAGCAGAGAATGTCGTATCGCGATTTCAAAGGTGTCATGAGGCCGGGCCAGAACAAGCGCAACCGCGGCCGCAACAATGGCGGCGGTGGCGGGCACCCCGGCAATCGCCCGCGTCTGCCGCACCGCATGCAGACCTTCGACAGCAGCGGTCCCAGCGTCAAAATCCGCGGCAACGCCTATCAGGTGTTCGAGCGCTACGTGGCGCTGGCGCGCGAGGCGGCGTCCGCCGGCGATCGCATCGCCGCGGAGAACCTTTATCAGCACGCCGAGCACTATTTCCGCATTATGAACGCCGACGGCCACGGCCCACACAACCAAGTGGCGCCGCCTCGGCCGATGACGCCGGCCGACACGGAGATGACCGGTCCCGACGGCGAGGCCGACGGCGAAGCGCAGGCCGCGCCGACGCCACCGACGCCGCCGAGCGAACCCGAAGTTCCGCCGACGGCGTAAGTGGCGCGCGTAGCGGCCTCGCCAGCAGCGGCTGCTGCGGTAGAGTGAGTGGGTTGCAGCATTGCTGCATCGCCATTGTCGGTGAGCACTGAGACCGAGTCGCGGTAGCGTAAGGTTAACGCGCCCTTGTGACCGGCGCGCCACACCCCATATCTGATGACGGAAGGCGCGCGCGGCTGCCTTTGAGGGGCCCGGGCGTCGGTTCATCGCGGGGGTCCCATGGACTTCGAAAAATATACCGAGCGCTCGAAGGGATTCGTGCAGGCGGCACAAGCCCTGGCGCAGCGGCGCGCCCATCAGCAGATCGCGCCGGAACATCTCCTGAAAACGTTGCTCGATGACAAGGAAGGCTTGGCGTCGAATTTGATTCGCGCCGCCAAAGGCGATCCCGAGCGCGCGCGTGCGGCGGTCGAAGCGGCGCTCGACAAGATTACCCGCGTCGAAGGAAGCGGCGCAGGCCAGGTCTATCTCGCGCCCGAAATGGCGCGTCTCTTCGCCGAAGCGGAGAAAGCGGCGGAGAAGGCCGGCGACAGCTTCGTCACGGTGGAGCGTTTGCTGCTTGCCATGACGCTCCTCAAGGAAAGCGCCGCGGGAAAGGCGCTCGCATCCGCCGGCATCACGCCGCAATCCCTGAATCGCGCCATCGAAGAGATCCGCAAAGGCCGCCGCGCCGACAGCGCGAGCGCCGAAGAAGGCTATGACGCGCTCAAGAAATACGCGCGCGATCTCACCGCAGCAGCGCGCGACGGCAAGCTCGATCCAGTCATCGGCCGCGATGAAGAGATTCGCCGCACCGTGCAGGTTCTCTCGCGGCGCACCAAGAACAATCCCGTTCTCATCGGCGAGCCCGGCGTCGGCAAGACCGCGATCGTCGAGGGCTTGGCGCTCCGCATCGCCCATGGCGACGTGCCCGACAGCTTGAAGGAGAAGCGCCTCTTGGCGCTCGATCTCGGCGCGCTCGTCGCCGGCGCCAAATTCCGCGGCGAGTTCGAAGAGCGCTTGAAGGCCGTGCTGGCGGAGATCACCGCCGCGGAGGGCGAGATCATCGTCTTCATCGACGAGCTGCACACGCTCGTTGGCGCTGGCAAGGCGGAAGGCGCGATGGACGCCTCCAACATGCTCAAACCCGCGCTGGCGCGCGGTGAGCTCCATTGCGTCGGCGCTACCACACTCGATGAATATCGCAAGCACATCGAGAAGGACGCGGCGCTGGCGCGGCGCTTCCAGCCGGTCTTCGTTAACGAGCCCTCGGTCGAGGACACGATCTCGATCCTGCGTGGCATCAAGGAGAAGTACGAGGTCCATCACGGCGTGCGCATCACCGATGGCGCCATCGTCGCGTCGGCGACCCTCTCCAACCGCTACATCACCGACCGTTTCCTGCCGGACAAGGCGATCGACCTCATGGACGAGGCGGCCTCGCGCTTGCGCATGGCGGCGGAGTCGAAGCCCGAGGCGATCGACGAGCTCGATCGCCGCATCATCCAGCTCAAGATCGAGCGCGAGGCACTGAAGAAAGAGAGCGACGAGCCGTCGCGCGAGCGGCTTCAGCGGCTCGAGCACGAATTGGCCGAGCTCGAGCAGAAATCGGCGGAGCTCACCGCGCAATGGCGTGCCGAGAAGGAGAAGCTCGCGGGTGCGCAAAAGCTCAAGGAGCAGCTCGATCAAGCCCGCATCGAGCTCGAGCAGGTGCAGCGCAAAGGCGATTGGGCGCGAGCGGGCGAGCTCACTTACGGCGTTATTCCCGAGCTCGAGCGCAAATTGAAGGAAGCGGAAGCGGTCGAGAGCCATCGCATGATCGATGAAGCGGTGACGGCCGAGCACATCGCTGCCGTCGTCTCGCGCTGGACCGGCATTCCCGTCGACAAGATGCTCGAGGGCGAGCGCGAGAAGCTCCTACAGATGGAGGAGAATCTAAAGCGCCGCGTCATCGGCCAGGACGAGGCGGTGATCGCCGTCTCGAACGCGATCCGCCGCGCGCGCGCCGGCTTGCAGGACCCGAACCGTCCCATCGGCTCGTTCCTCTTCCTGGGCCCGACCGGCGTTGGCAAGACGGAGCTGACGAAGGCACTCGCTGAGTTCCTCTTCGACGACGAGAGCGCGATGATCCGCATCGATATGTCGGAGTACATGGAAAAGCACTCCGTCGCCCGCCTCATCGGCGCGCCGCCGGGCTACGTCGGATATGAGGAAGGCGGCTCGCTCACCGAAGCGGTCCGCCGCCGGCCTTACCAGGTGATCCTTTTCGACGAGATCGAGAAGGCGCATCCCGACGTCTTCAACGTGCTCTTGCAGGTGCTCGACGATGGCCGCTTGACCGACGGCCAGGGCCGCACCGTCGATTTCCGCAACACGCTCATCGTGCTCACCTCCAATCTCGGCAGCGACATCCTTGCGAGCCTGCCCGAGAGCGCGGATATCGCCAGCGTGCGCGACCGGGTGATGGGAGTGGTGCGCGCTGCCTTCCGGCCCGAGTTTCTGAACCGGCTCGACGAGATGCTGATCTTCCGCCGGCTGACGCGCGCCGACATGAAGGGTATCGTCGAGATCCAGCTGAAGCGGCTGCAAAAGCTGCTGGAGGATCGCAAGATCACGCTGGTGCTAGACGACAAGGCTCGGACTTGGCTCGCGAACTCGGGCTACGATCCCGTCTATGGCGCAAGGCCGCTGAAGCGCGTCATCCAACGCGCCCTCCAGAACCCGCTCGCCGAAGCCATCCTGGCGGGCCGCATCAACGACGGCGAGACGGTCGACGTCACCACCGGCGAAGGCGGCCTCGCGATTGCGGGGCAGGTGGCGAAGGCGGCGGAGTAGCGAGCCTACTCGACGGAAGCTCCAGCGACGCGCGCGGCTTCATGAAAACGGCGCACGCGGTCGATGTCCTTGGCGTGTGCGCCGTCGCGATCGGTCTTGGTCTTAGAATCGACACCCGCCGGCCGCACCGTTCGTATCGCCTCGGCGACATTCTCTGGTCCAAGGCCGCCGGCGAGAATGACGGGCGTTCGGATGCGCTCGACAATGCGTCGGCTGATGCTCCAATCGTGCGTCACGCCGAGCGCGCCGATCTGTCGATCCGCCAGACGGTAGGTGTCGAGCAAGAGAAAGTCGGCAATGCCTTCGTAGCTTTGGGCGATGGTGATGCTTTCTTCGCCCGAAACCGGAACGCTTCTCATCACGAGAGTGTGCGGCAAGTTCTCCTTAAGGAAGCGCGTCGCGGTTGGCGACAGCATCTGCGGCGCAGCCCCTAAGTGAACGATCGGCGGCCGTAGTTCGCGCGCCCATCGTTCGATGAGAGCGGTATCGGCGCTCAAGAACAGCGCTGAAAGCTTCGACGGCGGCGCGATGGCTCGGGCGACATCCGCCGCTGCCGCGAGCGGCAGCTCGCGCGGAAATTCGCCGGTGCCGACGAGGACGCCGACGTGATCGACACCGATCGCCGAGATCGCCGCTCCCTCGTCGGCACTCGAGATTTCGTAAACCTGCGTCAGCACGGGGCGAATTTCAGTCTCGAAGTCCCGCCAGCCGCTTCGCGAAGACGCTCCGCCACGCCTCCGCCAGCGTCGCGCATGCTGCGAGGCGCTCGAGCGTGATGTGATCGTCGCGATCGGTGTATTGCACGCGCACGGCATCGGCGATGGTTGGGGCGCGCTCGTTGGGGTCGACGAGTGAGAAGGTATCGCCTGCTTTGATGTTCCCGGGCTCGAGGCAGCGGAAATAAAAGCCGGTGAAGCCCGCGCTCTGTACCCACTGGGCGAGATGCGGCTCGCCGTTGAGGGCCGCTAGCTTGAAGCAGGGGCCGCGCGGCTGGCTCACTTGCACGAGGGCGCTGCCGAGATGGAACGCCGCGCCGAGGTGGAGATCGCGCTCGAGAAGGCCCTCGGTGCTGAGATTCTCGCCGAACGCTGCCGGGCCGAGGGTGCGGCCGAGGCGCGCCGACCAATAGGGCAAATGCTCGCTCGGATAAGCGCAGATCGCCTTGTCCGCTCCGCCATGATTGACGAGGTCGGCCTGGCGATCGCCGTCGAGCCCCTCGCGCGCGAGCCGCACCTGACCCGCTACCGGCGCCTTGCGGATGGCGCTCGTCACCGTGCGGTCGGGACAAACGAGCGCTGCCGGCATTCCAACATTCAATGAGATCACACGTGCCATGGTTACCATCGTGCACAAGGAGTATGAGCGAGCCAGCTTACAGCATTGCGTCCGTCGGGGGTTGGCATAGTCTCTGCATGATCGCCGAGGCGGCCGAACTGATGGAGGAGCCGATGACCCGCGCTGAGCTGACCGAAAAAATCGTTTACCTGAAGCGCAAGAAGAAGCTCACTTGGCGCGAGATCGCCGCCAAGATCGGGCCGGGCTCGCCCATCTATTACACCGCCGCGCTTCACGGCCAGATGAAGCTCAATCGCGCCGAGGCCGAGGCGGCCGGCAAGCTTTTGGGCCTCGACGATGACGAGGTTGCGCTGCTGCAGGAGGTGCCTTATCGCGGGTCGCTGCCGACAGCGGTGCCGACCGATCCGCTCATCTATCGCTTCTACGAGCTCGTTCAGGTCTACGGCACGACGTGGAAGGCGCTCATCCAGGAAGAGTTCGGCGACGGCATCATGAGTGCCATCGATTTCGACATGACGATCGAGCGCCAGCCCGACCAGAAGGGCGATCGCGTGCGCGTCAGCATGAGCGGCAAGTTCCTGCCGTATAAGCAGTACTGATTTTTGCCGGTCCCCAAGCCCTTGTAACAGCTGTAATTAACCAAGGATTTCTGCGAAGTTTTTGCCGAACTTCCGCAGTATGTTGACAGGGTTGCATGTCGCGTGTAAGGTCGCCGTATGTGGCTCCCAAATGCTGGGAGCCACTCAGCGGGAGCGCGTATATGGGCACGGATACGACCTCGAAGGCCCGCCGGTTCGACCCCGATCGGCTCGGTGACCTTGTCTATCACCCCGAAGATGGCGACGAGAGCCGGTACAAGATCGATGGCGCGAAGGGCGTCAAGGGCGACTTCTATGTTCGGGTCCGCAAAAGCGGGACGCCCATTTATTGGCTGCGCGTTGCCGTCAAGGGGAAGGGCCGCAAGGTGGTGTCGCTCGGCATCAGCTACACCGAGGCGCTCGATAAGGCCAAGGCGCTCACCGAGGCCGGCGAGCGCGGCATTCTGCCCGCCGTCGCGCTGAACCCGGAGAAGGTGCTTGCGCTCGCCGATCCTCTGCCGGCGGACCCGAGCATGGGGACGTTCGCTCAGGCTCGCACAATGTACCTCGCCGCGAAGAAAGCGCAGGGGGATCTCAGCAAGCGCTACCTCTATGACGAGGAGCTGCTGCTCAACGATGAGGTTTTTACGTCATGGGTCAAGCTGCCGATCCGCAGCATCCAATGGTCTAAGGTCACCGTCGCCCTGAATGCGGTGAGGGCGCGCGCCGCGAATAAGGTCAGTGGCAAAGCTGACGGTAAGGGCGCGCAGGATCGCACGTGGGGTGCGCTTAAACGGTTGTGGACGTTTTGCGCCAGTCAGGGCGACGACGACACCGGCCGAATGACCAACATTTTTCTGGGTAGGGAGAAGCCAAAGTACGACAACACAGGCACGGCACGCGCGTTGAGCGATGACGAGCTGCGGCACTTGCTGCCGGTACTGCGCTCGCTGCGCTCACCCTACGGCGCCGCGCTGTTGGTCGCGCTCGGCACGGCGCGACGACATCACGAGGTAACACACTGCCCTTGGGCGGAGATCGATCTGCACGCGCGGACGTGGAAACTGCCGGCGGAGCGTGCGAAGAACGGCGTGGAACACTTGCTGCCGCTTTCCGACTTCGTCGTCCAGGTGCTCAAGAACGTATTGGCGGAGCAAACCAAGGACAGCGCTGGGCCGGACAAATACGTTTTCGCCCGTTACCGCAATCAACCCATCAGCTCGCTCCAGGACTACAAGGATGAGGCTCTCTCTCAGCTCAAAGGCAAGGTCGAGCACTTCCGCATCCATGACCTACGGCACACCGCAAACACAATCATGGGTGGGATCGAGGGAGTAAGCAAAGAGACGCGCATGGATGTCCTGAACCAGACCGAAGGCGGGATCAATGAGCGCTACCGTCATCGGAAGAACCAGCACAACATGCGCTCGGCCGTGAAAGCGCTCGGCGAGTACCTGTCCACGCTTGAGGCGCCGCGGAAAACAGAGACCGCGCAAGCCGCGGAATGAAAAAGGGTGTCAGCGGCGCTGTGCCGGCGGCAATGCAGTTTTGAGGCGAATGGCTCTCGGCGCACATGCCGGCGAAGCCCGCGGCATTGCCGGCGCCGACGCTCGCGCTACCGGCACCGACCGAGGACGCCGCGGAGTAAATCACCTCGGGCGCTGCCCCGCCGAGTGAAACGATTTTTTAACTGTCCGTATGCTACGCCTCTGTCCGGCACGGCACAGCTCGGCCTTGTGGGGCTAAGCGCGGCGGTGCATGGCATGGCACGGTAAGGCGTCGCGTGGTTTGGCTGGGCTGAGCAAGGCTTGCGAGGCGCGGCTGGTAAGCATCGAACTTCCACCACAAACGCAAACGAGCCCGCCTCCAACTGAGGCGGGCTTTTTGTTCTGTGCTCGATCAATTTCCGGGCTCGCGAGCGGTCTGGTCGCCGGAGGCCACGACTTCCCCCATGACAACCGCCATCAGCTCACTCTAACGGTGTCATTACGGGTTCCGAGGTCGGCGCAAACACTGGCTAATGCGTCGACCGTGAAGAACGCGGGTGGGGTGCGATTTAAGCGACCTGAGAGGCAGCGGCTTTCTCGGAGAACACGGCGATCAAGGCGCGCAAAAACTCCGCGAGCCAGCGGAGGAGCAGGCTGAAGTTGTAGCCGGCGGCGGC
>DASZAN010000163.1:0-2477 GCA_035945115.1 Allostellaceae bacterium
CTCATGGCGTAGCGCGCGAAGACGCGCAATGGTCCCCTCCTCGTCTACCCCGATCAGGCGGCTGTAACCCGCCACATCGGCGGCAAGGATCGCGGCAAGCCTGCGTTGGACGCGCTCGCTCTCCACGGCCTTCCTCCGCAGAGATGTACGCCCGGAGAGTGTATCACCAGGGATCGTCCCTGCCCATCTCGCCGCACCGAAAGTGACACTTTCCGTGGCACGTCAAGCGGCACCGGCAGCTCGTTCAGTGACACCGGCAGTGGGGGTTGCTGCGGGACGCTCGTGGAGAGAGGCAGGGTGCTTGGCGAGCGCCATCGGACACCTTGGCGATCAGGTAGCCGTTGTGTGTGTGTGCTTGCGGGCGCGCGCGGGCAACCAGCCTACGAAAGGGCTATGGCGATCCCCAACCTAACGTGTTAAGGCGTCCGCAAGGAATGAGCGTCACCCTCAACGTGCGTCTCCAGCCTCATAGAAGAGAGCCGCGTGGACGAGTTGCACAATCGCATTCTGCTGGTCGAAGACGACCCTGACGTGAGGCCGCTGTTGGAGCACGCCCTCTTGTCCGCTGGGTTCAGAGTTCACATGGCGATCAGCTTTGTCGAAGCGCTCGATCTGCTCGACGCCCGTGTCTACGATCTCGTGTTAACAGACGTGATGCTGCCGGATGGCAACGGCATCAAGATTGCCGACGCTGCGAAGGCGCGGGACATCAAATCCCTGGTCATTACCGCGTACGCGTTTCAGATACCCAAAGAGCAGCTCGCGCAGCATGAAGTCTTGTTGAAGCCCGTTCGTCCTCGTGAGGTGGTTAGCGCCGTCGAGCGCAGGCTTGGTGCCTAGAAGGACCGCCGCAAGCGTCGAGCACGCGCCGAGTGGAGCGGCTTTGATGCGGGTGCGGTTGGCTTTTACGGGAAGAACAGTGGTGCTCAGACAGGAACACCAACAAAGGCCCCTTTATCCGACTTTTGAAACCCATCCTGAAAACGAGGCCGGAGGAGGCATGGTCGGTGACATGGGAACCCACCATTTTCGCAACGCGCCTTTGTCCGCCAGCCTTAGGTCCGCTTTGGGGGCGAAGCGGATGTGAACCGGTGGCAAAAACCGGCTGAATCGGTCGAAAATGACCCACAGCGGTCAATTAAAGTGCACTCGTCCGCAAATTTCAGCTGCTTGCTAGCAGCGTGAAGTTAGGCACAGATATTCCCTTTGGGTCCGTGGTATCGTCTCCCCATTGCCTGGGGACCTCCACAGGAGCGTCGCATGGGAATCCAGGTTGCACGACGGGCGTTCATGATCACGCTAGGCGGCGCGGCAATCGCCTGGCCATTTGCTGCGGGCGGCCAGCAATCGTTCAAGATCGCGAAAGTTGGCGTGCTCTATCCTGGGAACGAGGCTACTTTGCCTTCGCGCCTCGCAGGATTGCGCGAAGGATTACGACAAGCGGGTTATCGAGAGCCGGATAATGTCGAACTCGTCGCGCGGGCTGCTAACGGCGATCCAAAGCGCATTCTCCCGCTTGCAATGGAGCTGGCCGAGCGCAAGGTCGATGTTATGGTGCCTATCAGCCCGGCCGCCATCGATGCTGCGCTCGCGGCAAGCACGACGATCCCAATTGTCGCACTTGATTTTGAGTCCGATCCCATCGCGCGTGGCTGGATCAAGACCCTGTCGCGGCCGGGCGGACAAGTAACTGGTATGTTTTTCGATTTTCCAGAATTCGGCAAGAAATGGCTTGAATTGCTGAAAGAGGTCCTGCCCCAAGTTGCCACAATCGCCGTTCTATGGGACCCCGCGACCGGCCCAGTGCAGATCAACGCCGTCGAAAGCGCGGGCAAGCTGATGAATGTAAAACTTGAAATTCTGGAAGTTCGAGATGCTTCTACTTTAAATGATTCCATCGTCGCTGCGGGGAGTAAGCGTGTCGATGCCCTGCTCATAACGTCGTCGCCAGTGTTCGGTGCCAATCGAGAGCGTATCGCCGGACTGACACTCGGGCTTCGATTGCCAGCCATCTCGCTGTTTACGGATTTTGCGAGAGCTGGCGGCTTGATGGTCTACGGCGTCGATCCAGTGAAGAACTGGCGACAGGGTGCCGCCCTGATCGGCAAGGTGCTGCGCGGCGCCCAACCCGCCGAGCTGCCAGCCGAACTGCCGACGAAGTTCGAACTTCTCCTTAATCTAAAGACGGCGAAAAGTTTGGGCATTGTTTTTCCGATGTCGATCCTTGCCCGCGCCGATGAGGTGATCGAGTGAGAAGGCGTGATGTCGCCTTTTGGCACATCGCGTCATTTCGATGCTTCGCAGCAACTACGACGCTTTGGGAGCGAAGCGGACATCGTCGACCGTGAAGAACGCGGGTGGGGTGCGATTTAAGCGACCTGAGAGGCAGCGGCTTTCTCGGAGAACACGGCGATCAAGGCGCGCAAAAACTCCGCGAGCCAGCGGAGGAGCAGGCTGAAGTTGTAGCCGGCGGCGGC
>DASZAN010000164.1:0-2696 GCA_035945115.1 Allostellaceae bacterium
GCCGCTGGCGGCTGCGCGCCAATGAAGACAACGACTGGCAGATCGACCGCGCCGCACAGCGTTCGGGAAAGAGCTTCACCGGCATCGCCGGCATCCACCTTCAAGACCAAGCGGTGACCGAAAGCATTGGCGCGATCAGCCGCCATGAGTTCGAGCATCTCGGCCCTTCGGACCGTATGATCACGCGCACCCGCCGGCGGCTATTGCAAGCGGCGCGCGCCTGGCGCGCCGAGGGGGTCGGGCCGCCGGGCGTCGATGATTCCAACCTCTACCTTACCGCGCGCAGCGGCTTTTTCCTAAGCGAGGAGGGTCTCGACTGGCGCGAGGCCTACGCGCGGCAGGTCGGCACGGCAGTGCGTCCGGTACCGATGCCGCAGGCGGCGGAGTGAGACTTGCGATCGCCTGACTCGGGCGCCGACGGCCGGTTCCTGCGCATCAATCACAAGCTTTGCGACTTTCTGGGCTATCTGCACCACGAGCTCCTGCGAAAGCGCTTCCAGGATGTCACCTATTGCGACGATCTCACGGACGATCGGGCGTTGCTGAGAAGAGCGATCGACGGCGAGATCAAAACCTTCAGCATGGATAAGTGCTACATTCGTGGCAACGGCGCGATCATCTGGGCCGATCTCACAGTGTCCCTCGTGCGCGATGCGTCAGATCGTCCCAATATTGCATCAGCATCGTCAACGAAGTTCAACATTTCTCCCGGTGCCCGGGGCAGGCTCAAGTAGGCGGTTTAGAACGGCGGAAAGCGGGCTTGACAGCATTGGCTGCAGCGCTCGTAATGATTGTGTCCCAGGCAAGAACAATGATCGCTGCCTGAGGGAGGCCGGGATGTTCCGAGGGCGCTTTTGCCTTACCGGCGGGTTCATCGCCGCGGCGTTGTTGCTGAGCGCGACCATGAGCGCGCAGGCAGAGACCGCAAAAAAGATCAAGATCGGAGTGGTATACGACTACAGCGGGCCGCTGGCGGCCGGCGGCTCCGAGCTTCATGCGCTCGGCACCAAGATCATGATCGACTATTTCAATCAACAGGGCGGTATCGAGGGTTACCAGATCGAGCCGATTTACGCGGACGCTCAGAGCAAGCCCGATATCGCGATCAACGAGGCCGTGCGCCTCATCGAGAAAGAGAACGTCGACATCTTGCTGGGCTTTTTTTCGTCAGCGCAATGCGTGCCGATCGCGCAGCGGGTGGATCAACTCAAGAAGTTCATGTGGATTACCACCTGCATCTCTTCGGCGGTGCTCGAGAACCGGAACCTAAAATACGTATTTCGGCCGCAGCCGAGCGGTCGACAATTTGGTTTAGCGTCGACGAGCTTTATCGCGGCCTATGCCGAAGAGAAATTCGGCAAGAAACCCAAGGACCTCCGCGTCGCCATCATCCACGAAGACGGGGCTTACGGGGTCGACGTAGCGATGGGCAACGAGCACGGGGCCAAGAAGGCAGGCTTTGAAATCGTGCTCGACGAAGGTTATGCGGCGACGACGCCTGACCTGTCATCGCTGGTCACCAAGCTCAAACGCGCACGCCCGGATGTCATTTTTCACACCGGCTACAACCCGGACATAACGCTCTTTCTGCGGCAGGCGCGAGACATGGGTCTACGGTTCAAGGCGCTGATCGGGCACGGCGCCGGCTACGGCGTCTACGACAAGCTGAAGGAATCGGTCGGCACAGACGTCAACTACTTCTTTAACGTTGATCCCATCTCTATCTGGCTTACTAACGAGAAGGCGTTGAACCCAGATCTCCCCGCCATCATCAAGATGATCGGCGACGAGTACCAGAAGGCCCGTCCTGCAACAGTGATCAAGTCCGCCCATGTTGGCATGGCGGCGAGCAATACCTTTGTGCTGTTCACTGAGGTGTTGCCCCGCGCCATCAAGGAATACGGCGGTATCGATGCGGATGCGCTGCGCAAGGCTGCGTTAGAAGTGGATCTGCCGGAAGGCGGCACCATGCTCGGCTTCGGCGTCAAGTTCGGCGGCGAGGAGACGAACGCCGCGGGCCAGAATGATCGCGCGTTCCCGGTCATCATCCAGTACACCGATGACAAATCATATGTGGTGTGGCCGAAGAGCCTGCAGACCCGCGAGCCGGTGCTGCCGTTGCCAGTGTCGTCACCTTTCGCGGAGCGGTGATCGGCGACTTTACCTGCAAGGCGCGTCGGCATTCGGACTGCGACCGATACCACTGGCCCCTACCCATCGCCGTAGGCCGTCACCATGATGACCGGCAGATCGGGCGCCTTTCCTTCGCGCGGAGATCACTGCAACTCACTGGCGAAGCTTTGTTGCAGGGCCGCGAGCCGGTCGAGCGCGATCTTCGGCAATGGGCCTTTCTGCACCGCAGCTAATGCTTGCTCGAACTGGAGTGGTGTGGCCATGCCGACCAGTATGGTGCCTATCGCAGGATGGGAGATCGCGAAGCGCGTCGCTGCTTCGGGCAGGCTTTCGGCAAATCCTTCCGGCACCAGCGGCAGCAGCCGGCGGGCGCGCTCTACATCGGCGTCGTAGCTTCTGCCCGAGCGGATCGGGGTTGGCGTCGCACCGGCGATCGGATGACGATCGGCCGACCCGGACAGCGCGCCACCGGCCAGCACTCGGATACCCACCACGCCGGTGCCCGTTGCCTGCGCTCGGTCGAAGACGCGCCCGTAGTCCTGTGCCGGATAGTGATCCGGCAG
>DASZAN010000165.1:0-15439 GCA_035945115.1 Allostellaceae bacterium
TACCGGGTCTAACCAAGACCACCTTACGATACCGAACCACCGACCTGTTCCACCGACAATCTCTCGATTGTCCGTGACCTGGCGTAGGAAACCTTCCGCAATCCTTGCGAGACCGCTGTCGGCAGCATAGAGGCCAAGTCCAGGTTTGGAGTGATTATTGAGGTGTCATCCCCTTTCTGGCCAATCACCGCTCTGGCCATCTCCGTGACAAGTGGAGCCGCTGGGCTCTCGCCCTTCGTCGATCCCTTGGTCCCCACAGGGCCTGCCGGTTTCGACAGAAAAACGTAACCACGTTGCGACTCGCCGTTCAATTCGAAATGTTGCGGTTGCGCAAAGAAAGTTGTGGAGAAAATTGTGGATAATCTCTCCTGCGCCGACTCGGCTGTGATGCAGATCACCCTCGGGTTGTCTTATGCCTCATATACGGAACCGTCGACGACCGCTATCATCGACGGCAGCAAAGCATGCGAGCGTGCTCGGATGCTTTGCTGCGGGCCGCGACGATGGGGGAGTGCTGGTCAGTCCCTCGGTTGTTCAGTCTCGATTGAGGAGCACCTTGGCGATGCGTCTCATCTGCTTGAAATGCGCAAGCCCGACCTGTACCTGCGGCCGGCTCGCTTTGGCCCGTCTCGTTCGCGAGCTTGGCGATGAGGACGTGGTCGCTGCCACCTCGCCATCATTGGCCATCAACGGTGCCGCAGAAGGCGATGACGCCGCAGCAGAACTCGACGGCCTGCTCGTGCTCAAGCTCCGCTACAACCAGGACCTCCCGCAGGCTTTGCGAAGCGAGTGACGACGCAAACGTCTGACGCGTGAATGCGCCGCCACGCATCGCCGCAGCGGCGAAACTCCGTCCTAATTCTGCTCGAGCGATTGCAGGAGTTGCGCGGCACGAGCGTCGCCTTGGCGCGCGGCTTTCTCGTACCAGCCCCGCGCCGTCTCCGGATTGGCTTTGACGCCACGTACGCCGGCGGATTTGAGATAGGCGGGGTCATAGGTCTGACCGAGCGCGGTGGCCGCCTCGGTGATGCCGCTCGCGGCCGCGAACTCGTAAAAGCGCCGCGCCGAAATGATGTCACCGAGACGCAGCGACTGATCGCCGCGCCGCAGTGCCACGAGGGCGGCATCCCATGCGTGCTCGTCATTCGCGGCTGCCATGGCCCGCGCCGGCGACGACGGACCGTTCGCCGCTGCCGCTCCCTCCGCGGCGAGTTTCGGGACGACGGCGTGCGGCAGATCGAGAACGGGCGCGGGTTCGAGCGGCGACGTCTCGGCCGAAACCAGCGAGGTGCGCGGAATGGGCAGCGTCTTGACGATGTCGAAATATCGCGTCGCCTCGACCCAGTCGCCGCGCTGCGTGGCGGCGACCCCGAGCGACCAGAAAGCGAGGCTCAAATGCTCGCCGAAGGAGCGCGTCTCGGTACTCTCCAGCGACTTCGCCGCGATGCGGCGGTAGGTCTCCAAGGCATTGTCGCCCGCCGGCGTTTCCAGTCGGTGCTCGGCGATCTGACGTTCGCCCTGGTCGACGAAAGCGGTGAGGGTAGCGGCGCTCCGGTCCGACGGCGCTTTCGCTATCTCCTGACCGGAGAGATGCGCCGGGGCCGGAAAGAGGTAGGAGCAGAGATAGCCAATCGAGGCGCCGACGAGCAAAACGAATGATGCGCGGATGACGGCCGCGCCACGGCTCTTCGTTGCGGATGGCTTGGCGGTCGTGGCGCGCTCTCTCGCTGGCGGTGACGGGGTGCGAGCGCGGGCGACCGGCGTCTCCCGTTTGTCTTCGCGGATCTCGAAATGCTTCTTGTCGACGGACGGCTTGGTGGCCGTCTCGAGCGTGGCCGACGCGCGCTGATCTGCAGCGCCTTTCATCGTGGGTGGCGCAACCCGCCGAAAAGAGGGCATGTCCGAGGCGGCCGATGCGGCCTCCCCATCTTGTCCCTCTCCTGCGACCGCACCCTGGTTCGTAAAGGATTGTTCCCCCATTCGATCAATCCTTGGAACGTCCGCGGAGACACCAAAGCAATCGGGCAGTATTGAACCATAGAAGTGACAAAGAAAAAAGAGCTATCGAAATGATCGATTATCGGTGGCCAAGAGTTCATCAGCGCGAACTCTTCAAGCTCGTTCCTCAGGCCATCGCGCGGGGCCCCGAAATGCGCCAGCCGCAATGACATCCCTCAGTCAGAAGTGGGGCGTAAACGAGGAGCTTCCACCAAGATCATGTCGACCGTTTCGCGGTTCTGCCGTCGCGGGCGGAGCGGCGATCCGCCTCGCCGAGGGGCGACAACCGCGGAGAACGAGATCGCGGTGAACGCGGCCCGTCAGCGTGTTCCGCCTCGCCGAGCGTCCTCTATTTCACCGGGGCCTCAACGTGAGCGGCCAAGCCACGGTCAAGCTCTGTCCTGGCATCATCTACATCGAGGGCGGCACGTTCTCGGTGCAAGGCGCCAATCCGACGGTGACCGGCACCGGCGGCGTCACCATCGTTCTCACCGCCGATCCCAGCGCCGCCACGCCCAGCTATGCCACCGCCAATGTCGCTGGCAACGGCACGGTGACGCTGACCGCGCCCAGCGGCGACACGACCATCACCTGCCGGACGGCAGCTCGGCGATCGAAAAGACCGCCGGCCTCGTCTTCTTCCAAGATCCGAAAGCGCCGGCGAGCTCGACCACCGGCATCAGTTTCGCCGGCAACGGCACCACCACGCTCACCGGCGCGATCTATTCGCCGACGGAAACGGTGAGCATCGCTGGCAACGGCATCTCCGGCAACGCCACCACCTGCACGCAGGTGGTGACGCAATTCGTGGTGATCTCAGGCAACGGCAATTTCCAGAACGGCCGCGTCGGCGACGGCACCGCGAGCTTCGGCAGCGGCAGCACCGCGCAGCTGGTGGAATAGCGCGGCGTGGCGGCGGCAACAGCAACAGTGGCCTATTGACGGGGCGCGGGCCCTCTCGCCATTAGACGCATGAAAACCAGGCGAGGGAAGGGAGCGCCCATGCTTTACGAGATGCGCGTCTATCACTGCATGCCCGGCCGCCTGCCGGCGCTGTTGAAGCGGTTCGAGACGAAAACTTTGGCGATCTGGGCAAAGCACGGCATTCGCCAGGCCGGGTTTTTCACCACCGTGGTGGGCGAGACCAACCAGCAGCTGGTCTATTTCCTTGCTTGGGAGTCGCTCGCCGAGCGCGAGCGGATATGGAGCGCGTTCATGAGCGACCCGGAATGGCTCGCCGTGCGCGCCGAGACCGAGAAGGACGGACAAATCGTCGCGCATCTCTCGAACCAGATCCTGGCGCCGACGGCGTTTTCCTCGGTGCAGTGAGCGACAAGAGGGCCGGCGTGGGCGAGCGCGTCGCCCTCACCATTGCCGCCGCCCGCGCGCTCGGCGAAGGCGCCCTGCGCGGCACCGGCTATGACGCCGCGGCGGCGCGCATCATCGCCGATCACGTCATCGATGCGGCGCTCTGCGGCTACGAATATTCGGGCCTCGCCAAGATCCTCAACATTCCCGAGCATCCCCGCTTCAAGGCGCCGAGCGGGCCCATGCGCGTGCTGCGCGAGACCGCGGTGTCCACGCTCTTCGACGGCGGTAATGCCGTCGGCATGCTCGCACTCCATCATGCGGCGAAGGCGGCGATCGCCAAGGCGGAGGTGCAGGGGATCGCGCTCATCGGCGTCACCAACACTTGGATGAGCGGGCGGAGCGCGCATTACGTCGAGATGATCGCGCGCGCCGATCTCGCCGCCATCCACACCGCGAGCTGCACGCGGATGGTGGCGCCGCTCGGCGGCACGCGCCCCATTCTCGGCACCAATCCCATCGCCTTTGCCGTGCCGAGCACGCGCGATCCCGTCATTTTCGACATGGGCACATCGACCTTCATGATGACGGAGCTGATGCTGCGCGAGCGCTTGGGGCAAGAGCTGCCGCCGGGCGTGGCGCTCGACGCGGCGGGTGCGCCGACGCGCGATCCCGCCGCCGCGCGGAAAGGCGCGCTGCTGCCATTCGGCGGGCATAAGGGATTCGGGCTCGGCTTCTTCGTCCACGCTTTCGGTGTACTCGCCGGCGCAAGCCTCGATCTCGAGGGCGACAACGGCTACCTCTTCATCGTCTTCAAGCCCGATCTGCTGATGTCCCTCGCCGACGTAAAGCGCGACATCACGGCGTTCGTCGAGCGCGTCAAGGCGGTGCCGCGACAGGCGGGCGTTGCCGCGATCCGTATTCCCTCGGAGCAATCCTTTCGCAACCGCGCCCGCGCGCTGGCTGAAGACCGTCTCGAGATCGACCGCTCGATCTATGACGCCCTTGAGAGATTGGCGGCGCGGCGCTGAAGCCGGGCGGCCGGCCGCGACCGGGCTCTGATCGTCGCGAGAAAGGCGGTGAGGGCGGTGGAAGGGATGGCGTCGCGGCGTTGGATGAACACCGTCTCCACCACGCCCTCGCGCCGCGGCAGCGAATGCACCGCGACGGAGTCCGTGTCCCAGATCGGGCCGATCAGCGCGCGCGGCAACAGGGTAATGCCGAGCCCCGCGGCGACGCAGGCGACGATGGCTTCGAGCGTTCCGAACTCGAGGATGCGGGGCGCGGGAATGCCACGCCGCGCCAGCAGCCCCTCGAGCCGCTGGCGGTAGGAACAGCCCGCGCGGAGCACGACGATACGTGCCTCGCCGCTTCTCGCCACCTCGTCGAGCGACGCCATATGCGGCGCGGTCAGCAGCACGAGCTCCTCTGCGAACATCGGCTCGACCACCAGCGCGTGGTCGCGCACCGGGCCGCAAACGAGGGCGCCGTCGAGCTTGCGGTTCGACACGTCGCCGATCAGCTCCGCGGTCGTGCCCGTGCGCAGGACGAGATCGACCTCGGGATATGCCGCGACGTAGGCGGCGAGCTTGTCAGCAATGCGGAGTGCCGCCGTGGTCTCGAGCGAGCCCACCACCAACCGTCCGCGCGGCGTACCGTCATCGCCGACGGCTTGGCGCGCCTCGCGCAAGAGACGCGCGACCTCGATGGCATAGGGCATCAGCCGGCGCCCCGCCTCCGTTGGTTCGACACCGCGCGCATGGCGGCGGAAGAGCGCAACCTTGAGCTCGCCCTCGAGCCGCCGAATGCGGCTCGTGACGTTCGATTGCACCGTATTGAGTTCGGCTGCCGCCCGGCCCATGCCGCCCTGCCGCGCGACCGCTTCGAAAATCCGGAGGTCCCGGCAATCCATCGGCTTCACCCATCGATTCCAATCGTGGTGCCGTTCCATCAAGGCGCAGCCTGGCATCATTTGTCAAGCTGGCTCAGATCACCACTCATCTTTTATTGAGATGCTTGCCATCTCAATGTTTTGTTGGTCGCCAGCCGGATTCGGCTCCAGACTCTCTGCCATGACCAAGATCCATCCCGCGCTGGCGCGCACCACCACATTCTGCGAGCGGTTCGGCCTTCGCCTGCCCATCCTGCTCGCGCCGATGGCGGGAGCCTGTCCGCCGTCGCTCTCGATTGCCGTTGCTCGGGCGGGCGGCCTCGGAGCTTGCGGCGCGCTCCTGATGCGGGCGCCGGCGATCATGGATTGGGTGGCCGAGCTGCGCCGCAGCAATGCGAGCGCTTTCCAGCTTAATTTATGGGTACCCGACCCGCCGCCGCGGCGCGATTCCGCGCGTGAGGAGGACCTCCGCCGCTTCCTCGAGCAATGGGGACCGCCCGTGGCAAAGGAAGCGGGTGATGGAACGCCACCCGACTTCGCCGCGCAATGCGAGGCGTTTCTCGACGCCGCGCCGCCCGTCGTTTCCTCCATCATGGGTCTCTATCCGCCGGAGTTCGTCGCGCACGTGAAGGCGCGGGGGATCGCGTGGTTTGCCGCGGTTTCGACGGTGGCGGAGGCGCGCGCGGCGGAGGCGGCGGGCGCCGATGTCGTGGTGGTGCAAGGAATGGAAGCGGGCGGCCATCGCGCCGCTTTCGATGCCGCGCGCGCCGAGCGCGAGATGGTCGGGCTTTTTTCCTTGTTGCCCGCCGTCGCCGATGCCGTGCGCATTCCCGTGGTCGCGACCGGGGGCATCGCCGATGGGCGGGGCGTGGCTGCGGCGCTGCTCCTCGGTGCAAGCGCGGTGCAGGTCGGGACGGCATTCTTGCGCTGCCCCGAAGCCAAGATAAGTCCGGCTTGGGCGGACGCGCTCGCCGCAACGCCGCCCGAGGAGACTGTCGTGAGCCGTGTCTTCAGCGGCAGGGCCGGGCGCAGCATCGCCACCGACTATGTGCGCGCCGCCACCGCGCTCGGTGCGCCGGTGCCGGCGCCTTATCCCGTTCAGCGCGGCTTGACGGCGGCGCTGCGCGAGGCCGGGACCAAGGCTGGCGACATCCATCGCATGCAAGCTTGGGCCGGCCAATCCGCCGCCATGGCGCGCGCGGAACCGGCATCGGCGGTGGTCGAGAGACTGTGGCGCGAGGCGCAGGCGCTGCTCGCCTGACGCTGTCGGTGCTCTGCCGGCGGCCTCTGGCGTCGGCAGCGCTCGCTCCGATAAAGTCGGTCGCGATGGACCCCGCATCGGTACGACCGCAGGATCGCTTCTGGGAGGCGGACGGATTCGGCAGCGCGCTCCGCCTCGAGCAGCATTTCGGCGGCCGCGTCATGCGCTGCTTTGCCGAGCGTCCCGCGAATTTGGCGGCGATGCTCGAGGATCTCGTGCGACGTTTCCCGGCAAGGCCCGCCATCATCGAGGACGATCGCACCATCACCTACATCGAGCTCGACGGTATCGTCGCCACCGTGGCGGCGGCCCTTGCCGCGGAAGGGATTGCCGCCGGCGACCGCGTCGCGCTCTTCCTCGGCAATTGCTGGGAGTTCCTCGCCACCCTCTTCGCGTGCCACCGCTTGGGTGCGATCGCGGTGCCGATCGGCACGCGCCAACGCCGCGCCGAGCTCGAGTTCCTGCTCAACGATTGCGGCACGCGCGTGCTCGTCTTCGAGGCGAAGCTCGCCGACGCGGTACCGCCGCCGGAGAGCGTCGGCCATCCCCTCCGCCTCTTTGCCGTGCGCGGCGAGGTGCCGGGCGTCCGCCCGTTCTCGGCTCTTCTGAAGAGCGCATCGGCGCCGCCGCAGCGACCGGCGATCCATGAGGAGGACACCGCGGTCATTCTCTACACTTCCGGCACGACCGGACGACCCAAAGGCGCGCGGCTCACCCATCTCGGCATCATCCACTCCGCCATCACCTTTGCCCGCTGCTTCGGCCTCGGTGCCGCGGATCGTGGCCTCGTCGCCGTGCCGCTCGCGCATGTGACGGGGCTCGTTGCCGTCTCGCTGACGAGCATGATCGTCGGCGGCGCCGTCGTGCTGATGTATCGCGAGTACAAGACCGATCTCTTCCTCGAGCTTGCGAGCCGCGCCCGCATCACCTTCTCGATCCTCGTGCCGGCGATCTATACGCTGGCGGCGAACCATGCCGATCTCGACCGCTATGAGTTGAGCGCCTGGCGTGTCGGCTGCTTCGGTGGCGCGCCGATGCCGGTGACGACGATCGAGATATTGGCGCGGAAGCTGCCGCATCTCGACTTGCTGAACGCCTATGGCGCCACCGAGACGACCTCGCCCACGACGATCATGCCGCGCGCGGCATGGCGCGATCACGCCGACAGCGTCGGTCAGGTGGTGCCGTGCGGCGAAGTGAAGGTCGTCGACGAGAGGGGCGCCTCGGTGCCGCCGGGCACGCCCGGCGAGCTCATGATCGCGGGGCCAATGGTGGTGCCAGGCTATTGGCAGCGGCCCGAGGCGAATGCCGGCGAGTTCGCCGATGGCTTCTGGCGCTCGGGCGACATCGGCTCGATCGATGCCGAGGGCTTCGTCCGCGTCTTCGACCGCCGCAAGGACATGATCAATCGCGGCGGCTTCAAGATTTTCAGCGCGGAGGTCGAGGACGTGCTGATGGGGCTCGCCGGCGTCGCGGAATGCGCCATCGTCGGGCGTCCCGATCCGGTGCTGGGCGAGCGCGTCCACGCCTTCGTCGTGCCGCAGGAAGGTGCCGCGCTCGCCGCCGCGGAAGTGCAGCAATTCTGCGCGGCGCGGCTCGCCGACTACAAGGTGCCGGAAACCGTCACCGTCGAGCGCGCGCCGCTGCCGCGCAACGCCAACGGCAAGATCCAGAAAGCGGTGCTGCGCGAGCGCGCGCTCGCCGGCGCTTAGCTAGGGCGCAGGCGCGCGAGCGCGGGCGAGGCGGCGAGTTGGCGCGCGGCCAGCACCATGCCAGCGATCGCCGGCGGAACCGCAAGCAACAGGGTAGTGAAAATCGCCAAGCGGCGCCGGGCGCGCGCGTGGTTGCGGGCAATGTCGTCGCGGAGCGACTGCCGGCGCTCCGCGTACGCGTGCACGTCTTCATCGCTTGCCGATGTCTCAGGCGCGATCGCACGCAAATGGCCGCCCTCGCGCAGCGCATGAGTAGAGAGATCGTCGCCATCAAGCGCGATTTCGCGCGTGTGCCAAAGTGTGCGCAACGCCGAATCCGGGCGGAGGGCGAGTGTGCCACCTGCGAGTGCCACGACAAGCGCGAGTAGCCAGCTCCGTAGGAAGAATTCTCGTTGACTCCGCATAACTTTCATCAGTGTCGATGGTAGCCGCGGGCGTGCATATCGCATCCCTCGTTAAGGACGGGTTCAAGCGGGAACGCTACGCCGTCCATTTCGCTCCGTCGCTCGCGCCGCTATAGAAGCATGAGTGGTTTGCAAGGGATGGCGGTCATGGCCAAGGCAGCGAGCATCCTCAGAATCGACACGCCCGAGGTTCGCGTCACGGAATGGCGCTTCCAGGCCGGCGACGCCACCGGATTCCACCGCCACGATTTCGACTATGTCGTCGTGCCGCTCACGTCAGGCACGCTGCGCGCGGTGGCGGCCGCGGGCGAGACCACCGTGCCGCTTTCGCCGGGCGGCGCCTACTTCCGCAAGGCGGGCGTCGAGCACGACGTCATCAATGCCGGCGAAACGCCCTTCGCCTTCATCGAGATCGAGCTCAAGGACCGGCCGGGCTGACCTTCTCCAGCGACCGCATATTGCCGCCTCAAACGCCCGAGGGAATGACGCGCGGTCTCCGACGTTGAGACATTGGAAGGGGCGGCACGCGCCGGCCCTCGCGTCGGGAGTACGCCGTTGCGGGCCGATCGGGCCATACCCGTCATCATCATCATCATCATCGCCGCCGCCTGTCTCGCGCCGGTGAGCGGCGGCGCGCAAATTCCCGGCTACAATCCCTGGAAGCAATCGGAATCGGTGTGGAAGCTGCGCGACCAATGCCGGCGCAGCGCCTTCAAGCAATTCCCAGACTACACCGTCGAGGGCAACGCCAAGCGCGATCGCGCCGAGCAGCGTTGCCTCGAGGGCGACAATCTGCCGACCTCGCCGCCGCCGGCGCCGCGCGAGAGCAGCGGCTCGTCGCGGCGCTGATGGCGCCACCGCTCAGCGATAATCCTCCGCCGGCGCGAAGCTTGCGCCCTCGGCCAACAGCCCTTTCCCGGGCACGTGATTGAGCTCGACGCGGATGCCGGCAGGATCTTCGAAGAGGACGGAATAGTACTCGGGTGCCCAGGGTCCCTTCTCGGGTCCGTGAACGATGGTGACGGCTTGCGTGCGAAGGAAGGCATAGGCCTTGTCGACATCCTCGCGGCTGCGGCAGCGAAAGCAGACGTGATGAAGACCGACCGTGCCTTGCTCGAAGCGCTCGGCCGCGCGTTTCCCCGTGGCGCGATTGATGCCGAGGGCCGTGCGGCCGCCCACGTAATAGACGAAATCGTCACCGGCGAAGACGCGCGCCAATCCCAAAAACGCCAGGAACGCTTCGTAGAACCGGCGCGAGCGCTCCCAATCGCTCACCGTCAGGATCACATGCGCGACGCCGTTGACTTCGATCATGGCTCCTCCTCATTCCGCTTCGATCTCGTCGCGCCGCAGCGTTACGTAGAAGCCGCGCGGGCCTTCGCTGGCATGACGCTGGATGCCCTTGGCGGTGAAGGTGGCGCCGACCAGCCGCGAGACGATCTCGGCGACCTCGAACCACGTCGACGCCTGGCCCACGGGCACGTCATTGAGATGGACGAGCTTCGCGATCAATCGCGGTGCCTTCGTTGGGGCGCTACCGCCGCTCCATCCCGGACCAACCGGTGTCGCTGAGCGCGGCGCACGCGCATTGGTTTCTCTCGTTCGAGACAGTGGGTCGCTCCGGTCGACAACTATGCCCGCAATCCACCGCGGCCACGATTTCGGTGGAAAACCCGGCGGCTTTTCTTTTCAGGCCTGGTGCACTGCATCATACAATTTGTCTCACGCGAAATCTCGTTTTGGCGTCGCGGTGTGGCCGCACGACGGAGCGCCGATGGATGATTGCTTGGTTGCGCAGTGTTGGGAACGCAGAAAATGAAGGACGGACAAGCAAAAGATTCGAGGGAGCTGCTGAGCCCCACCGCGAGGAGAGTTCTCGATAATCTTCTCCACGCACAAGCGAACGATCCAGCGGTGCGCCGGGTGCTGCCGCGAAGCCGACGTGAAGCCGCGCGCCGCATCGAGCTCGCGCAGGCGGAAATCAGTGCAATGCGGGATTTCATGGCAGATCAGGAGGCATAGGCGAAATCCGCGTCACGCCTCTTCTGGCCTTCATGCTGTGATCGTGAGCGTGATGGCTCGCTCCCCATGACGATTTCATCGAGCAACAGAGCGCTTGGCCGCTCGTTCCAAGCTCGCGATCACGCGCGAACATTAATGCGGCTTTGAAGGCCGCTGGTAGAACCATCTCGCCGCGCGGCGCCTCGATCGTTTCGCTAGTGATCGGGTTACCGCGCGTGTTGTCGGATGACATTTCATCCACACCTTAGGGAATTTACAAGGACTCCCCGATATCTCGGAGGGCGAGACCGGAGGCGCGGATGGACACAACGGGAGATTTCGCGTGGCTGTCGCTGCTGCAACGGCGCGCCGACTACGCGCGGAAAGCGTCGGTCGGCGCGCGCACGCCCAACATCGCCAAGGAACTGAGCGAACTCGCGGCGCTCTATGACGACATCGCCGGCCGTGCGGAGGTTGAGGCGGCGCGGCCTCATCGCTCCGCACGGTGCTCGAGGGCAAGGGCTACGTGATCGACACGCTGCCGGACGGGCGGCGCGCGCTTGCCCTGCTGGAGCAGATCCGGCCGGACGCCGTCATCACCGACATCGTCATGCCCGAGAGCGAGGGCATCGAAACGATTGTCGCGATCCGTGGGGTAGCGCCCGATTTGCCGATCATCGCCATTTCGGGTGGGGGCCAGATCCTCGAGGCGGAGTTCCTCGACATGGCCTTGCAGCTCGGCGCCACCGCCGCGTTGCGCAAGCCCTTCGAGCTCGCCGAGCTGCTCGCGACGCTGGAGCGGCTCCTCAATGTGCCCTCGGGCTGAGCTTCGCCCGAACCCTTTCGGCTCGCCGATTTTTTGATAACAATCCGCTCACATTCGCGTTTTTCCTTCAGGGCAGGAACGACGGAGGCGAGCAACTTGCACGGCTTTTGGCGGGCGACGCTAGCGGCGGCCTCATTGTCATGCCTGCTCGTGGCCTGCGTCGGGCGAGTGGAGCCGGTCGGGCCGCCGCATCGGATCGAATCGCACGCGCTGCCCAATCCGGACACGGCGACGCGGCTCGGCGGGTTCTTCGCCGGCGCGGCGCGCGCCCATCCCGGCCTTTCCGGGTTCGATCTCGTCACCTCGGGCCGCACCGCCTTCGAGGCGCGCTATGCCTTCGCCCATCTCGCCGAGCGCACCATCGACGCGCAGTATTTCCTCTGGGCCGATGACGCGACCGGACGCAATCTGTTGCGCGCCCTGCTCGATGCCGCCGATCGCGGCGTGCGGGTCCGTCTGCTCATCGACGATCTCAATCGTCCCGGCGCCGACATCGATCTTGCGGCACTCAATGCCTATCCCAATATCCAGGTGCGGCTCTTCAATCCCTTCACCGCGGTCGACTTCGTGACCGATTTTGCGCGGGTCAACCATCGCATGCACGACAAGGCGTTCATCGTCGACAACGCCATTGCCGTGGCGGGAGGGCGTAACATCGCCGACCAGTATTTCCAGGTGAGCGACGAGTCGAATTTCCGCGATCTCGACCTCTTGGCCGTGGGTCCAATCGTCCGCGAGATCTCGGACGAGTTCGACGAATTCTGGAACAGTCCTTGGGCGACCTCGGTACGCAAGGTCGACGGGGCGCGGCCCGGCCCGGAGGAGGTGAAGGCGGCGGCGGCGCGACTGCGCGCGGAGGTCGCGAGCACACCTTATCCCTTCAAGACTGTCCTCAGCGATGCCGATCTCGAGCGCCTCGTCGACACCGTGCCCGCCCGGCTCGCCTGGGGCAAGGCGACGCTGCTCTTCGACGCGCCGAACAAACCCGCGACCGAGGTGCCGGAATTGGCCGATGAGCTACGCGCCAATGTCAGCGGGACGCTGAAGCGCGAGGTGCTGCTGGAAGTCGCATATTTCATACCCTCTGAGCATGGCGTCGAGCGCCTCTGCGCGCGGGTCGCTCAGGGCGTCGCGATCCGCATCCTCACCAATTCGCTCGCCTCAACCGACGAGATTTCCGCTTATGCCGGCTACATGCACTATCGCGACCAGCTGCTCCACTGCGGCGTCGAGCTGCACGAGCTGCGCCCCGATGCTGCCTTCGTCGCCCGCGAATGGACTTGGCTCCAGACCCGTTCGGAAGCGGAGCTGCACACCAAAGCGGCCGTTTTCGACCGAAAGAAGGTGATGATCGGCTCGTTCAATCTCGATCCGCGCTCGCGCTATCTCAACACGGAAATCGCCGTCCTGGTGGAGAGTCCCGAGCTCGCCGCCAAGGTTACGCAGTTCATCGACAGAGACATGTCGCTCGCCAATTCCTTCCGGCTCGAGCTCGTCGATGACGATGTGGTATGGGTGGCCGAGGAAGGCGGCCGCGAAGTGCGCTTCCGCCACGCCCCCGTTACCAGCATCTGGCGACGCCTCAAAGCGGATTTGATCTCGGTGCTGCCGGTCGAGGAGCTGCTCTAGGGCTCAGCCCGCATCGCGCCCCGCTCTTGCGAGCGCCGCGCCGCATGATCGAGGCCCCGTGCCATCGCTTCGTAGGTCTCGGCCATTTGCCGGAAGGAGGCGCGCGCCGCAGGGGCGCACATCTGCGCGGCCGTTACCCGGTACTCATCGGCGCGCAAGCGATAGCGAGACGCTTGCTCGGAAGGGTGCGTACGCTCGGCAGTGTCGACGCGGCGATCGCATTCAACCGATCATTGCTGAAGTTGGGATACGAGCTCTGGATTCGCAGTCGCGCTGAGGAGCGACCGACAGTGCCGTGCCAGTTCTCGGAAACGGATGGGATCGCGCATCTCGCCCTCCTGCCCTAGGGGCCTCTTTCTCTTTCAGAACGACCGGGCGTGCCATCGATATCGACGCTCCGCCTTCACGCGATCCGCGGCTTCCGCGCGCTATCGCTGCTATAGCGCCTCAACCAAGGGATTTTTCCCCCGAAGAAAGGATCACCGCACGGGAATGGGTGATGAACGTCGCGAACAGGTATACCTATACGCAACCGCCTTAGGCTGTCTCAAAACCGATCAGACGTCCGACTGCGTGGAGAAGCGTTTCGCGATGATAGGGTTTGTCGAGGATGGGGGCGTTGGCGAGCTCTGGCGCGATGTGGCGGGTATAGCCGGTCGTGAACAGGGTCTTGATGCCGCCGCGGCGAAGCGCCAAACGACGGGCGAGGTCGACGCCGTCGCCGCCGGGCATGACGATGTCGGTGATGAGGATGTCGATGCCGGCGTTCTCGGCGAGCCGTTCGGCCTCGGGCGCGCTCGCTGCCGTCAACACGTCATAGCCGGCTTCTTCAAGCATCTCGGCCGTCACCTCGCGGACGAGATCGTCGTCTTCGACCAACAAGATACGCACGTGCGAAATCCTCGAGGGCAGAGCGGTGGCAAACAACCAGCGACCTCAGAGCGTTCCCTGAGGGAACGGCGGCAGCGATGACCCGTTTATCGCCCCATGATCGTCAACGCTCGAACCGCCGGGCTGCTCGATCACGACCCGTCAAGGCGACCCCCTTCGGAGGAGCGGCATGAAGAAAATCCGCGCCAACGCCGACACCGCCGCGGCCGAGCCGGTCAGTCCCTTCTACATTCCCTCGAAAGCGAGCGCACGTCTATGGCGACCACGAACGCTGAAGCGGCGCGACACCTTCCTGGTGATCGATCCCTTCGGCAACGCCGAGGCCGAAGGTCCCTCGGCGGAGGGACTTTATCACGAGGATACGCGCTTTCTCTCGCGCCTCGTCCTCCTCGTCAATGACGATTGGCCGCTGCTCCTCACCGCTTCTGCCACCGCCGACAACAACCTGCTCACCACCGACCTCACCAATCCCGATTTCTTCGTCGATGGCGCGCTGCGGCTGGCGCGCGACAGCGTCCATCTGCTCCGCGCCAAGGTGTTGGCGGAAGGCGCCTGCTTCGAGGCGCTCGAGGTCAAGAACTTTGCCGAGGGAGAGGTCACGCTCGATCTCCGCTTCGGTTTTGCCGCCGATTTCTGCGACATGTTCGAGGTGCGAGGCCAGCGCCGCGCCAAGCGCGGCAGCTACCTGCCCGAGGAGGTGGGCGCCGATCGTGTCGTGCTAGGCTATCGCGGTCTCGATGGCGCGGTGCGCCGCACCGAGCTCAGCTTCGCGCCGGTGCCGGACCGTCTCAGCCACGAGGAGGCGTGCTTTCGCCTGCGCTTGCCGCCCCGCGGCAGCGTGCGGCTGACACTCGCCATCCGCTGCGCCATCGATGGTCCGCCGCTTTCGCGTGACCTCGACTTCGCCGCCGCGGTCCAGGCCGCCGAGACGCGCACGCGTGCGCGCCGCGCCGCCGCCGTCGAGATCGAGACCTCGAACACCGGCTTCAATGCCTGGATCGAGCGTTCGCAGCTCGATCTCGACATGCTCGTCACGGAGATGCCGACGGGGCCCTATCCTTATGCCGGCATTCCCTGGTTCTCCACCGCCTTTGGCCGCGACGCCATCATCACCGCGCTGCAGACGCTGTGGCTCGCGCCCGACCTCGCCAAGGGCGTGCTCGGTTTCCTCGCGGCGAAGCAAGCGACAGAGGTCGTGCCGGCGATGGATGCCGAGCCCGGCAAGATCCTGCACGAGACGCGCAAGAGCGAGATGGCAAAGCTCGGCGAGGTGCCGTTCGGGCTCTACTACGGCAGCATCGACAGCACGCCGCTCTTCATCGTCTTGGCCGCCCGCTACTACCAGCGCACCGGCGACCTCGATTTCATTCGCGGCATCTGGCGCAACATCACGGCCGCGCTCGAATGGATGCGGCGTTACGGCGACCCCGACGGCGACGGATTTCTCGAATACGATCGCCGCTCGCCGAACGGGCTCGTCAACCAGGGGTGGAAGGATTCGAACGATTCCATCTTCCA
>DASZAN010000166.1:0-3623 GCA_035945115.1 Allostellaceae bacterium
GGCGTACCGCCGTATTGTCTTGGATGCCTTGTCACGCTGCGGCGCAAGGCTCTTCCAGGCTGTCGAGTTGTAAAATGCCTGCGCCTGCTCCAGGTTGTCCCACTCGGTGATAGCCACACGCTTGGGAGCCGCCGCCCCCTCCAGTGCAACAATCTTACCTCCCCCAGTGTTGAACGGGCGACCACCGGCAGACTTTATTGCAGCCACGGCAGCAGGGACGTACGCGGCTAGGGCCGCAGCATCGAGCGTTTCGAGCTCGGAGACAGTGTAGGCTTTCAGTTTGGCTTGAGCGTGCAGGCCGCTAACAGCCGCGGCTCCGATCGCGGCACCTACCAGCATTGCCATTCCCAGTGAGATGTATCGATTCATCGCATCCTCCGCTGACTATATTATGAGTACACGCCCCAGGGCTGCCGCTGGCCGAACCATTTGGCGACGGAGAAAGAGCGAAACCATCAGCAGCTCCTCGACCTGCTCACAGCGCCCCACCCTACGCTGTTGCCAGGGGCAGAGGGAAGGAAGGATCTGAAGGATACGGAGGGGCCACTGCTTCGCGGTGATTTTTACGCCGCTGGAAGAGGCGATGCGCCAACCACTAACCCGCATTCGCAGCCGCGGCTGTCCAGAGAATCGACACCTCGATTTGTCAGCGTGCATCAGCACGGCGCATGCTTACTCGGAACAGAAGGCTGTCCAGGGGACGGTCACGCGGCGCGTTGCGAAGATGGTGGGTTCCCACGTCTCCGACCATGGCCCCTCCCGGCCTCATTTCTGGAGTGGCTTCAAAAAGCCGGTAAAGGGCTTGTTGTTGGTATTCCTCGATCGGGAGCACTGCTTCGAGCCAGAAAATCCGCTTCCTCGTGACCATTCCGCGGATAACTTGACTCGCAACCGCCGAAGGCGCTCGAGCAATTTCGGCATGCGAAAGAGTCAGAAATCGCGACGCTATTCGATCACCTCGTCAGCGCGCGCGAGGAGCATAGGCGGCGTTTCTAGGCCGAGCGTCCGGGCGGTCTTGAGGTTGATGACCAACCCGAATTTTGTCGGTTGCTCCACCCGAATGTCGACCGGTTCTGCACCGCGCAGTAGGCTGAAATAGGCTGACGCCGAGCAATGCCACAGAATCGATTCTAAGAGCCACCTGATGCTGAGAATGTTTTGGCTAAGGGTATACGGACATCGTGAGTTGCTTATGGGCCGCGGGAGTCGCGCCAGCGCGCCAGCGGTATTGGAATCGCATCAACGTCAGGTCGGTCTTTTGTTACATAAGCCCCATCATTCGCCACGCGGGCACACTTAACGTAGCCGCAATCACCGTCCAGACGCCAAACGCAATCGCCGACGGCAGCGCTTGCGCGTGCGTGAAAAGCCCCTTCCCGGTGCCAGCGTCGAGCGCAAGGTATGTCGTGCTTTGATAAGGCAGGAAGAAGCCGTACAGGCGATGGTGGCGACAAGGCCGACGATATATGGGTGGATTCCGCTGTGGCTGGCGATTGGAGCGAGCGCGATCGTGACGAGCGGTGCGGCCGCCTGCCAGCGCACAACGAAGCTGATCGCAAAGCACAATAACGACAAAACAACGACGAACGTGATGCGTGATGAGCTCAGGTCGCCGATCGCGCCCGCGACGCGATTAGCCACCCAGCGGTCGAGCCCGGTATGATTGAACACTGTCGCAAGGCTGATCAAAATCCCGAACAGCAGCGCGAAATTCCAATTGACCATTCGCAATGTGTTTACATTGACGACGCGGGTTGCCGACAAGACGCCAACGGCAATCGCGGCGACCCAGCCGGGATCAACGCGGTGCAGCGGCTGCGTGATGAATCCCGCGAGGAGAGCAATACCGACCCAGAGGGCAATCTTCTCGTCGCGCGACATAGCGCCGAGTAGCGCATGTTGCAATGCAAGCGATTTTTTGCGCTCGCCCGATGGCAGCCGATCATCGGCGGATGGCCGGTAGTGCCATACGATGGTTCCCAGCATGCCGACCAACAAGATAAGGTTGAACGGCGCGCCGTAGAGCGTCCAGGTAATCCAGTTGATGTCGCTGCGCGCTTCGACTGGCAGCACAGCCGCGACCAGCACCGACGTGGTGGCGCTTGTCAGAGTCGTTGCGGCCATCTGTCCGAAGCCGATGAGAACGGCCATGGCCAGTCCTGCTGCGGCCTTTGATTTCATCGCATAGCCCATGGCGCCCACAAGTTCGCGCAGCATCGGCGCGATGATGATGATACGGCTGGTCGCATTCGGCACCGCCGGGCCCATGAGCTGCCCGGCACAAACAAGCGCCGTTGCCTCGCCGACGAATCCGCCACGCATATAGGTTATCGTTATCAACGACAGTCGGTACAGCACCCCTGTTTGTGTAATTCCCGCGCCGATGATGAGGACCGAGACGACCAGCACCCAGCTTGCGGTGGCGAAGCCGGAAAGCGCCTCGGCGGCACTGGTGACGCCGAACAGCACCCAGCCGCAGGCGAGCAGAAAACCAAGAACACCTTCCAGCAGCGCGTCGAGCACCAGCGCCGGCAATATCGCAACCAGGACAATGACCGCACGCCAGGCAACCGGAGTGAGCCCGCTCGGCGGCGGCGCCGCCCAACCAATCCCAACGATGATGAGCGCCAAGAGAAGCGAGATGCTAAGGCGGCCTATCCGCCATCGTGGCCGCGCCATGCCCGCGGTGGCGGGGGCCTTGGCCGTGGTTGCTTGGCCGATAGCTTTGTCGGACACATTGTCAGTGGTCTGCTGGCCCCGATCCAGCATGCCCGCGAGTCGGCGGCTAAGCGTTGCTGCGATCGCAAGCGCCACGCTCGGCCGCTCCCGCACAAGCTCGACGAAGGCGCTACGATCGAGGCGCAACACCTGGCAATCGGTCTCGACCTTAATGGTCGCGGTCCTCGGTATGTTGTTCAGCAACGCCATCTCGCCGAAGGGCTCGCCCGCGTGCAGCACCTTCACCTGAAGATCAGTCATCCCAATCTTGTCGTTGGTGTAGACGCCGACCGATCCGCTCGCGACCAAGAAACACGCATCAGCGACATCGCCCTGCCGAAAAATGATCGAACCTGCTGGGTGGGATGACGGGTGCAAATGCGACGCCAGTTTGGCCAGAGTAACGCGATCGAGCCCGGCGAAGAGGTCGATCTGACGCAGCAGCCGCGCGTATTCGACATAGTCACTGGATCGCTGCGCTTGTGCGGAGTCCTGCATGGAGCCCTTATAACCTTCCAAGCACAGCCCCGTACGGAGCCATCCACCCCATCATTCGATGACCTCGTCGGCTGGTGATGACTTCACGTCGTTTCATGCGGCACCAAAGCCTCATCGCCATTACAAGAGGCTACCACACCTGTAGCGGCGCCGAAGCCAAAACGGTCACTTTCGAGAACTGGCGTGGATGGCGACCACGAGCGTCACTGAAGAGCCGCTGTTAGAGACACCTGACATGGCTCGGAAGGTGTCAATTTCGGTGAGCCCTGTCGCCACTCAATACGTTCGCTAGTACCCCCATGCAGACTGTCACGTATTCTTTACCAATTTGATATAGCCGAACCGCTTTGAGAACCGAGAAACGCTCCCGCCTATGAGGATCGGAAGCATTGGGCGAATGGTTGCAT